>JBILVV010000269.1:0-6815 GCA_044370255.1 Pirellula sp.
AGGCGAGGCATTCTAGGCGAGCGCGGATCCATTCGCGGCGGGATTCGTAATTCTTTCCCGATACGGGGTCGAGACCTGCCAGGAAGGCACGCCGGACACAGCGTTGGATGCAGTGCACGATACAGACTTCGTTGGGATCGAACAGTTCGGACCGCAGGGGTCTAGGCATAGTGATTCTCCTCGGAAGAACAGGGTAGCAGAAAAGAGAGGAAATGGCAAATAGGTGGGTGGCACGTACATGCGGCGTTTCAAGACCTTCAGGTAGTGTGAAAGATTATGGCCGTTCGTAATAGCGTCGAGAGGCTTCGTGGTAGGGGAGCCCCTGCCAACCCGCTGCCAATTCCTTCGTGATCAAACCTTCGGTTAAGGTGGGCTCGGCGTAAACTGCCGATAAACACTCCTCCACCAGACGCGATGATGCGTCTTTGGGGACCACCAACATCGCTGTTGTTGCGAGTGTTTTTATCGGTTTCTCTACGATCCCCTGGTAGGCTCCCGCTTCTATCTCATACAAACGAAACATCGGTTCAGACATCAAGACTGACGGTGCTACATCAATCGATAAGAGACGATATTGGCCCTCAGCCAGCAAACTCATCATCCCTGTTTGGCCCGATTTGACGACCGCAATCAATACGCGGTCAGGTGTGCGAACTGAAGATTGGGTCCAGTCCCCGTCCACAATATCGATGTCCTGCTCCTTGAGGTTGAAATGCTTGAACAGTCGCAGCGCAGCCTGCCGCGTGCCGGAATCCTTTGCTCCCATGACAATGGATTTGCCTGCCAGTTGCTCTACGCGTTCAATGTTCGAGGATTTCGGTACCAGAACATGCACCGCTTCGAAAAACAAGGGTGCCACGACAGCGACTTGGTCAGCGCGTATCGTTGACTCTTGTACCATCGCGACTTCCGCTTGCCGGTCCATCAACAAACGAAGATTCTCGAACGATCCACCAGTAGAGAGGACCGATGGCTGGGTTTTACGACCTGTCTGCATCCGGTCCGATAACTTGCCCGCAATATCGAAGTACATTCCCCCTGGGGCACCGGAGGCGATGGTGATTCGTGATGGGAGAACAGTGTCTTGATACCAATGCTGAACGGAACGCCCAAAGAAAATGGTTGCCAAGATCAACGCGACAGACGCAATAAGAATCCGCTGTGCCCATCGTTGTGATCGACTGGGTTCGCCATGCCGAACGCCTGTTAACGCTGCGACCAACGGGATTCCACTAATCCAGAACCGAAGTTTGCGAGGCAATGAAGGGGGCTTTGCTTCTATCGGGTGGCCGTGATAGAAGCGGTCTAAATCGTCTGCAAGTTCCTTTGCTGTCGCGAAACGCATCGCAGGGGATTTCTCTAGGCATTTACTAACAATTGTCTCCAAATCGCCGTGCACATCGGATCGTAGTTGCCGAACGTTTGGTGCTGGTCGTTGCATCACCTGAAGCAGTGTCTGCATAACACTATCGGCTTGAAAAGGTGGCCTTCCAGTGAGCAACGCAAAGAGAATCGCACCCATGGAATAAACATCGGTCGCCACCCCTTGGTCTTCGCTTTTACCCATCGCCTGCTCGGGAGACATGTAACTGGGTGTCCCAAGCGCCGCTCCTGTTGCTGTCAATCCTTGCTCGCCCCCCATTTGTTTCGCGAGACCGAAGTCTGTGAGAACCACTTCATCGTCCGGATCAATCAGGACATTCGCTGGTTTCAAGTCGCGATGAACCACCCCATGACTGTGCGCGTAGTCGATCGCTCTGGCGACATCGCGAACATAACGAACGGCTTCCTTAGGATCCATAGGTCCTTCAGTTAAGCGTTTAGCCAGATCGGTACCCGGTATGTAGTCCATCGAAAAGAAATGATGCCCTGCGTTCTCGCCACAATGATAAACGGTGACGATATTGGGATGATCAAGCTTAGCAACACTTCTAGCTTCGCTATAAAATCGAGACACTTCCGCCTCGCTCGCCAAAGCACCCGAACGAATCATCTTGATTGCAACACGGCGATTGAGTTGAACCTGATTGGCCAAGTAGACGACCCCCATGCCTCCACGACCTAGCACTTTTTCCAGCAAGTACTCACCGAACCTGCAGGGTAGGTTGGTATGCGTGTTTTCCAACGATCCGACTTCTGAGAGGCTGATCTCGTCATGCTTCTCGGCCGTCGCAATGCGCACGTTGCCCTCTTGGCCGGATCGGCCCGGGGCCGTCACTGCTTTCAGGTCGATGGTTACCTGATTCGGATCATACGGAGGGGCGTTGTTGACGGATTCGTCAAGCGAGTCGGCAATCGTCGGTCCAGCCATCCGCTCGATCCAATCCGCAGCATCCAACAATGAGCGAAGTTGCTCTGCCAGTTCCGGGTGCTCTCGCAAAAAAGACTCGCGATCGACTTTTTCTCCATGATCATGGCGTTTCAAGAATGCGAGGAGTGCCGAATCCAACAGCAGCTCGTCCTCATGTTTTTCATTCTCTGCCATATCGTCGATTCTCGCCAAACTCCTTCAGGGACACCTACCGCTCCTCTTATTATTGTAAAGTCACGGCCGATGATCGGATACGGAGAACTTCTCCGCAAGCGTTCGAGTTGTCGGCGTATCTGCATCCCGGAAGTATTTTTCGCGTGGGCCCGCATAAAGAACTCGTCCCCCCGCGGGGCCAGCCCCCGGCCCCAACTCGAGGATCCAGTCGGCCGATCGAATGATTTGCTCGTTGTGTTCGACCAAAATAACGCTGTTACCCCGGTCTATCAGAACACTCAGGCAAGACAAAAGCCGCTCGACATCGGCGAAATGTAGACCGGTTGTCGGTTCATCCATAACGATCAAGTGATTTCGTTTGTCCTGCAAGTGTGCAGCCAACTTCAGCCGCATCGATTCCCCCGCTGAAAGGGCAGATAGCGACTGTCCTAACGGCAGGTACCCCAATCCGATATCGAGCATCGCCCTGAGCCGCTGTTGCACTTTCGGTTCGCCTCGAAAGAAACTGTGCGCCGCGGAGATACTCATCTCAAGCACCTGAGCAATAGATCGTTCCCGATACCGAACCTGAAGAATCTCAGGCCGATATCGCGTTCCACCGCAGTGCGTGCACGTCAGCCGAATGTCCGCCATGAACTGCATGTCGACAACCGTAAAGCCCAAGCCTTCGCACTCAGAACACCGACCAGCCGCACTATTGAAACTGAAATGACTGTCGGTCATCCCCCGCCCGCGGGATTCGGTAAGACTCCCGAAAACGGAGCGTATCTCATCCATCGCTTTGGTAAAGGTTGCCGGAGTCGAACGAATCGATTTAGCGATTGGGCTTTGATCGATCGCGACACATCCTTCGATTGAATCGACCAAGCTCACACTGCTGTAGGGAAGCCCTGCAAGTTCCTCTTGCCCAAGTGACTTCAATACGCCAGGAACCAAGGTCTCCATCACCAATGAACTCTTCCCGCTGCCGCTAACTCCGACGACTGCGATCAAGCATCCGACAGGGAACGACACATGTTCGATCTGCAAATTCCTGCCAACGGCTCCCTCGAGTCGCACGGCTCTGCGAGTTATCTTGCGAGCCACGGGTGCGGGATTGGCGTTACCGAAAAGATAACGAGCGGTGAGCGTATTGGACCGTTCCCATGCGTCGGGTGGCCCCGAATAACAGATACGGCCTCCCTGCTCACCAGCCCCAGGACCGATCTCAATCACATGATCCGCGCGAAAGAGCAAAAACGGTTCATGCTCGATCAGAAGCACGGTGTTGCCGCGATCGACTAGTCGCTGTACCGCAACCGCGACACGCGAGGTATCGCTCGGATGCAAACCCACGGTGGGTTCGTCGAGGACATAAAGCATATCGACTAGGTCAGAGCCCAACAGCGTCGTCAAATGCACTCGTTGAGCTTCCCCCCCACTGAGCGTGTGCATGGTGCGATGGAGGGTCAAATAGCCCAATCCGACTTCATCCAAGTATCGGAGCCTCGCATCGACTTCTTGTATTGCGATCATGAGGGCTTCATCCCCTGAGGCCTCTGAAATCGCGGAAGTACGAAGGTGTTCGATCGCGGTACGGAGATCCGCCATGCTCTGGCTGCACCAGTTCGAAAAATCGGATCCTTCATAACGATAAACCAACGCATCTGGCGATAATCGAGCCCCCTGACATGCAGGGCACTGGGAGTAGGTTCGCCATCTCGCCAGAAACGCACGCACATGCATCTTGTACTTCTTGCGTTCCAGCCAAGCGAAAAAGCCATCCAGACCACCGAATCGGCGTTCCGGAACTCCATGCTGGACGATGGCCCACTGTTTCTTGTTCAGCTTGGATACCGGCACGTCCATCGGCAGACCAAAGTCCCCCGCTAGCGTCGAAAGTTCGTCAAGTTCATGGGAGTAGGAGGGAGTTCTCCACGGAGCAATCGCGCCGTCTCGCAAGGACAAACTGCGGTCCGGGATGACTTTGTCCATGTCGATCGAAGAGACCTCGCCAAACCCGGCGCATGAGGGACATGCACCGATCGGGCTATTGAAATTGAATAATCGCGGTTCGGCAGCGGGGTAGTCGATTTGGCACGCTTCGCATCTCAGGTCGCGCGCATAACACTGCTCGAGAAATTGCTTGCCGTCCACTTCTCGTGACTTGTCTGATGTCTTTGCATCTGTCGATTCCACCAAGATAACAATTCCCCGATTTGATTGATCGAATGCCAACTCGATCGCGGGAACGAGGCTCTGCGGCAGTTGGTTATCTCCCGTTCGAAAACGTTCGACGACCACCAAGCCCGTTCCTCGCGCAGAAACCTGGCCTCCCCATGACTTCCTGTCTCCTGATAATTCAACCATCGAGTCGGAGAGAATCACGCGGATAAACCCAGCAGCTTGTAAGTCAAAACATTGAGCAGCCAAGTCGACCTTGGTTTTCCATGCCAATTCAAAACAGAGCATCGCACGGGCGGATGGCATGCGACTGAGTTGCAACGCGACGGCATGCGGCGTATGGCAGACAACTTCCCTTCCACAGGACCGGCAATAAGGTTTCGCGATCAGCGAAAAGAGAATTCGCATCGGCTCCATCAACTCGCTCGCCGTTCCTACGGTGCTACGATTGTTGCGAGTCCGATCACCTCGCGTCATGGAGAGAGAAGGGGGAAGATTATTCAGCGATCGAAAATGAGGCTTCTCAATCCGAGCCAGGAACTGCCTCGTGTATGCCGAAAAACTCTCGATGTAACGCCGTTGTCCTTCGGCGAATAGAGTGTCTAGAGCAAGAGACGTTTTTCCGCTCCCGCTCACCCCGCAAACAACCGTCAATTGGTGCAAAGGGATGTCCACATCCAACTCGCACAGATTATTCTCCGAAGCGCCTCGGAGTTCGATCCAACGTGGTGTCGTCATTCCGAATGATTGTGCGCGTTATCCCAGGTTCGGCGATACCTGTTTTGCACTAACCGGGAAAATCCAGCGGGGAAGCCACAAGATGTCGACATAGGGCCACTACCCATCCACCCGTGAGGATGGCGATGCTGGCCCAAGCTGCCCAAACCCAAAATCGCGTTGATGCACTCATCATCGGATCGTCAGACACTTGATGCGTTAGTTGCGCGAAGCAGTGCTCTCTGTCGGCCGACTGATCGAAGAATACAGAATGCCGCAGTTCCAGGAAACCGTACTGGACCGAAAACTCGATCATCCCAAAAATGACTTGCTTGCGACCTGTAGAGGTCACTCCCATGGCTTCAAAATGCCATATTTGGCGACCATACTGAAATTCGTCCTCATCGATCGCGTACACTGGTCTCAGGTTTTCGACCCGAGATTGCTCAGGACATAAATCGCGACCGGAGATCGACCGGAACGCATGCTCGGAAACGGCCTGCCAAACCTGCCTGGAAAGATACGCTGGATTTGCTTCAGGGGTCATCGGAACGATTCCTTCGTTAATTAAAGGCGTGTAAACCGCCTCCCATGCTCCTTAGAGTGGGACAACCACCCAAATATTGCAACAAATTGTAATAACTCAAACCCGCGTAAGTCACGGTCGGAACTGGGGGGACTCAGGAATTTTGTAAAATTAATGAGAATTCTGGAGACACTTTTCTGAACCGAATTCCGCCACCATTCATCACATCCACTCGACGAACGGGTAAACCAAGTGTTTGAACGAAAGAGCCTCACATGGCCGATCCTCCTGGCGATCTTCATGATCGTCGGCGTTGTCGGTCTGACCGTCGGATGGGTACTCCTCAATGTTTTCAACGCCATCTCCGCACCCACCAAAAACAGCAGCGTTTACTGGGTCCTGCTGAGTGTCGGCTCGATCATCTTCGTGTTCATTCTCATCGGTATCATTTTGTATCTGGTCTGGATCATCCAGAACATCAATTTGAACCGTCGGCAAAGCAACTTCATCGATGCGGTCACCCACGAACTCAAGACACCGATCGCGTCCCTGAAACTCTATCTTCAGACCCTTCATCGACGTCCCGTTGAGGGGGAACAGCGGATCGAGTTCTATCGAACCATGATGGAGGATGTGGATCGCCTCGATCGATTGATCAACCAGTTACTGGATGTTGCCCGCTTGCAACAGAAGCAGAACGACCCCGCCCCCCCTGAATGGATCGATTTAGATGCGGTGATTCGCCAATTCGTTACAGAGCTGACAACTCAGAATTCTATTCCTGCGGATAGCGTACGGCTTCAAGTAGCGACGTGCGAGATTCTCGCTCACCGTGTGGACGCGGAGATTCTGATCCGCAACCTGATGGAGAATGCGATCAAGTACGCTGGCAAGCCTCCTGAGATCGATATCGAATTGAAGTAC
>JBILVV010000270.1:0-6813 GCA_044370255.1 Pirellula sp.
ATTTGTCCCTTCCAGCAGACACTGGCCTGGATATACGATCGCGGTGTCCAACGAGGGCATATTCGGGCTGGGGATTACCCAAGGGACGGTGGTATGGTCTAGCCACAGAGTTCGACTGTATCCTTCACAGGGGATAATCTCTAGGTCTCCCTTCAGGCCAAGCTCTCCCTGATAGAATCTTGCAAGCTCAGCGATCGTCATGCCATGTCGCGTGGGAATCGAGTGTACACCAACGAAGCTGTCCCATCCAACTTTCAGCATGGGGCCCTCTACAACTTGACATCCAAGAGGATTGGGACGGTCCAAGACTAGCACCGGCAGGTCTTGTGCGAAGGCCGCCTTCATGCAATACAGCATGCTGGCTTGAAAGGTGTAGTATCTGCTACCGACATCTACCAGATCAACCACAAGAATATCAATTTTTGCTAAGTCCATAGATTTCGGGTGCAGTGACGACACATCGTCACCGTATAGGCTAATGAACTCAGTCTGAGTTTTTGAAGCATCGATTTTCACCGGTTCCAAGTCCTGGGCGTGCGCATGAAAGCCATGTTCCGGAGCAAACACGATTTTCAGTTTGTCCCCAAGTGCTTCTTGAACCAGTGCCAACGTCGGGCGCAGAAACGAATCGCAGGCTGGTGCGTGGGTTAATAAGCCGACCCGTTTGCCTTCTAAAACGCGAAACTGCTCGCTAACCAATTGATCAATGCCAGTTCTCACCCTTTGTCTTTGCATTCTCATATTATCCAAGGGATTGACGTAGCGGGCGTTGCGTTGCGTCCGTTTGCTGACCAGGCTTGAGTTGCTTTTGGATCTCGCGATAGCGACCCGCGAGTCCCTGCTCAAACCCGCGCTCGACAGGTTCATAGAATTGACGATCGACTCCCAAGTAATCCTGCGCTGCAATACCCTCCTCCGCGTCGTGAGCATACTCATATCCAACGCCGTGTCCGAGATCCTTTGAGCCGGAATAATGCCCATCCCTTAGATGCACTGGAACCGGAATCACTTTTCCTTCCTTGACCTCGCGGCGCGCATTGGCAATCGCGGTTGTCGCCGAATTGCTCTTGGGCGCTAGCGCGAGATAAATCACCGCTTGCGACAGAGTCAATTGGCACTCGGGCAGACCGATAAACTCGCAGGCTTGCATCGTTGACACGGCCAGAGTCAAAGCATGGGGATCCGCGTTGCCGATGTCTTCGCTGGCGAGGATGACCAATCGGCGGCAGAGAAACCGGATCTCTTCGCCACTCTCTAACATACGTGCTAGCCAATAAAGGGATGCGTCGGCATCGGAACCGCGTATGCTTTTTATCAGGGCACTAGCCATGTCATAATGGCCATCCCCCGAAGGATCGAATTGCAACACCTTTTTCTGCATGCACTCCTGCATGTGCTGGATCGTGATTTCAGCGGGATAGCTGTTGCCGGACAATACCGCCAATTCCAACGCGTTGAGTGCCCGCCTGGCGTCTCCCTCTGACATCCGTGCACAGTAGGCAAGAGCATCGGGATGCACACTCACCTGGAATTTTCCGAGCCCATGAACCCGATCGCTTAGTGCTCGCTCCATCAACCCGATCAGTTCCTCGTCGCTGAGCAATTGCAACTCAAAGACCTGCGAGCGACTGAGCAACGCACCATTGACGGCGAAGTACGGGTTGCTGGTTGTCGCGCCGACTAAAGCGATGACTCCGACCTCGACGTCGGGGAGTAAGGCATCTTGTTGGGAACGATTGAAGCGATGGATCTCGTCGATGAAGAGAATGGGTCGCGAGCCCGTGGCAGACAGTTCGTCGCGGGCCCAATCGAGCGATTCGCGAAGTTCCTTGATGCCGCTAGTGACCGCATTCAATTGCCGAAATGCAGCCTGAGTCTCCGATGCCAATAACCGAGCGAGGGTTGTTTTCCCCGTACCTGGAGGCCCATAGAGAAGAATCGACTGAAGGCGCCGTGTCTTAACAAGCCGTCGCAACAGTTTGTCGGGCCCGAGGATATGAGCCTGGCCAACCATTTCATCAAGCGTTTTCGGACGCATACGAGCGGCCAGCGGCATCGCTTGCTCGCGATTGGACTGTTCTGCCGCAGCGAAGAGTTCCATCGTCGACTTTCCCGGTTCGGCTTGGTTTTCCAGCGGTTTGCCTTACAATCTTCGACCCATTCGAGGATTTATTCTTTTTCGAACCAAACACTATGACAGATTCTCAACCACACGATTCGGGCGAACTAGGGGTTCATCAAGCAGCAAGGCTTGAAAAACTCAAGAAAATCGAAGCCCAGGGGCTCGATCCGTGGGGCCATCGCTTCGATGGTCGATCGTTCATCGAAGCGGTCCGCGCCCGCCAAGGAGAAGTTCGCTATCAACTAGCCGACGGCAACCAAATCCCCCTCCCCGAATTCGATGGCCCTGAAATCATCGACTACAAGGCTTGGAAGGCCAGCAAGGGACCGGGGGGCGAAGAAATTGGCCCCGCCGTTCGCGTCGCCGGTCGAATCATGCTGATGCGTACGGCCGGCAAGTTGGTATTCCTCAATATCCGCGATTTGACTGGCGACATCCAGATCATGATCCCCAAGGGGCATGTGTCCGACGAAGATTTTGAACTGACCAAACTGCTCGACTTTGGCGATCTCATCGGCGTTGATGGCCGACTCGGTCGAACAAACACCGGTGAACTCACGGTCTTTGCATCGAAGCTTCACTTCATGACCAAGACCCTCGAGCCACCACCGGAAAAACACGCGGGCTTGCAAGACCCCGAACTGCGCCAGCGGATGCGTTATCTCGATTTGACTTACAATACCGATTCGCTGCAAACCTTCCTCAAGCGAACGAAGATCATCCACTCGATCCGCAGCACGCTCGCCAAACACGACTTTGTCGAAGTCGAAGGCCCAACGCTTCATACCATCGCGGGTGGAGCTGCGGCCAAGCCATTCACAACGCATCACAATGCCTTGGACATGCAGTTGTTCCTGCGTATCGCGCTCGAATTACATCTGAAGCGACTGATGGTCGGCGGCATCGAACGCGTTTACGAAATCGGCCGCGTCTATCGGAACGAAGGGATCAGCCCGCGTCATAATCCTGAGTTCACCATGATCGAACTCTACTGGGCCTACGCGGACTATCGTGTGATGATGGATCTGACCCAGCAAATTATTGTCGAAGCTCTCGACGCTATCGGCCAAGGATACAAGACCCACTGGGGCGATCTGGAAATCGATTTCACTCCCCCGTTCAAACGACGCACCTACACCGAACTGTTCGAGGAGCACACCGGCCTCAAGATCACCGATCATGAAGGAATCGCGAGCCTGGCACGCAAACTCAGACTCGATCCCGATGGGAAACACCCCGACGTCGTGATCAGCGAAGTCTTCGAAGAAAAAGTCGAAGACGCCCTGATCGGGCCGGTCTTCGTCACCGATTACCCAGCGAGCTTGTGCCCACTGACCAAGCGGAGCGCGACCCAGCCCGAAATCGCGGAACGCTTCGAGTTGTTTATTCACGGTATGGAATTGGCAAACGCGTACACCGAACTCAACGATCCCATCTTGCAAGAAAACCTGTTCAAGACGCAATTGCAAGGGATGGCCGAGGATGACTCCATGGCACGAATGGATACAGACTTCATTCGCGCACTGCGGCACGGCATGCCTCCCGCAGGTGGTTTGGGGATCGGAATCGATCGCTTGGTGATGTTGCTGACCAACTCGCGAAGCATTCGCGATGTGATCCTCTTCCCACTCTTGCGACACGAAAGCTAGGAGGTCACCAAAATGGAAGCAGGTATCGTCGGACTACCGAACGTAGGCAAGAGCACTCTGTTCAACGCATTGACCGGTTCACAGGGTGCCCAGGCGGCTAATTATCCGTTCTGCACGATCGAGCCTAACGAAGGGATTGTCAGTATCCCCGACAATCGGTTGACTCAGATCAACAAGCATATCGCAACGCAAAAAATTATCCCTGCGATGTTCAAACTCGTAGACATCGCGGGCATCGTGAAAGGGGCGAGCGAAGGACAAGGGCTCGGAAATAAATTCCTCAGCCACATCCGTGAAGTGGATGCGATCCTTCAGGTCGTGCGCTGCTTTGAGGACCCGGATGTGACGCACGTTTCCGGTAAAGTGGATCCGGTGTCCGATATCGAAACGATCGAGTTGGAGTTGATGATCGCGGATATTCAAACGCTCGAGACCGCACTTCCCAAAGCCGAACGGGCCGCTCGGACCGGGGACAAGGAAGCGAAGTTGCGAGTGGCCGCAATTCAGCATTGCTTGGAACAACTCAACAAGGAGCAGCCGCTCCGGACCATGAAGCTCGATGAAGCCGAAGCCAAGGCGATCTCCAGCTTTGGCCTGATGACTGCCAAGCCGATCCTTTACATCGCCAACGTCGATGAAACCGATCTGCACGGTACCGGACCTTTGGTCCAAAAGGTGCGTGAATTCGCGAGCAAGATTGGGGCATCGGTCGTGCCGGTATGCGCCAAACTCGAGGCGGAGATCGCCGAACTCGACGAACCCGATCGGAGCGAGATGCTCGCCGGCGTGGGACTGGAGGAACCCGCTCTTCAAGTGGTCGCACGGGAGGCCTACCGAACACTCGGTTTGCAAAGCTACTTCACGGCTGGCGAGAAAGAAATCCGCGCCTGGACGATCCCCGTCGGTGCCACAGCCCCCGAGGCTGCCGGAGTGATCCACACCGACTTTGAACGGGGTTTCATTCGCTGCGAGGTCTACACACTCGCCGATCTTGAGCAGTACGGCAGCGAAAAAGAGATTCGTGCCAATGGCAAGATGCGGACCGAGGGAAAGACCTACATCATGCACGACGGCGACATCTGCCACTTCCTCTTCAACGTGTGATGAACTATGGCCCAGGGATTTTTGCTCGGAGAGTTGACGATCCTAGCGGTAAGCGGCGCTGATCGATTGAAGATCGCTAACAACCTGTGCACGCAGGATCTGAAGTCACTAGCCCCCGGTCAACTTGCCGAGACATTTGTTACTGATGTCAAAGGTCGTACGTTGAGCCATGGTTTCGCTCTGGCTCGCGAGGATGCTCTGTGGTTTATCTCCAGCCCTGGTCAAGGCGCACGACTGGTCCCGCATTTCGACCGCTATATCATCCGCGAGGATGCAGCAGTGCAGGATGCGAGTCCTGATTGGGACGCGATCCTGTTTCTAAACCATGACGATGCCGTAGCCTTCCAGTCTTCGCATTTGGTTTGGAATGTGGTGGTGGCTCCAGTCCCCTGGATATTAGGCGGCGCACTCGTATTTGTACCGATAGGGAAACTTGCCGAGCTCTCGCGGGATAATCGCGACGGAGCGATTACCGAGAGCAACACTGAAACTCGCGCGGGTTGGGAGCGAGCCCGCATCGAAGCTTTTTGGCCATGGTACGGGGTTGATCTCGACGATCGGAATTTGCCCCAAGAAGCCAGCATTGATGCGAGGGCAATTTCGTTCAAGAAAGGTTGCTATTTGGGCCAAGAGACGGTCGCTCGCCTAGATGCGTTGGGGCAAGTCCAAAAACGCTTGGTGCAACTCTCCTTCGAAAAGAAACCGAACGTGTTGCTGCCTTACTCGATCGAGGTAGATGGCAAGGAGATCGGGACAATGACTTCGTTGGCAGAGAATGACAATGGAGGTGCAGTAGGCCTTGCCATGGTCCGTCGCAGCCATTTCGCAACGGGAACGACCTTCCAAGTCGCTAGCCAATCGGCAACAGTCCTTTGAAGGTAGGCAAGCCTAATCGCGAACATTTAGATCCGCCGCTCTCCTCGCCAATTCTCAAAGACACGATCGATCAGCGCCCCCGAATAGCGGTGGGGCTAATGGGAGTCAAAACCAGTAAACGCGGAGGCGCAGAGAAACGCAGAGGGTGCGCTAACGGGGGGAGATGGGAAGAGGGTGGATGTTTATGCTTACTGTGTTCCAATCTCTACGATCCAGCAAAACCCCGCATCATTTTATTACTCGGATGGGGAGTCGACGGATCGGAAAGTGTGATCTCCGGTTTTTATCCTCATCGTTGCAAGGAGTAATCATGAGCATCAATCAAATCACCGAGGCAATTATCGGCGCAGCGATTGAAGTACATCGCCGTTTAGGACCCGGATTATTAGAGTCTGCCTATCGCGCTTGCTTGGCATACGAACTCCGACGCAGAGGATTGCGTGTGACAGAAGAACAACCAATCCCCTTGGTCTACGACGACGTAAAGCTTGACTGCGGGTTTCGCGCTGACCTGCTCGTGAATGAATTGGTCGTCGTGGAATTGAAAGCGAAATCGGCGATACACCCGATCGATCAAGCTCAAACTCTGTCTCACCTTCGAATCATCGGACTAACCGTCGGCCTATTGATCAATTTTCATGAAGTGAAACTAATCGATGGTGTACAACGAATCGTAAATAATTACCGAGACGGTTCATGACAGTCGGTCTCAGGTTGAGCTAGCTATCGACGCCTCTGGGTATCAAAGTATCCTACGAGCCGGTAAACGCGGAGGCGCTGAGCAACGCAGAGAGTGCGCGGTCGAGGATTAGGGAAGATTAGGGTTGGAATCCTATTTCATTCTCAACAATTTCCAATTCTCTGCGCTCTCCGCGCCTCTGCGTTTCAAAGTATCCTACGAGCCGGTAAACGCGGAGGCGCTGAGCAACGCAGAGAGTGCGCGGTCGAGGATTAGGGAAGATTAGGGTTGGAATCCTATTTCATTCTCAACAATTTCCAATTCTCTGCGCTCTCTGCGCCTCTGCGTTTCAAAGTATCCTACGAGCCGGTAAACGCGGAGGC
>JBILVV010000271.1:0-6810 GCA_044370255.1 Pirellula sp.
GCTGGCGGGTTGGACGCATTCAAAAAGTTCTTTTCCGCAATGCCTTCGGACAGTGGGATGGCTTTCGTTCTGATTCCGCACCTCGATCCGTCGCATGAAAGCATGATGGTCGAATTGCTGAGCAAGCTGACTTCGATGCCAGTCATCGAGGCCAAACATGGAGTGGCTGTTCTTGTTAATTGCGTGTACATCATTCCTCCACGCTTCTTCATGTCCATTTCTGATGGCAAGCTACAGCTGAGCGCTCCACCAATCAACCAAGGTTGGCAAACCTCCATCGATTACTTTCTTCGATCGCTTGCTAAGGATCAGGGAGAGCGAGCGATAGGTATCGTGCTTTCTGGCACTGGCAGTCATGGAACACTTGGCGTTCGCGAGATCAAGTTATCGGGTGGTATGGTTATGGCTCAGGAGCCAGGCACCGCCGAATACACCCAGATGCCGCAGAGTGCGATTAGCACCGGAATCGTCGATTACATTCTGCCTCCAGAGCAGATGCCAGCAGCAATCGTGAAGTATATCGAGCAGCCCTATCTCCATAGTTCAAGCGGGGAAGTGGCGACCGCTGAAAAGTCCTCTGAGATTCTGAATCAGATCTTGATTCTTTTGAACTCGCGAGCGAAGTACGATTTTCGACCTTATCGGAAGCCGATGATTCTTCGGAGGATTTTACGCCGGATGGGAATTGTCCAAATCGACACGATTCCCCAGTACCTCGAATTCCTCAATAAGCAACCCGACGAAATCACATCGCTCTACAAAGATCTGCTGATCAGTGTGACCGCGTTTTTTCGAGATCCTGATGCGTATCAGATTCTCGAGCAAGAGATCATTCCGGCGATGATTGAAAGGCATAAGAGCGATCTGCCTATTCGAGTCTGGGTGGCGGGATGTGCGACCGGTGAAGAAGCCTATTCCATCGCGATGCTGTTGTGGGAAGCGATGGAGGCCGCGAAGTTATTCGTAAAGGTTCAACTGTTTGCCAGTGATATTGACGCCGATGCCATTGAAGTTGCGCGGACTGGAGTCTATCCGGCCAGTATCGCAGGTGATGTTTCTCCCGATCGACTCCGGAAGTTTTTTGTGATGCTGGATGATCAGCATTACCAAATAAACAAGGAATTGAGGGAGTTGGTGGTCTTCTCAAACCAGAACCTGATCGGTGATGCTCCATTCTCGAAGCTTGATTTGATCTCCTGTAGGAATCTGCTGATTTATCTTGAACCCGAGATGCAGAACAATGTGCTGTCGCTTTTTCACTTTGCATTGGTGTCGGGTGGCTATCTCTTTCTGGGGCCTTCGGAAACCACGGGAAGATCAAGTGAATTGTTTGAAACGATCTCCAAGAAATGGCGATTGTTTCGGAGGGTTGACTCTGCGAAACGGGCGTTGATCAAAATCCCATTCCGAAAATCGACCGAACCCTACAACGTGATTGCGTCGGGTTCGCCCTTGGGGATCCACCGTAAGAGCTTTAAGGAGATTACGGAAAAACTGATTCTGAACGAGTACGCACCGGCGGTTGCTTTGTGCAATCACTCGCTGGAGGTTCTTTATGTGACTGGGCCGCTGGCCAATTTCCTAGAGTTTCCGCGCGGCGAACTGACCAAAGACCTCTTGGCCATGGCCAGACCAGGTCTGCGCACGAAACTTCGGGCGACTTGCAGAGACGCGATTCGACAGAATCAAACCGTTGTCACATCGGATATACGAGTGAATCGAGGTGGTGACTACTTCAAGTGCTCCGTAACTGCCAGGCCTCTTCTCGAACCCAAGGAGGTGGCTGGCTTGCTCTTGATCTTGTTCCATGAACAATTGACCATCAACGAGCTCGTGAAACACTCCGAGTCGATTGACGGTTCCATTGCTGAAGAAACGATTCAGACGGAAGACTCGCAATTGGTTCAGCAGCTCGAAATCGAACTCAAGTCGATGAGCGAAGAGCTGCACAGCACCATCGAGGAGATGGAAAGTTCCAATGAGGAACTCAAAACCTCGAACGAAGAGATCATGTCTATCAATGAAGAGCTTCAGTCCGTCAACGAAGAACTAGAAACGTCAAAGGAAGAGTTGCAATCCCTCAACGAGGAACTGATTACCGTCAACGGCCAGCTCCAAGAAAAGGTGAATGAGCTGAAACAAGCTACGGACGATTTGATGAACCTGATGTCGAGTACGGAGATTGCAACGATTTTTCTCGACCAACAACTGAATATCAAGCGATTCACTCCACCAACGAAATTCTTGTTGAATTTGCTATCCACAGACCTTGGTCGACCCTTGAAGGATATAGCGCCAAACTTCGCAGACGATACGATGCTGAAGGAATGCAGTCTAGCGCTCGAGAACGAGACGTTGCTCGAGCGGGAAATTGAAACCCATGAACACAGGCACTACCTGCGGCGAATCTTACCCTATCGAACCAGCGACGATCATGTAGGAGGCGTTGTCATCACCTTTGTGGACCTGACTCAGAGGAAGAAGGCGGAGGCTGTACAGAGGGAAGAGGACGCCCGCTATTTTGCTGCACTCAACGAAAGCAAGGAACGTTTGCATGCGATCTTAAACACGGTCGCGGACGCCATCATCACGATCGATTTTCAGGGAAAGATCGACAGCATCAATCACGCGACCGAGCTTATGTTTCGATTTGAACCTGGGGAACTGATAGGGAAGAACGTCGCGGCGTTGCTGCCAGCACTCTTCAATTCCAACCTAGCTGACGGGGCATCGAAGACCGTTGCAGCGAGGATTTCCGAACTCGTTGGAAATCGTCGCGAGGTTCTCGCGCAACGTAAAGATGGCTCTACATTCCCCGTCGATCTCGCGCTCGGTAGAGTCGATCACCTTGGGCTCTACACCGGCATCCTGAGAGACATCACGCTTCGAAAGCAGCTGCAAGCTCAAATTTTAGAGATCGCCACCGAAGAGCAATCACGGATCGGCCAGGAGCTTCACGATGGAACACAACAGGAATTGACCGGACTATCACTCTTTGCCGGCGCCATGACTGACTTCCTCAATAATGCTACCCATGGATCAGAAAAGAAACCGAAAGAGTGGATACTTCGCGATATCGACTATCAGCGGATCAAGCAAACCCTTGCAAAACTCAGTCAGGGTCTGATTGAAGCGAATCAACATGTCCACAAGCTTTCACACGGAATTATGCCGGTTCAGATTGACGCTCAAGGGCTTCAGTCAGCATTGGCGGATCTCGCATCCTCAACAAACGCCAACCAGAGACTCAACTGTCATTTCGAGTCTGTTGGGACGGGGGCCATTAGCAACGACGCCGTGGCCACGCAACTCTACCGAATTGCCCAGGAGTCGCTGACCAACTCCATCAAGCATGGCAAAGCAAGCGACATTCAGATATCCCTTACTCAGAATCCAGTAGAAACGGTCCTTGAGATATCCGATAACGGAATCGGCTTCGAACCCACAGAAACCGCAGAGGTGTCCGCAGAAGGCGGCTTGGGCCTGCGTATCATGAGATACCGAGCGAGCATCATTGGTGGAGAACTTCGAGTGAGCCGGAATCGAGAAAACGGCACGACTGTCCGCTGCACGATACCCACAATAGGTGAGCTAGCATGAAGAAACTCAGAGCGAAGTCGAGAATCATGATCGTAGATGATCATCCGATGATGAGAGATGGGCTAAATATGAGAATTAGTTCGCAAGACGACATGGAAGTTTGTGGCGAAGCAGCGACCGAAAATGCTGCTGTCGAACTCGTTAGACAGCTCTGCCCCGATCTTGTCCTGATCGATATATCCTTGAAGGAAGGAAACGGAATCGAATTGGTGAAGCGAATTCGATTGCTCAACGCTACAACCAAAATGTTGGTCGTATCGACGTTCGAGGAGTCGCTATACGCCGAGCGAGCCTTACGTGCTGGAGCTCTAGGATATCTCAACAAGAACGAATCGAATGAAAAGCTGATCGAAGCGATTCGAACGGTGTTGCGGGGAGATCGCTATGTGAGTGCCGAAACAACGCAACGGCTCGTCTCCCAAGCTCTTGGAAAGCGTGATGTCATGGATGATCCGCTCGAGACATTAACCGATCGCGAGTTGGAAATATTCAGGCTGATCGGCGCTGGAGTTTCCACGAGTGCTATTGCGGACCAACTTTTCTTGAGCACCCATACCGTCGACAGCCATCGCGAGAATATCAAGAAGAAACTAGGAGCGAAAACGGCTGCCGAACTAAATCGCCAAGCGATTCAGGCAATGTTGGAAAATGGATAATGATGGGTTGAACTCGGAATCGAAGGGCCGCTTTCCCGGCTCGAGTTACCACCCCATCATCGAGCGTAGAGCCCAAGTCTAGGGGATTCCACCATGCTCGTTTCAAAACCTCCTCGATGACAATCAGGCGTCGGTCGC
Source organism: Pirellula sp. (assembly GCA_044370255.1). GTDB lineage: Bacteria > Planctomycetota > Planctomycetia > Pirellulales > Pirellulaceae > JBKCUI01. Next base: position 4,395 of record JBILVV010000271.1, read on the forward strand.
ACTAAAACATACTTCAGATGTGGAAGTTGGCGGCTGTTATCGTCCTCTTCCACGCTGAGTTGCTCATGCAATGTCGCTCGACCGAGCGGGGAGGCTGAATCTTGAATCAAACGACTACCACTGCTTACGCTGAAAAACGGACAAAGAGCCGCAAAAATGTGAGCGCACATGTCCAATCGCGAGACACATTGAAATCACCGAGTGATTCATCCTCGAATGAGATCGTCATGGTTGCAGCACAGAGATTGCGGTCCTGTAACGGTCTTGGGCTGAAGCGACTTCAATGCGAGATTTGCTCGGGACATCTCGTCCTTCATGGTGAAGTGAGATCGTACTATCTGAAGCAGCTAGCACAAGAGATTCTGCGGTCCATGAACGGTATCCATCGGATCGTGAACGAGTTGGAGGTCGTTTACGCCAGTACGGAGAAATACAAAGACGATAAATCTCAGGGGGAAGCTCAATGATGGTTGGGATTGCTCTGTTTCGCCGGTAGGTCTGTGGAAACGCCTCGCTCGGAAACCGAGTATCGAATGATGGGTGGCGAAAGATGCTTGGCGAAAGATAGGAATCAGAAGATGGTCAGTGATGAGATCGAAATTGTTTTGCCCATCCATCTTTTTGTCCATAAGTACGTTGGCTGAGATAACTCGACGGACGAGGAGTCCGTTGTAGCATCTCGAACACGGACGCGGCCGAGTTGCTCGATGCATGTGATGCAAATAAGCTGCAGTGGGCTTGTTTGGGACACTTGTCGGCGCAGAACAATTCACCGGAAGTTGCCTTAGCAACTCACCGAGAGCGACATGGAGACCGCTTTCCCATCTTCTGCGCTGATCGCGACCGGGCGTTGCAGCTACCCAAAATCGAAATGCCGAGATTCTCCCTCCGAGCCAACACAGTGTCGGCGTAACGGTATCGGCGTAGGGAATGACCATTGAGCCCGGAATTTGTTTTGGCAAATGAGTACATTCCAGCAGAATGTTTTTCTCTTGGAGACATCGTCCAAGATTTTTGATTTTCTCGCGAACCAGAACATCGTGGTGGCATCTTTATACGTGATGCCCGAAACACGGGCCGTGGAACAAGGAATTTGACGAGCATTCAATCATTGGAAAACGGAATCATGATTTCCATACGGCTGAGTACCGAACGTTATCAAGGTTGCAGGAAAGAGATCGCGCTGCAAAGCGCGAATGTGCTCCCATGCAATTTTGATTTGGGGCATCCCAGACGCAGGTAACACACGGCCATACTGACGAAGCAACGTTGGCAAACCCAGTGTTACCGCAAAAGTGACACCGGGTTTTTTCGTGTCTATTCCCAACGTTTTCACGTGCAGATGGACTGGTAGCTGAGACGCCGGTGTTTTCCTGTTGGCTAACGCGGGCGTCGGTCTGAAGAACCGAAGAGGAGGGTTCGAGCACCTCCCAGTCCGCTAGTCAGACGCCAGGTTTCAGCTATCAGGCTCCAGGTTTTTCCTGAAGTCTGAAGACTGACTCCTGAAGACTGAATTGGCTCGTTCGACTTCTGGTGAGGTCACTGGTCTTTCAAGCCAGCAAGGTTGGGTTCGAATCCCACACGAGTCGCTTAACAGGTATCAGGTTTCAGGCATCAGGTTTCAGGCAATTTGCTGAAGTCTGAAGTCTGGCTCCTGAAGTCTGAAATGGGCTTGCCGACGGGTCGGCGCTTTGACTTGCACTCAAGGCTTCAGGGTTCAACTCCCTGCAGGTCCACTGGCAAACACAACTATCGGGCGTGAAGTGTAATGGCTTGCACAGGTCGTTTGGGGCGATCGAGAGCGGTTCGATTCCGACACACCCGACTTCAGTCGGCTTTCACTCTGTGAAAGTAGCGCGACTTTCGCGGAGCGAAAGACGACAAACGGTAGTCGAGGGCTGGTTGTCCCCGCGTTAGCCAAGAGAGAAAACCGGCGGCTGATAACCGAGTCGCGCTGAGTTCGATTCTCAGGTCTACCACTGGAAGGAAGGAGAACACGATGCAATTACGAAGTCGCTTGAAACGCATAGCCATGGCCATACATGAGGTTGTGGTGTAGCGGCAGCACAGCGGACTTTCGGAATTCATTTTTTAGGGGCGCAAAGCGTGGGTTCGAATCCCACCGGCCTCACTCGCCACGGCGTGTAGCTCAGTGGTGAGAGCAGCGTCCTTATAAGACGAAGGTCGGAGGTTCGATTCCTTCCACGCCGACATGTGGCGTAGGCTTCCAGCCTGCGAATGAAAGCATTGACAAGCTGGAAGCTTATCCCACTTACACGAATGGGATTGTGGCAGACATGGAAATGCACCGGTCTCTTAAACCGGCCGATGTGGGTTCGATACCCACCGATCCCACTGAAAAGAGGATTGAGAGTTGAGGGGTGAGTTTTGAGGCGAAAACCTCACAACTCACAAC
>JBILVV010000272.1:0-6808 GCA_044370255.1 Pirellula sp.
CGCTGCTGGATGATCCCGACGGCTGATGGATCCTACGGCTGGGGCACTACTACGGACTGGAAGTCCGTAGTACCAAGTGCTGAGGCTCAATCAACTGCCGATGGTGCCGCCGTCGAGCTTGCGGATAACAACCGTCGCAGAGCGCGGCCGGCCGCCGTCAGGACCGTCTGGCCATTGACTGACCTTCATCGGTTCCCCTGGATCGCTTAAGTCGTCGGCGGGTTCGCCAGGATGCTGGATGTTGACGAACATCGTTTTGCGATCCGGCGTCATCGCCATACCCGTGATCTCGCAACCTCGCGGTCCGGTCAGGAATCGACGCGTCGTGCCGTTGGACGGGTCAGCGGCGAGCATCATGTTGTGACCGATGTCTGCGAAGCCTGGCTTGCCCATGACGCTGCTCGACATGTCGGTTTGGATCCAAAGGATGCCGGAGGGATCAAATTTGAGACCATCGGGACAGGCGAAGAAATCCCCCTGGGCATTGCTGCGGTAGGCCGGATCTTCATGCGTCGGATTTCCTCCGAACAGGAATACCTGCCAGCGAAAGCTCTCTGCGGTCGGATCGTTGTTGTCTTCTTTCCATCGAACGATATGACCGTATACATTGTTGGCTCGCGGGTTGGCCGCGTCGGTGGCGTGGCGACTCTTGTTGTTGGTCAGAGAGACGTAGACTTCGCGGCTGGTAGGGTGAATCGAGATCCACTCGGGCCGATCCATCGGAGTGGCGCCAGCGATCTTTGCTGCTTCGCGGGTACGAATGCAGATTTCCGCCGCATCGAAACCGTGCGAGTCATCCCCTTGCGACTCGTCCCCGGATTGCTTGGTTGGAATATTGTTCAATCCGGGAGCCAGTTCGAGCCAGCGGCCTGACCCATCGGCATCGAATCGAGCGACATATAGCTTGCCTCGATCGAGGATCCCATCACCGACGCGAACACCTTGGACTTGGTTCGCGTTCGGATTCCATTTCCCTTCCGAAACGAACTTGTAAACGTACTGATCCATCTCATCGTCACCCATGTAGACCACGACACGACCATCAGGGGCGACGGTCAGTTCCGCGTTCTCATGTCGGAACCGGCCTAAGGCCGTTCGCTTGACAGGAACAGACGTTGGATCCAGCGGGTCGATTTCTACGACATAGCCAAATCTTTCTGAGTCATTGTCGGAGCGACTGAGATCGAAACGTGGTTCTTGTTCCCACCATCGATAACCAGGTACCTTGTTGCCATCGATTTTATAGAAGAAACCAAAGCGATCGAGGCCATAAGCTTTTTGGGATGTCGAAGGCTGGAACGTCGTATCGTTGGTGCCGAAGATCCCTTGAAAGTTCTCTTCGCAGGTCAAGTACGTTTGCCAGGGTGTTCGTCCAGCAGCACAATTGTTGACCGTGCCGCGAGTGGATGTTCCTACTTTGTCGATCGCTGGTCCGGAAACGCGCACCGGGGTATCTGCAGTAATCCGTCGAGCTCGCTTCGATGGGACGACCGACCAACTTCCTTTGTCGTTGCGCTCAATCTCGACGATCGAGACTCCGTGGGATGCCATCGACTTGCGCACCTTCTCCTTCGGCATGGGGTCAGGAGGTAACGGAGCAAGCCCGTCTGGGAACAGAAGTATCTGGTCGGTGTATTCGTGATTGACTGCAAGGAGGCCCCGGCGATTCGGATCTTCGCCCGGGATCGCAAAGAACTCCATCCCGTCGTGCCCCATGCCTGCCTGCAGTTCTTGGTCAGCGGCTGAATTCGAAGCGTCCTTCTTGAAGGCAGGAGATTGCCCATCGATTGGATCGCCCCATCGATAGAGAACCTCAGCGACATAACCCTCCGGTACAACCACCGTGTCGCTCGAGGAAGGAGGGATTCCTTTGAATCGAAAGAGATCATCGGTCCGCGTGTTCGACTTGTCCGCTCCCAAGGTGCCGGGCAAATCGGAAAGCGCAGCGAATGCGGCTGAGCCTGCAACTGCATGAATGAAGGAACGCCGCGATACCGCCGATGCGATCAGGTCTCGAAGGGGTTGCGGTGTTTGTTCGGGGTTCTTTTGGGATTGCATAGATTTCAGCCCAGCTCGCGAGGGTTAATGACTTCAGTTCATCAGGATGGGTGCTTGGGGGGATGCTCACCCTAACAGGTTTACTCATGCAATATCGTTTGTCTACCGCAATAGGTCGTTGAATGACCACCGATCACCGCCGTCTTTTTGCCACATTTCCAGGACTAGCACAGCTGCTACAATGAGCTGACGGAAAAGAAATATTGGCCAATTTTAACCAGAACTCAACACAATCCTTCCTCAACGGAGTGCGACCATGGACCGAGCAGCGATACTCAACCAACTCAACGAAATTCTCAAACATGAGTGGACCGGTGTGGCCCAATACGCCCAGGCATCTTTCCTGATCGAAGGTCCATGGCGCGAAGTGTACGCTGGCAAGTTTGAAGATGATGCCAAGGAATCTTTCAAACACGCTGGACTGATCGGCAACAAGATTGTGTCTCTTGGAGGCGTTCCGGTGGCCCAACGAAACGAAATTAAGCAGTCAAAGAACCTTCGAGAAGTGCTCGAGTTCAGCCTCGCGTTCGAATCCAAAGCCGTTGAGATGTACTCCAAAGCACTCGAGTTGGCCGAAGGGGAACGCCCCCTCACGATCTTCCTCGAAGACATCCTGATCGAAGAACAGGAAGGGGTCGAGGAGTACACCAAACTACTTCGCGAGAGCGAAGGGGCAGCTCAATCCGCAACGGCCCGAAAACTGGGCTGATGAACTAGTGAAGCTGATGAACTAGTGAAAAGGGGTTTGAACAAGGCGATGCCTGCCACGGTTCAAAACGGGGAAGACGCCACATCGGCTGATTGGAGATGCAGGCTCGATTTGAATCAGGCCCGATTGGAATCAGGCCCGGCGAAGTGCAAACGGGATGACACTCGGTTCGTCATCCCGTTTCGACTCTTGGACGCGACCTGTGGTCTGTTGGCATCCCCTAGCCATCGTCAAACCCAGTACATTCTTCAGTCCAGCCAACTCGATGCGGCTCATGCTCACCGATGACTGAATGAACCATCCGACGTCTGGGCTAAAAGACTCGGTTCGCAGTAGTAGCGGTTTATCCGAATCACTATTGACCATCACCAGGACCAGTCTCTGGTTGGGGTTCTCGCTCGGTATCACCGCTAGGATGGTCTCTGGCTTGGTTTGCGGGATCATGGTTGGTACGAGGAGTTCTCCCTTCTTCTCTGAACTCCTTTATTGTGGCAGTCACATGCCTAGTCGACAACACCTTGGTGAGACTGAATCTCAATAAATTTGTCGGCTCCATTTTCCAGGCATGCAATGACTCGCCTTCTCGCTGAGGGTGTGTAACAATGGCCACGTAACGTCCGCAAGCCGAGACAACGCGAGAAACTCGGTGTTTCTTTCAGAGAAAACAAACATGAATATCCCTGCCGTCGAACCGACCACAGTCTCAACTGATGCCAACAAGACTGATGCCACCCAACCCGAACGAACCCGACGTCCGTGGCGAACTCTGACCCTGGGTGGGGTGATGTTGTGTTTGGTAGGGACTTCGGGGGCGGGAGGTTTGGCGACCTGGACGTTCCGGGCGAGCCTCCCCCGGTTGGATGGTTCGGTTCGGTCGGCCGACTTGAACAACAACGTTACGATCGATCGGGATAGCCAAGGGGTTCCGACGATTCACGGCTCACTCCGCACCGATACAGCCTACGGGCTAGGGTTTGTGCATGCGCAAGACCGCTTTTTTCAAATGGATATCCTGCGGCGTAACTCAGGGGGCCGACTCTCGGAGTTGGTCGGCAAGGCGGCGATTGGACGGGACAAAAGTTTCCGCAAACATCGGTTCCAAGGTTTAGCCGAAAAGGTCATCGAGGCTTTGCCGGAGCGTCAACGCGAAGTTCTTACAGCCTATGCCAAAGGGGTGAACCATGGCCTTCGCGATTTGAAGGCTCTGCCTTTTGAGTATCTTGCCTTGGGCGTTGAGCCCAAGCCATGGTCCGAGAGCGATTCGATCCTTTGCATGATGTCGATGCTTTGTGACTTGCAACCGATGGATGCGACTCCGGAATTGGGATTGGGGTATCTCAAGGAGCGAGTGCCCGCAGACGTTTATGAGTTCTTGGTTCGTCCTGCGTCTCAGTGGGATGCGGCCTTGGATGGTTCGATGTATCCACCAGTACCGATTCCTCCCGAGTCGAGTTTCTCGCTTCGCAAGGCGACTGAAGAATCGCAAAAACAAGAGCCTTCACCCGAGGCAGCCAAAACCGCGCAGGCGTCGTTGCCGATTCACGACTTAGAATTCCGAGTCGGCAGCAACAATTGGGCGGTTGCTGGAAAAATCGGTCGCGATGGCAAGGCGATTATCGCATCGGATATGCATTTGGGTTTGAATGTTCCTACGATCTGGTATCGCGCGATGATGAAGACACCCAGCATCGACGGCACTCTACGTCGTTTGATCGGTGTGACGTTGCCGGGTGCTCCGATCATGGTCGAGGGATCCAACGGTTCAGTCGCTTGGGGGTTCACCAACAGCACCGGCGACTTTGGCGACGTGATTGAACTCAAGAGTCCCGATGGTGGCAAAGTCACCGATCGTTATATGACTCCGGAGGGCCCCAAAGAATTGGAAAGCATCACCGAAGAGATCACGTTTCCAGACGGGAGCGAAACTTATGAGTACCAATGGTCGATCTGGGGACCGGTGGTTGAGAATCGGGACGGCAAAGTATTCGTCCACAAGTGGATCGGCAATGATCCATCCGCTTTCGATATGAACCTGATGGAGTTCGAGTCAGCGAGGAATGTCGAGCAACTGATGGAGTTGGCCAATCGCGCCGGGATGCCGAACCAGAATGTGATGATGGCCGATGCTGATGGGAATATTGGCTGGACGATATCGGGACGCGTTCCCAAACGGGTCGGTCCGCCACCCAATACTCCGGTCGATTGGTCGCAGGGTGGCCAGTGGCTCGGTTATCTCGCGCCGTCCGAACATCCTCGCGCGTACAATCCGGCCGATGGTCGTTTGTGGACCGCCAACAACCGGATCCAGGGGGATTACTTTTTAAGTGTGATTGGCGATGGTCGTTACGACCCAGGTGCACGGGCGCGCCAAATCCGCGATCGACTCTATGAGAAGGAGTCGCACGATGAAGAGTCTCTCTTGGCGATTCAATTGGACGACGAAGCCAAATTCCTCCGTCCTTGGAAGGAGCGATTGCTGACGATTGCCGACCGCAGTCCGCAACCGGTGTCCAGCGAACTGGTTCGCTTCGTGAAAACTTCCAGCGATCATGCGACCGCTGATGCAGTTGGATATCGCATCGTGCATGAGTTCCGAGCGCAGGTCATGTCTAGAATCTTCGGCACCTCCGGTTCACGCCGCGATTCCAAGCGATCCAGCGATCCGCGAGGATTAGCGAGCCTCCTACCGGACAAACCCTACGTGGCGATGTCTTTCGAAGATGTTGCCGAGCAATTATTGACAGAGCGACCGATGCATTGGCTCCCGGCTGAGTTTGCAACATGGGATGCACTGCTCGCCGATGCGGCCAAGGGAACCGAGGAAACGCTGACTAAAGATCAACCATTGTCCGAAGCCCGTTGGGGAGTTCGCAACCGCGCCGTAATTCGGCATCCGCTTGCCGCTGCTGTTCCGGCTCTCAGCCAAGTACTCAATATGACCGGTTATGAATTGGCGGGAGATAATCACATGCCCCGCGTGCAAGGTCCATCCAACGGAGCATCGGAACGCCTCGTCGTTTCACCTGGCCAAGAAGAACTTGGGATCTATCATCAACCCGGCGGCCAATCCGGACACCCATTCTCTCCCTTCTTCAGCAAGGGCTACGAAGATTGGGTATTCGGTAACCCTTCGCCGCTCCTGCCCGGCAAAACGAAACATCAACTTCTGCTGCTCGCCAAGAACGGCCCTAAGAACGAATCGGGTAACTGAGATGCTCGCTCCGATTGTATTGACCATCCTGTCGCTCGGCGATTCGTACACGATCGGCGAAGGGGTCAAGCCCGAGGAGCGTTGGCCCATACAACTTGCCCACGCAATGCGTTCGATAGGACTGGAGTTAGGCGAGCCACAAATCATCGCACGCACGGGTTGGACAACGGACGAATTGAAGAAAGGGATCGAAGAGTCCAAGGTTGAGACTCGATACGATTGGGTTACTCTCCTCGTCGGTGTCAACAATCAGTACCGAGGTCGGAGCGCCGACGAGTATCGCAATGAACTGCGTGGGCAACTCGAGTATGCGATCCAAAAAGCTGGCTCCAACCCAAAACGCGTGATTGTCCTGAGTATTCCCGATTGGGGCGTGACCCCTTTCGCTAAGGAGAAAGGAAAAGATCCAGCAAAGATCGCCCGAGAAATCGACATATACAACCGCGTGAAAAAGGAAGAGGCCGAGCGACTCGGAGTTCACTTCGTCGACATCACCGACATCTCGCGCGAAGCGGGGCTCGAGGATAGCAAGCTGCCTGCAGAGCAACGCTTGTTGGCGGACGACGGGCTCCATCCCTCGGGAATCATGTACAAGCGATGGGTCGAACGAGTCATTCCCATCATTCGCAAAGAACATGGACTGAAGTAAGTTTGCGCTGCGGTCTTACGTAACCCCCTGTCGTTCTCTTGGATAATGCAGGTGTTGACGCTGCTCCAGTACGTTGACCAACGCATCAACTGCCCGGTCGAGTTCGTCGTATGTGGTGTATAGGGGTGTGATTCCGAAGCGGATGGTATCGGGTTGACGAAAGTCGGGAATCACCCTGTGC
>JBILVV010000273.1:0-6791 GCA_044370255.1 Pirellula sp.
TGAATGCTGGTATTACGCAAACTGGGATGGGAGAGTGCGTGTCCCCGCCAGGATCTTCCCCGCCAGGATCTCCTCTATTTGGGATTTTGCCGGTTTAATTCCTCTTGGATCATCTTGCGGAGTTCACCGGCATTTTCTTGAACACGACGCGAACCGAGTTCGCCACCCTTTTGAAACAGCACGGGCATCTTCTCAATCGATTTGCGACCAGTCGGGGTTTGATAGAAGGCTGCAATATCGAGCAACTCCTCTTCGGTGAATTCTTCGACGTACAGATCGATAAAGTCCTCTTTGAGCGATTCAAAACTAAGGTGCTTCGCAAAGAACTTGCGCATCACGGCACGGAGTGGAGCTAGCTGCGGATTGGCTTTGATCTGCATGTCAAGTGATTGGTCGATCATGGAATTCATCGACTCTTCCATGTTGGCAGCCATGAGCAGTGTTTCTGCTGCCACGCGATGACTCTTGTCATCGGGCGCAGCGAGGGTGACGAACGGGGATGCCAGCAGAGCGCAGAGCGGTGCACACAAGATCAGTTTGCGAAGCATGTTTCACCTGAATGAGATGAGGAGCCGAATGAAAAGGCATCACAGGGATGACTGACGAAGTCTAGCAGAGACGGTACGTGGCGACAAATAATCGTGCCTAAATACCGTTGCTCGTTAATACCCTTGTTCGTTTTTGTTCATCCCATCTCATCGATGGTCATGCAACTCAACCATCCACCGGGTCGAACTGTACGTTGCGATACAGTTCCGAGAGGGGGATGGAGATGCCGATTGGTTCCAAGACGAGCGAGGCATCGAGTTGCCGAGCATCGGTCAGTAGCCAACCTCCCGATGCGTGCCGTGTGAAGCACTCGACGAGCGGCCGATCTTGGGAGATGAGGACCAGGGCTTGGAGCGACGGGATCGTCCGGTAGAAAGCTGATTTCTGGCCGCGATCGTAACGCTCGGTGGAATCCGACAGGACTTCGACCAAGACGGTGGGGTTCAAGACCGTGTTGGGAAGGTCGCTGTCCATTTGCAGTTCCCCGAACACGATCGATGCATCGGGGTAGGTATACAAACCGGCCGATTCGACTTTGATTCTCAAGTCGCCGGTATAGGCAATGCAGGGATTGCTCTGGAGTCTCTGACGCGCTTCCCCAAGAAAATTTGCAGCGATCAAAGCGTGGCGTGGTGTCCCCCCCACCATGGCGAAAAGCTCGCCACGGTAATATTCATGCTTTTCACCGGTCCTGGATTCGTGTTCCAGGTATTGAGCGAGGTTGATTTCTCGTAAGACTGCTGACATTTCATCGATCTCCCTACTCGCTACGCCCCACTTCTTTTCGCTCACTCCTCTGCGTTTCTCTGCGTCTCTGCGTTTCATGGCGACGGATCGCTCTGCGCGGTTCCGGGAACAGCTGGGACAGCAGTTCTACGATTTTCGGAACAGCTAGGACAGCTGTTCTACAATGGGCTCTACTCTCTACTTACCGATCGCCACTGATCTTTCGTCGGAGGAGGATCGTTTTCTCGGTGTTGAGGTTTTCGCCGGGGATGAAGCCAACGGGGACGGTGCGATCGATGATGTAGAACGATCGTTCCCGTTGTTCTTCGCCGGATGCATTGACGTACTCGCGTCCGAACCCGTTTACAGGATCGTATTCGAAGAGTCCCACGGTCACCCATACAGCGAACACATTGGACTGATCGGTCACGAGGTTCGGCAGTCGCATTGCGCGCTGGTAGCGGGTGAATGCGTTGCGCTTCGCATCATCCAGTTCGAGCGGAGTCACGGCAGGGATGTTGTTTCCATCTTCGAACCTCGCGATGGCGTCGGGGGAGAAGAGCATCGTTCCAAAATTAGCGTTGTTGGGCATCGTATTAACGCTCTGGTTAGGAGTGTAGGAACGCAGGATCGTAGACTCTATCGAGTAACGTCCTCGCTGTTGCATACGAGGTTCTCGGTTGGCAGGAGTTGGATAGGGGGCCAATGGCTGGATGTTAGATGCTAGCCCGGAGCGGTATGCACCGGCGAATTGTGTGGGGTAGTTCGGATCCATCCATGGTAGTGAAGCGTTTCCGAAGAAAGATGAAACCCCGGCACCATCGAATCCTCGTCGCGTTCGGAAGAATCGCTGCGTGATCACATCGCGCATTGCTCCTGTGCGCTGCGTTCCAACCAGATAGAGATATTCCAGGGCTTGCAACGCTTCCGATCGACCGCTTTGGGCCAGAGTAAGTGTGTTGAGATTGATCTTGCCAGCGGCGGTGTAGTTGGGGATCTCATTTGTCGGAGCAACCAGCGATGGCCCTCGCACGTTGTCCGGCTCATTTGCTCCCGTGAAGTTTGCAGGGATATAGGACGCGAGAAACCGACTCGCGATAGAGTTGGCCCCTGCAGCATTGACGACCGCATCGGGTTGCAAGAACTTGGCCGAGTCGATGAACGGCGGCTTGGTTTCGATGAACTCGAGCAAGCTCGCCCAATCCGCTTCAATAGGCGTGGTAGCTGCCGATGACCAGTACCCACTTCGTTTGAGCCAGTATCCTTCGGCACGGATACGATTCCGAACATTGACATTATCCGGGTTGGCCGAATAGTCGGCCCAATCCGAGGCTGCTCCCGCTTCGCTGAGATTGGTGACCAGAGCGTTGGCCTCACCGAAACTGGGCAAATACTCAAACGGCGACCGAAGTTGAGATGGATTCGCGATCGAGTGAAACAGCCCTAATTGACCAGGGCTAGTCAACGGGACCATCATCAGCTCGGCAGGGGTCGCGAATGGACGATTGAACCAAACCAGCGAGGTCAGATCGCGCGGCGAACCGTTGTAGAGAATGTTTCCAGATACGAATTGAGGTGGACCGAAACCATCGAAGTCATCCGCATCATCGTTCGCGCTTCCACGGATATCCCCATAGCGATAACCAACATTGGCATAGCCCAGCGTAGTCGCACTGTGATGTTTAGGCTGAGATCCCGCCACATCGGACGGTTGTTGCGTCACATAACCCAACTGGTGCATGAAGTAGGATGGGTAGCGATCGGCACCTGGGCCAGTCAGCGGAGGATCCAGAGTCACAAATGATTGGGCATTCGTCTGTCGCAGTTGGGCTGTTGAAAATGAGTGATAGCTGTATCCCCAAATCTGATTGCCATCCTGCGTGACTTTTGTATTGGGCGCAACACGAACAGCAGGTTGACCGGGTGTGGTCGCAAGGCCGGCTTTGGAATTCGCTGTATCCCGCGCCGCTCCATCCTTATATCGCGATTGGAAGGCGATTTGACCTCCTCCGCTATCCTGAGGATCATCGCCAACCGGCGCTTCGCCATTGAAGACCGTCAGGTCTATCGATATCCAGTCAACGGTTATGTAGGGATTGTTGATCGGATCGTAGGACATGTTCGGATCGGCTAATCGCTGAAGGAACGCCGTGCGCACGTTTTGATAGGTCCCAGTGCGGTTCATCGCACTTCCCGTCTGCGGGGTCAAAATGTTGTTCGTGGTCGGCTGGTAGTCGAGTGGTTTGTCAGGAAACGTCCCAACTCCAGAGTCCGTGCAATCGACCCAGGAGTCAGGTTCAATTTCAATATCTCCATAGCCAAAACGTTCATCGCCTCGACTGGCTCGCAGATCGTCGGTATTGAGACGTATCAACGGTTTGTTCGCATCGCGCCAGTATCCAGTATTCCTTATCGGATTAGGTATTGAGATATTCACTCCGATACCATCAGGAAAACAATCCGCCCAACGAGAGCCGGGTGTCGCGGTTTCTTGAGGCGTATCCGCCGCACAAACTAGACCCACAGCCCTCTTGGGAACGTCCTTCCACTCCGTGCGATAACGGTAGATATTGACTCCATTCAAGAGAGTCGTCACTACATTATTCGCATCTAGATTGATCGATTGATGGCTGGGCGATCGCGCTGGACGGTTGGTTGATAATTGATTTTTAATCAGACGCGAAATCCAGGGCGTTCCCGTATCTGGATTATTTTTCAGCGAACCGACTCTTGTTTCACGCCGCGGTCCCACCACAGCATAGCCACCTCCTTCGAGCAGAGTTGGGCCTGTTCCGCGATTGTAATAAACCAAGTTTCGGCGATTCGGATTCGTGTTGTCGCTTGGGTCGTTGCCCACAAGATCGGGGACGCGCGGCCGCGAATTTGCCGAGGCATTGGTAAACCAAATCATCCGTTCGAATGCGAGAGCCGTGGGAGTTGTTGAACCGAGTTCATCGACATCGTTGTACAGCCCCGAGCCAACTCGAAACTCGGGTACGGCGCTCCCTGAATCTCCGATAACTGCGGCCGCTTTACTCGCTTGGAAATCCCGTTTGTATATTTCCCTGTCGTTTACGTTTTTCTGATAGAGTACATTGGGTTGCTGGGCTTGCTCTGTTGCACCCGGGGGTGTACTGGCGTTGATACCGATCCGCCACACAGGCTGCGATCCCCAATAATTGGCTGGATCCGAGGGAGCCATACGACTCAGATCGAGCTTGACCGGTTCACCCGGGCGAACGTCATACAGGGATCGCGATGTACCGGCAATCCGGTTATCCTCGGGGAAGTAGGTCGTTCGCGTTCCATACATTTCAATAAATAGTGACCCTTCTGGGAACCGGTACTGATCCATATCCGGATCAGGACTCATCGGATCGTTCGTTGTCGATTGCGGGCCGCCGTCCATATCGGTATCGCGCAATCGTTTGTCATGGAATGCCAAGGATTCGGTCAGCAGCAGCTCAGGCATTTCCATCCCCCAAACCACCCCGACAAAATCACGGTCGACCGGTGCTGCGTCCGGTGCCCAATAAGCTTGTTTGGGATTGTACTTGTCGCCGAAGCTCGCTTCATTGATCCCGAACGGGAAGATGTCGTACTCAAAGCGGGTCATGGCAACATCGGCATCGCGGAAGTCGACGACATTCACCGCCCACTGAGCGATGGCTCGGGCTCGCAAACGATGCCACTTAAGAGTATTCGGAGATTCCCCTTCCATTGCTGGAAATCGATACTCACGAGGAATCATCAACTGCCCAAGACAGTAGAGATAGCGAGCGAGCAATTGACGCGAACCGAGATAGGCGCGGGAATTGGATCCCAGGTCACGCTGGCGGTTGCGATAAAGGCCAGAGCTGCTGGATGCGACAATCGTTGCCCCATTGTGACCAAGTTCCAACTCCGCGCTGGTCGCTAACTCATACGGTTCATCCACATTGCCATCATCGTTGTCATCAACACCGTTGCCGAAGGCGCGATTGATATCCATTCGAAGGTTGCCAGCGAATTCAGGTGGAAACAATTGATACAACGCTTCGATATTCAGAACCGGTTCATCGGTGCTCAGGTCAGGCGGAAACGATCGTTTGCGATAGCGTTGTTCGTGGACCAGTCGAATGAATCCGAGGAAGTTGCCGGCGTCGTTTTCGAGGGTCGCGCCCGAATTGGTTGGAATGGAAGCGGCCGCGGCGAGTTTTGGCAATCGTAGCTCGGCGCTGCGCGTGGTGATCACGCGATTGATTTCCGACAGATTGTCATACCCTGCGAACTCTTCCAAGTGCTCGCGGATGTGTTCGGGAAGCGCATCGACATCGTCATCAAACCGGCGAAGAATGCGTTCGAGTTCCGCCACGGTGAACGGCGTATCGCCGTAGGCGGTCGTTCCGGTACTGGTTTCGTAAGCATCTCCGGCACGTTCGGACGCAATGGCGGTGTTGAGCGGACTTTCAGGGAATGCGTCTGTTACCGCGGGGTTCACGAACGATAGGTTGCCGTTGCGATCGAAAGCGGGCGCAACCGCCGAGCGACGACCGAGGGACATGCCGGGAAGTCGCCCGTGCATGTTCGAGCCACTGACTGCCGGGTCGACCTGTCGAGTCTCACGTTGCCTGAGATAACTGACTAGGTCGTCACCATCGAACGCGCCTTCCGCTCGTCGTCCTGGCGATCGATCCATCTTTGTTAGATCGACCGGTGCGGAGGAATCATGGTGCCGTTTGGCGCCGTAGCGTTCATCAAAAATCGAGTAGTTGGAACCGGTAGAGGCCAACATCTTGGGTTCGAACAGAAAAATCTGATTGAGCGATATATCCGCGGGACCGTAGCCAAAACCTTGCGGCAAGTTCAGTGGCACTGGACCGTTGAGGGTGGATCGTACGAAGCCTGCGTTATCAGCGAATGCATTGAAGGTGCTCACTTGTCCCTGAATCCGATCGCCGTGCAAGTTCAGGTTGATTCGACCATCCAAATCCTCGATGTGGACTGCAGTTAGAGGCTTGAGCATTCTGCCATCCGGTGAGTACATGGTCGGAAGGTTTGGATTGATCCAAACGCTTTCGGGGACACCATCGCCATCGTTGTCGACATCCCAAGGTCCCTCGATCTGGGCTCGCACGAAATTTACCAAATCCGCATTCGACAACATCTGAACGTAATTAGCGGAAGGCTTGAATCCCGGATTCATCTGGACGCCGTTCGGCGACTTGTAGCTGAGCACTCTCGCCGATGAGGCGTCGATCAATGCTAACAAATTATCGATGTCACTTCCCCCAAGACCTGAAGCAGGACCATAAAGGTGTGCGAGGTAATTGACGAGCTCGGGTCGATGAAAGGATGGAGTGATGTATGGCACAACCGTCGTGGAATTGACCTGGATACGGTCTTGGTGTGCCAACCAGAAATCTCGCCAATCGGGAACGTCGTATCCCTCATTGCTCTGACCTAGTAGCCGTCGGGGAGTATTCAAATCTCCGATACCTTCGACGCCGACTAGTCCACCACCGCTGGTCATGATT
>JBILVV010000274.1:0-6790 GCA_044370255.1 Pirellula sp.
CTTTCGAAGACCAAGGTGGAAAGACCGTTTCAATCGTAGACTTCTGCTGACGGATCCTCAGCGATGTTTGTTGGAATCCCCTTTTCCACCTTTCTGTCGCCGTCATCAAGAATGCATCGAAATCCATCTGCATCGATTCCAACTGCTTCGCATGGAACTTTTCGACTCTCTCTCGTTCCTCCAATTGTCTGCTCTTGGACTCGGAGAGCGTTTTCGACTCGCGCTGATCAACTCGTAGCATTTCCTGTCTTCGATACACAGCAAATTCGGATCTTTGGCGGACTGCATTCTCCGCAATGCGTCTTTTGTTTTCTTGGTAGTTGGAATCAAGAGTTTCCAAGTTGCGTTGATGCGATTGCTCCATAGCGTGCATCTCGCCCTTGAATTCGTTGTCGAGTTTCATTTGGGTGTTCAAGTGATTCTGGTCGAGCAATTTGCGTCCTCGCGTCAGAATGGATTGAACCTCCTCCTCGAGCTCAACGATAGGAGAAAACAACTCCTTGACGGTACGATTGAGGAAAGGTGACGTGCCTAGTGACACCAAAGCGGGGATGATCACTGCGGTCGCGATCCCAACAACCCCCCAAACCAATGGTACAGTCTGCAAAGCATAGGCGATGCCTCCTCCACAAGAACCAGCCAAGACTCCAAGTACAACCAGGAGCGGGATACTGACCAAACGGAGCGAAGGATGTTTCTGAAGCTCATCAATGCGATGGATTGCCTCTCCTTGGATCTGAGCGAGCTCCTGCGCGATTTTGTCGAGTGTTCCGATGCTCGCTATCTCTTCGGCACGCCTAGGGGGCGACTGCGACGTCCACTGAACCAAGGCTGGATTTCCCGTTTTGGCACCGATCCATTCCCTGGTCCCCTGCATGCGTTGCTCGAAGCTCTGCTTTTCGCGGTCGAGTTTCGCAGTCTCTGTGTCTCGCAGTTTTTTGGCTTGCTCTTTCGCTAACTCGATCTTCTTTTTCAACTTTTGTTTTGATTGTTCGAACGAGCTCAACTCAGCCGATCGAGCCGACTTGTGAGTCGACTTTATTTGAGCCAAATCCTCTTTTTGGCGATTCAAACTCTCGAGTGTTTTTCGCTCCGAATCGCACAGGAGCCAATCGAGCAAGGAATCCCAGTTCGTAATCGACTGTTCGATGTCTTGCTGTTGAACTCGGAGAAGCTTTTCGAACGCTTCACGATGCGCCGCGGTAGATAAATCTCTTTTTTTTCGCAGCGTTTCCGCCCCGATAGAATGGGTTTCGTTGAGTAGTTC
Organism: Pirellula sp.; assembly: GCA_044370255.1. Lineage (GTDB taxonomy): Bacteria > Planctomycetota > Planctomycetia > Pirellulales > Pirellulaceae > JBKCUI01. The sequence continues at coordinate 1,268 of JBILVV010000274.1, forward strand.
CCAGCGACTACTCAAGCCGCGAATTCGTCGTCGATTATCAGAGAGTAAGTCTCGGACTATTCCGTGCAAGCCCGGGGAGTCGATCGTAGGAGAGTGCATGAGTCAATTCTCGTCGCACAGAGGACCGAAGCGATTTTCAATCTCTTGATTATACGCGCCCCCGAAGACAAACGCACGGAGTAGCGATCATTACTTGCCCGACATAGCTGTAAACATTTCTCGCGACATTTGTATTGCGGCAGGCCCTACCAGCACAACAAACACACCCGGAAAGATAAAGATCACGAGTGGAAAAATCAGCTTCACCGCGGTCTTGGCCGCTTTTTCTTCGGCAAGCTGTTGCCTTTTTATTCGCATGGTGTCGCTCTGCACTCTCAAAGCCTGCGCAACCCCCGTCCCGAACTTATCTGCTTGAACCAGAAGGGAGGCAAGAGCTCGAACATCATCTACGCCTGTTCGTGCTCCCAACTCCTGCAAAACCGCCTGCCGGGGACGACCCATCTGCAAATGCAAAGTACTTAATTGCAATTCCTCTACCAAAGTTGGATAGGTTGACTTCATCTCGTCGGATACCTTGCGGATGGCTTGATCGAGGCCCAATCCCGCTTCCACACTGACCACCAGCAGGTCCAAGCAATCGGGCAAAGCGAGAGTGATCTCCTTCTTGCGCTTGGATCCCAAAAAACTCAATAGGAATTCGGGGAGGTAGAATCCTATGCCACCGCCGAGAAACGCTCGCAACAACAGGACATTGGAAACGCCCGATGTTAGGAGTCCAACCCCTCCTCCCAAAAAGAGCCCCCCTAGAGCGCAGGCCATCTTTAACGCAAGAAATACAGTAAACGCATCCTCCGATCGAAATCCCGCCTCGATGAGTCGCTGCCGAAGTTTTCCGATCTCGGCTTCCGACCTGGGTTGCAAGTGCTTTGCGAGAACCGGGGATGCCGTCTGAACAATATGGTTGATGAATTCCGACGTCGATTCCTTCGACGACTTCGTTTTCTTCAGCATGCTACTGCTGAGTATATCCAGCCGCGTCTCGGCTCGAGTTCGCTGCTCTTTGGTTGTGATATCCATGGCGAACCAGAATAACGCCATGACCCCCACGAAGACGGCTCCAAGCATAGCCAGACTCTTCATCGAGACAGCAGCCAGCAAATACAAAGAAAAAGGCTCGGTCAGCGAATTCACGATTTCAGTCATCTTCGGGTCAAACCTTGATATCGATGATCTTCTTGATAGTCCATGCGCCGACTAATTGCAGTATGATTGTCCCCCCGAGCATCCATTTGCCCATCGGATCGGTAAATAACTTCATGACGTACTCCCGATTCGTGAAGAACATCATGAGGAACAAGCCTGGTGGCAAAGCGAGCAACACGATGCCTGACAATCGTCCTTCGCCGGTCAAGGCTTGAATTTGTCCTGCCAGGCGGAAACGCGCACGAATCAAATGGCTTATCTTCTCGAGAATTTCTGCCAGATCGCCCCCTGTTTGGCGTTGTAAAATAACCGCGGTTGCAAAGAATCGGAGGTCGAGATTCGGAATACGAGTCGCCATGCTCTCGAGCGATTCCTCGAGAGAAACCCCTAGGTTCTGCTCCTCAAAACATCGACCGAATTCTCGTCCGAGAGGTGCTGCGACCTCCTGCGAGATCAATCCAAAACCGGCACCCAGCGAATGGCCCGCTTTGAGAGATCGACTCAACATATCGAGTGCATCCGGTAATTGAGTATTGAATTTCGCTATCCTTCGGGCACCACGCCACTTCATCAGGAAGATGGGTGAGTAAAACATCATTCCACCAACAACCGGTGCAAAAAGCGGGGAGATGGGTGCGAACAAACACAAGATGGTCGACATGACCCCCAACCCGATACACAGAAGAGCAAGCTTCTCAACCGTTATCTTGGCATCGGCTAGTTCCAACACGGTGGTCAGGTTGAACTTCGAGGACATCCATTTCTCGAATTCGCTCTGGGTTTGCTGATTGTTTCGGAGAAGCGAATCGCTAGCGACCGTCTTGAGACTAGCCTTCGTCGCAAGGGTCAACGTCGACAAACGAGCCTCAACAGCGGTTGTCGGTTCGACTCGAAACACTAATAGGATCGAGCCCACGAGGGCAGCGATACTGGCTCCGATAAAGATACTGATGACTAATGTCATGGAAGAACTAGGCCCTCATCATGATTCGCTCACGGAATGCGCTGGCGGGTAAGCGAACCCCAGCCGCCTCCAGTCTTGGCATAAAGCTCGGGCGAACCCCGGTAGCTTCAAAGTATCCGTGCGCCTTCCCGTTCTCATCAACGCCTTCTTGAACAAATCGGTAAATGTCTTGCAAGACTACAGTGTCTTGCTCCAAACCCTGCACTTCCGTAATGTTCAAAACGCGTCGCGGACCACCCTGCAATCGGTTGGCTTGGATGATAATGTCCACTGCGCCAGCAATCTGTTGCCGAATCGCTTTCACCGGCAACTCGAAGCCCGCCATCATGACCAGGGTTTCCAACCGCGCGATTGCATCGCGGGGTGAGTTGGAGTGAACGGTAGTCATCGAGCCATCGTGCCCCGTATTCATCGCTTGAAGCATGTCGAGCGTCTCAGGCCCTCGACACTCACCGATGATGATCCGTTCCGGACGCATACGGAGCGCATTTCGAACCAAGTCGGTCGCTGTAACCGCACCCGTTCCTTCGATGTTGGGCGGACGAGTTTCCAAGCGTACCACGTGCTCTTGCTGCAGTTGCAATTCAGCAGCGTCCTCGATCGTGATGACTCGCTGGTCGTTTTGGATAAAACTACTGAGAGTATTGAGCAACGTTGTCTTACCCGAACCAGTGCCTCCACTGATGATCACGTTCAGACGAGCTTTGATGCAACCCTCGAGCAACATAACCATCTCGGGCGTGAAGGCTTTGAAGTTCAAAAGACCCTCGAGCGCCAGCGGTGTTGATCCGAAACGTCTAATCGAGACGGCTGCACCATCAAGTGCCAGCGGTGGAATAATCGCGTTCACACGCGAACCATCTTCCAATCGAGCGTCAACCATTGGACAAGTCTCGTCCACACGTCGTCCCACCCGAGACACGATTCGGTCGATGATCTGCATTAAGTGCTTGTTGTCGCGGAACTCAACGTCGGTCTTCTCGAGTTTTCCGCGTCGCTCGACGTAGATGTTTTTGGGACCGTTGATGAGGATATCGCTGATCGACGTATCCTTCAACAAAAATTCTAGCGGCCCGAGGCCGAGCGTTTCATCCAGGACCTCTTCCACCAACCGGTCTCGCTCGGTTCGGTTGAGATAGCTGTTCTCGCTATCGCACAGCTGTTCCACCACCATCCGGATCTCGCGACGGAATGATTCCCCCTTAAGATCGCCCACTCGCGACAGATCGAGTTTATCTACCAATCGCTGATGGATTCGTCGCTTGATATTCTCGAGTTCACCTTGCTTTGACTGTTCAGACCGGACGAGATTCACGGAAGCACGCACCTTTCCAGCAACGAAAAACTGCCAAAAAACTGAGCATTCGATCCACCGAAAACACTACCTCAAAAACGAGCATGTGCTTCGAAGGTCGATCGTTTTCGTACCCTTAGCGGTCGAGCAGTCCACTGAGCAGCTGACTTGGTTGGTCGTAGACCACACGCGCGCCGCTCTGATAGAGTTCCTCTCGCGTACGAAAACCCCACGCCACTCCCATCGCAAATAAACCAGCCGAAACCGCAGTTTTCATGTCGGTGTTCGTATCACCCACATAAGCGATACGATCGGCAGCTACCCCCAAGAAGTCGGCGAGCCAGAGAGAGCTTGCCGGATCCGGTTTCTTCGGAAAACGCTCCGAATGCCCAAGAACCGCAGCAAATTCGATCGTGGGAAAAAAATAGTCGATGCAACGTCGCGTAAATCCATCCGGCTTATTCGATAAAACCGCCATCGGTATCCCGATAGCAGCGAGAGATTTTAATAGAAGCGGAATACCTTCGTACGGTTTGGATGCTTTATTCCAATGTTCCTCATAATGACCGGCAAAACTGGATGTGCAGGTTGCAAGCAGGGCAGGGTCGGTAGCAACTTCCGGCATCAACCGCTCCATCAAAACCCCAACCCCATCGCCAACCAGCGTACGATACCGCTCAACAGGAACTGCAACCCTACCATGTTCTATCAATACCTCATTGGCCGCATTGGCGATGTCGACCAGCGAGTCGATGAGAGTTCCGTCTAAGTCAAAAATCACAGCACCAAACATAAGCTACTCGTCATTCACCAAAGAATCGCTTTCTTCCGTATCTTCGAGGTCGTCCGTCTCAAGCGTCCATTGACGAATAGCCATGGTGGCATAACAACCTCGGGGCAACTCAAAGCTCAGACACCAATCGCTCGCCCCCCTCATTTGGGAGTTTTCCTCCCATCGCCAAGTCAGGTCAGCTGGCAACAACCGAACCGCTCTGCTTCCCTTCGAAAAGAAAGTGTCGCGAGGATACTTGAACCTCATCTCGCGCACGGTCATAGACAGGGGACTTAAAACCTCTTCGAGCACCGGCAACGTCCCATCAGGCCATGAGTGAATGCGAGCCGAGGGAAGTGGCAACTCTCCCGATGCTAACGCAAGCCATGACTCCTCCCCCGACGTATCCATTTGCCAGGGCAACGCCAATCGACCGCTTCGAGAGTCAAACCAGCAACCATTCGATGCCCCGAGTGCCGTCTCAATCAAACGCGATAACCATCGGTTCCACACCCAGCTTTGGAACGCTGCAGCATAGATTCCTCGCAAATCCTGACGCACGAGCGCTAGAGCCCTTTTAAAATCCAATGGATGATCGACTAAATACGTCACGATGCTTCGGCGATGCGAGCGATCGAGTCGCTCCTTGCACAAATTCCAATGACCCCAGTGCTGACGCAAGATTTCCTTCTGCGCTTTTTCTCGCGGTCGATCGTGGGAATTGGGTTCGGCAAGGGCCAGATATAATGCGCGTTCGTAATTCCCTTTGCACCATGCGGCGCCGATCAGTTCACCGGAAAAACCGATCGAGCCAAAGCGTTGATCGTCGAAGTAATTGACCATTCCGTGTGCCCGCGTAAACAGGATACGTGCTTCGTACTCCTCTCGTTTCGCTGCCGGAATCCCTCGCAATCGTATCCGAAAGCGATTGCTTCGAATATCCGTTGCAACAAAGGGTCGGGCGATCTGACCGAGGTACTCCAGTTGGAACGAACGCTCCTCGAAATCGCTTTTCGGACCGTTCTGGATACTCACGTGCTGAGTTGTCGAAGCATGACGATCCTTGAGCCCACCATAGGAGAGCCGATTACGGGGCAAATTCCATTGGTGCAGAATGGCCTGAACCGCTTCCGGGGTTCCTAAACCACTCTTGGTAAGTCGATAAAGGGCATGGCCACCTCGACCGATTCGGATATCGCTCAACTCGTCGACACAAAAGTCCTCGGGCGCACTCTTCAGCTTCATCTACTAAGAGACCTTTTTGACTTTCAGACTCTCAGCCCACAAGCA
>JBILVV010000275.1:0-6789 GCA_044370255.1 Pirellula sp.
GAACTCGCGATCACCGTCGCTTTCAATCCCTCGAAGTCCGTGATCGATATGAGCGACGACCAGTGGTGCTTGACGATTTGAGACCGCGCGCAGAGCGTGTAGCAATGCCACGCTATCGGGCCCGCCGCTGACGCCCACCACCGAAGTGGAACCACTCCACAAATCGAGAGGCCAGGAGTGCAGAATCGATGCTTCGACGGATTCCATGACTCGGATTACTCGGAGCCACCCTTGGCTGGCTTGACGGGCGTGTTGTTTGCAAAGTCTCCCGCGGTAGCGATGACAAGGAACTCGGGATTGATGTATTCCTTGATGGCCTCGTTCACATCGTCGACCGTCAGGGCTGCGATTTGCGATTCAAGTTTTTGGTAGTATTGCATATCGCGACCTGCGAAAAGATTATTCGCGAGGATTCGGGCCAGCAGGCCATCTCGGGAACGATTCAGTTGCTGACTCTGCAGATAGCCTTGTGTGGCATCCTGTAGCTCCGCCTCCGAGATCCCATCGTTGACGATTTTTTGAATTTCCTCTCCGATGGCCTGCACCAAAGCATCGCGGTTCGACGGATTCGCGATCGCACGAATATTCAATTCAGCGTATTCATCAATCGCATTGGCTCGAAGTGAACTGGCAACGCTGTAGGACAGCCCCTCCTTCTGCCGAACACGATCCCCGAGTCGCGACGACAAAGCGCTGGCACCGAGGATATAATTGCCCATAAGCAAGGCCGCGAATTTGGGGTGATCATCGCGAAGTGCATATTGCTGGCTGGCGTAATAGACCGAATTGGCTTTGTCGGGAGTTTCGATCGACTGCATCGCAATCTTGACATCGCTGAGGGGAGCAACAGGAACTCGCTGATAGGGAATCCTTGAAGTCCAACCGGTCAGCATGTTCGACAAGCCAGCCTTCACTTCCTCGGGATCAAAATCGCCAACCACAGCGATTTCCCCTTCGCTCCCGGACAGAAACTTCTGGTGGATTTGCTTGACATCCTCGAGGCTCAGGTTGCGGAGATCCTCTAGCTCCTCATCGATTGTCGCCACATACCTAACATCCCCTCGTTCGTAGGGATTCAGGATGCGGGCCACCGACAGAAAAGCCAATACTTGCGGTTCTTGGCTTTGATTCTCGAGTTGCGCGATGGCTTGTTCTTTCAACAGTTCAAATTCCTTTTCGTCCAAGGCAGGCTCGCGGAGTATTTCACGCACAACGTCCAGGACTTCCATAAGGTTTTCCCGCTTGGTCTCAATCGAAACGAGCAGTTCTTGCTGTTGAGAACTTGCACCGATGTTTGCTTTCAGTTTGTCGAGTCGATCGTTGAGTTGTTGGAGGCTCATGGACTTGGTACCACGAACCATCAATGAGCCCAGCATTTCGACGGCCGCCATCTTGCCGTTCAGAGACGATTCATCGCCGAATCGCAAATTGATCGAAACATTGACGGTAGATCCACGCGTCTTCTTTGGCAGGAAGGCAAACGGGATGCCGGTAGCTAACTTTCCCTTGATCATGCGAGCTTGAATATTTTTGGGGGTTGGATCAAACGCCTCCCCTTCGACTGCTGCTTCGCGTCCCTCGTAGCCCGCTAGCATCTGGTTGATGTTGGGGCGATCGGGGATCTCGATCCGCTCGGCAGATGCGATCGGTTCGAATAATCCAAGAGTGCGATTATTCCGAACCAGATATCGAGCTGCGGCTTGCTGTACCTCCGAAGCGGTTGTCTTCTCAATCCCATCGCGATGCAAGAAGTAGAGGCGCCAGTCACCCTGGGAGGCCCAATCGCTCAGTTCGATCGCCAAGCTTTGCGTCTTTGCCGCCATCATTTCACGCTGGTTCAAGACCTGACGTCGCGCGCGATCGACTTCCTCTTCGGTAATCGGTGCCTCTGCCAACCCCTCCAGGGTTTGAATCATGGCCTGCCTCGCCTCTTCCAGCGATTTGTCTTTAGGAACTTGAGCCAAGAATGTTATCGAGCCTGGATCATGGAGGGCCAATGCGCCGCCGCCGACACCGGCTGCTAATTTCGTCTCCACCATCGACTTGTACAGGCGGCCGCTGGGCTCATCGGTCATGATGATCGAAAGGAGTTCGATCGCGGGGAACGTTGGATCGGAACCTGCGGGGACATGATACATTGCACCGACATACTGAGAGTCACCCACCCGCCTGACGGTGGTTATCCGATCCCCGTCTTGCGGAGGTTCGATGGTGTAGGTTTTCGGGAGTGGAACAGTAGGTTTTGTAATCGCGCCGAAATACTTTGCGATCCACTTGAGCGCTTTGTCTTCGTCAAAGTTACCAGCGACGGTCAACATGGCGTTATCGGGACGATAGTATTTGCGATAGAAAGCTCGAAGGCTGTCGATCGGAACGCGTTCGATGTCGCTCCGGTTTCCGATTGTGGATTTGCCGTAATTGTGCCATTGATAGCAAACCGATGCCATTCTTTGCTGAAGGACCCTGACCGGGCTATTCTCACCTCGTTCAAACTCGCTACGAACGACTGAAAACTCCGATTGCAGATCCTCGTTGCGGATCTTGCTGTTCACAAGTCGATCGGCTTCGAGTCGGATTGCAAATTCGAGATTCTCATCCGATGCTGGCAAGGTCTCGAAGTAGTTGGTGCGGTCCAGCCAGGTGGTACCGTTGTACTCAGCTCCGCGATCTTTTAGTTGTTTGGGAATATCCGGGTGCAGTTCCGTCCCCTTAAAGAGCATGTGTTCGAGCAGGTGAGCCATTCCGGCTTCGCCATATCCCTCATGGCGGGAGCCCACAAAGATGGTGCAATTTACAGTCACCTTGGGCTGGCTTCGATCTTGGAAGATTAGGACCCTGAGTCCATTGTCCAAGGCATATTCTGTGATTCCTTCAACACTCGTGACCTTCGTCGGCATATTGTCGTCGGCGATACCAAGAACGGAAAAGATACTAATCAATAGCAGAGTGAGACTAATCCCTCGCACGGGGACGCAATCGCAGGACATCGGACACAGCTCCGGGCAAAACCCCTCGACACGTTGAAATCTATCGTATTGTAGACCATATTTCGAATTTGCGATCGAGGGTAAACGCTATGGCATGGCTCGAAGTTCTGGATTCCCAAGCTTTGAAAGAGGGAGAGGGGAGTGAGGTTTTGCATCATGGGAACGTGATCGCAGTGTTCCGACACGAAGGCCGGTTGTACGCCGTTGACGGGTTATGCATGCATCAGGGGGGCCCGCTTGCTCGCGGAAAACTGGCGAACGGAACGATTCAATGCCCATGGCACGGATGGATGTACGAACTGGAAACCGGTAACAACGCCGTAACCTGCCAACGGATGCTGCGGACTTATCCGGTTCGGGAAATCGATGGGAAAATTGAGATTGACTTGGAAACCTAACGTTTTCTAGCATCCTCAGCTGAGTTGTCATTGAGCCCAGGATCTCGCGGTCAGGAGGACCGAAGTGCAAACCATCAAAACTGCAGTCGTTGTCGTTTTGTTGTTGTTCCTACTTTACGGCGGTTATGTCGCGCTCAACGGAACGGACGCGCCGATGTCGGAGGAGCTTCGAAATTTGGTGAGTGTCGGAGAAACGTCGCCTGATGTATCTCCTCCTCCGATGTTCCAACCCAATGCAGTTCCGACAGAGGGAGCAAAAACAGAGGATCCATTTAAGAAATTCGCCTCGTTGCCGAGTCCAAGCTTTAGTGCCCCCAGCAAAGCAACGGATGCGGCGGCGGCTCCACCCGCGCTTCCAAACCCTGGATTGCCATCTCCTCCGACCATTCCCGAGATCCCGGAAATCGATGTGCCGGAATTGGAGAAGCCTGTTTCGGCTCCCGATGCGAATCGCGATGAGTCTTCGCAAGGGGCTGTGGATCGCAAAGTGAATGCTCAGGAGATTTCTGCAAAGGTTGATCCTGCATCGAAAGCGGATCCCGGTTTCGGACTGGCACTCCCATCCGCAAAAGGAAACGATGTTCCGCTTCTCCCGAAGGGGGCATCTACTCCAAACGCCGGATTGCCTCGAACCGTACCCCCAACGGTCCCGAGTCTCGATCTTCCATCCATGCACGGTGATGCTCAGACGCTCGCCGAAGTTACAGCTCCCAAAACCGATGCAGCATCGGGCGCTCCCCAACCTGCGATGCCTGCCTCAAAGCCCGGTCGCTCGTACGAGAACGCGAAGCAACTCGCAATGGATCAGATTAAGGAAGGGAACTTGAAGAAAGCGCTCGCAACACTGTCACTGTTTTACAATGCACCTGAGTTGACCAATACGCAACGAACCGACCTCGTGGATCTGCTCGATGCGCTCGCTCGTGAGGTCGTCTACTCACGACGCCATCTGATGGATTTCGCATTTGTAGTTGCCGCTGGCGATACATGGGACCAGATATCCAAGCAGTATGATGTACCGGCTGACATCCTTGCTCGCATCAATGGTCTTGATCCCTCGCAACCGCCTCCTCCTGGAACCAATCTCAAAGTTGTTCCCGGTCCGTTCCGCGCAGAAGTCGATTTAGGACGCAACGAGATCACGGTCTTTGTCGGGGACTTGTACGCAGGTCGATACCCTTGTTCCTTCGGCCAAGAGCCTGCACCGGCACCTGGAGTATTTCAGGTACAGAAAAAAGCTATTGATCGGAACTACTACGGCAGCAATGGAGCGACGATTGCTGCTAACGATCCCGGGAATCCTTATGGCGGGTATTGGATAGATCTGGGGGATTCACTCTGTATTCACGGATCGCCTCAATCCGAGGGTGGCCCAACCCAACTCGGTTGCATCAGCTTATCACCGCTGGATGCCAATGATGTTTTTGGTATGCTCATCGTCGGTTCAGAAGTGACGATTCGACGTTAGAGTTTCCCAAAAGCACGAGTCAGCCTTGCAGTACGATAAAGACCTCTTGAAAGCTTTGGTGCGCGAACACGCGCTCCAGTTCGGACAATTCACCCTCGCCAGCGGCAAGCAGGCTTCGTTTTACCTGGATTGTCGCAAGATTACTCTTCACCCTCAGGGCTCGAACCTCATCGCCGCAGGGATGCTGGACGGGATCACCGGCAATCGTTTCCCAAGTACTCCAGATGCTGTCGGCAGATTGGCGATCGGTGCCGATCCGATCACGGCTTCTATCGTGGTTCTCGCGGGCCAGCGCGGACTTCCGTTGCGAGGGTTCATGGTGCGAAAGGAAGCTAAAACCCATGGGACCGGTAAACTCGTCGAAGGTCCCGTAACTCCTGGCATGAAGTGTGTGATCGTCGAAGATGTGATCACCAGCGGTGGTAGCGCACTGCGGGCTGTTGAATCCGCAAAGGATTTCGGAATGGAAGTCCTGGGTATCTACGGGGTCATCGATCGACTCGAGGGAGGCCGTGAAGCCATCGAGCAAGCAGGCTTGCCATTAACCACGCTTCTCACCATCAACGACTTCCGCTGATCTCCTAATCCCCTCCCATTACACGGATCGTCTCCCCTTCAACCAGTGTCTGGTGTCAGGGGAAAACGTTCCAGTGGGCGATTCCTTTTTCACAGCGCCATGTGTTATCAGGTAATTTTTTGAGGATGGCTCGCAGTATGTTCTTCATGTCCAGTACCGCGAGACGTGAAGAGGTTGTAGACAGCACCTCTTCGGTAGGCAAGCGTTGACCGTCGAGTATCCGCCGCATCACGAAATCGTCGACAATCCATCGCTCCCAGTGACTTAGTGCAACGGTTGCTGGCTCAACGAATCGATCAGCAGCTCCTACCTCGCAGATCGACTCGAGAGACCTTGCGGTTCCTACTCCAAACGGACCGACTCGTACACGAGTCAGTTCCGTCATGACAGCATCGGTGCCGAGCGATTTGGCGACATCTCTTCCAAGAGTACGAATATAAGTTCCCGTGCTGCATCGAATTCGTAGACGAATCACCGGGAGATTGCAATCGAGCAATTCCAAATCATGGATAGCGATTCGGCGAGCGGGCATCTGTACCTCAGTTCCGCGCCGTGCTGCTTTATGCGCTCGCTTCCCATCCACCCGAATCGCGGAAAAGGCTGGCGGCACTTGATCGATCCATCCACGGAACCTACCTAGGACATCCTGAATCGCATCTCTACCGATTGCGGACGACAAGGGAACCGACTCGCATTCCGTTTCCAAATCCCCGGAGGGACTTCGCTGCCCCAAAGCAAAAGTAGCTACATACTCTTTATCCAATTCGTGGATCTCATCCATCAATCGAACCGCCGGTCCGACCAGGATCAAGAGCACTCCTTGAGCCAAAGGATCCAAAGTCCCTGCGTGTGCGACTTTGCTCGGCCACAATGGCTTCAGCAGTTTGTTAACGCAATCCCTACTGGTTGGCCCGACGGGTTTGAATAGATTGAGTATTCCGTACTTCACCAACTCACTTCCACATGCGCCCCGACTCGCACACCTAGCATCACAGCCGCAGAGTCATCTACTAAATGCAATCGCAGGGCCCCCGAGGGCTCGAGAACAGCCACCAGGGTCATCGGCGGCTGCTTATGGTCGGAATCGAAGATACCAAAGGTTTCGTGCTCGTCGTCCACAGTCACTTTCGTTTCCGGACCGCGGCCAACTCCTTCCAACTGCCCTGCAAGCAAGTCCGTGACGAGGTCCCCTTGAGCGGTAACCTCAACTATTTTTCCCTGAATACGTCCGGTCACCGAATGCGACTCCTCATAAACGCGACAAGCCAAGTTGAGGGTGTTTAGTGTAACTATTGACCAACGATTTTGTTCCAAGGTCACCCAAAAACCATACCCGGATAACCAGGAAAAAACTGGACT
>JBILVV010000276.1:0-6776 GCA_044370255.1 Pirellula sp.
CCAGGTTCCTCAGTACCGGCTGATTGCGGCGACTCCCTGGCCGCGAGAAATTGTCCAAGCCGCAGAGGGTCCAATCGGGGTGGCGGGCTTGGAGCGCTTTCGCCACACAGGAGCCGACAAAACCGCAAACCCCTGTGATGAGAAGACGTGTCATGGGCCCACGATCTCTGTTTCGAGAGGGATTAGGCCATTTTCCAGGCTGCCAGCAACTGCTCGGCGCCGGGGCTCAAGCGTCGGATTTTCTGAGCGATCACTGCCTTCTCCGATTTGCTCGCCTTCTCAGCGCGTCGTTTGAGTGTGGCAAGCTTCACTTTTCGATGGCGTTTGCGGCGAAGCTCGCGAGTACGTTCTATTCCCATAATCTTTTGGTCCCAACTCGAAAGGTTTGCGAATTTGAAGGGATGTTACGCTATCCGAACCTTCGATTCCCGTCAAGTTTTACCCTTTATTCAGACTGGTACATCGACGGAACTTCTGGCAAGATAACGGTAAGGTTGCTGAAGACCGATTCCGCCCTCCTCCTCGCTTGACTGAATACTATGGCTTCGCTGACCGCTATCGTCCTGGCTGCGGGCAAGGGGACTCGCATGAAAAGCGATCTTCCCAAAGTCTTGTTTCCGGTTTTGGGGAGGCCGATGATCCACTGGGTTATCGATGCTCTTCACCGGGCGGGCGTAGAGCGTGTGATCGCCGTCGTCGGGTATCGAGCTGACTTGGTACGCGAGTCCCTAGAAGACCGAGGCTTCGTCGAATTCGTACTCCAGGAGCAGCAACTTGGGACCGGCCATGCGGTCCAGGTCTGTCGAGAAGCCCTACAATCTGGAGTCGGGCCGGTCTTGGTAGTGGCTGGCGATTCCCCTCTCCTTCAATCGGACTCGATCACCGATCTGCATCGGGCATTTTCCGAAGGGGGGTATTCATGCCTGCTCGGAACCCTTGTCAAGGACAATCCCGCGGGACTGGGTCGCATCGTTCGGAATGCACAAGGTAGCTTTGAGAAGATCGTCGAACAAAAGGACGCTACTCCGGAACAATCGGCGATTCGGGAAGTCAACATGAGCACCTACCTTTTTGATCGCGAAGGTTTGTTGGAGGCTTTAGCCCATTTGAAGAATGACAACGCGCAATCAGAATATTACTTGACCGATTGCCCTGCATGGTTGCTCCAGCAGGGACGGAGAGTCGAAGCGGTTTCGGTACTCCGAGACTGCGAAGCATTGAGCATCAATACGGTCGATGAATTGGGACTGGTCGAAGCGAAGATGAAGGAAATGGGCTACGCATGCGGGAACTGAAAATCTTTAGCGGACGAGCCAATCAGCAACTGGCCAAGGATATCTGCGACTTCCTACACTTGGATCTCGGTTCGATCTCGCTTGGCAAATTCCCGGACGGCGAGAACTTCTGCAAGATTGAGGAGGATGTCCGGGGGCGGGATGTCTATCTCATTCAACCTACCTGCCCACCCGTCAATGATAACTTGATGGAGTTGCTGATCATGATCGATTCGTGCAAGCGTGCCAGCGCAGCTCGCATCACGGCGGTCATCCCCTACTTTGGATACGCTCGCCAGGACCGCAAGGACGAGGGACGCGTTCCCATCACGGCCAAACTCGCTGCAAACATCATTACGCGAGCAGGTGCGGACCGTGTGTTGACAATGGACCTTCATGCTCCTCAGATCCAAGGCTTCTTCGACGTGCCGGTGGATCACTTGTACGCGGCGCAGGCACTGACAAAGTACTTCCAGAATCAGTCGTACGATGCCAATGATGTTGTGGTCGTAAGCCCTGATGAGGGGAGTATCAAGCGAGCCATCGGGCATTCGAAACGGATCGGAGGCAAACTAGCGATCATCGACAAGGTGCGCGAGGGAGCCTTGCAAACCCAACAGAGAAATATCATCGGCGGGCCGGTTGAAGGAAAGATATGCCTGCTGTTCGATGATATGATCAGTACCGGTGGGTCGATCTGCGGTGCCGCTCGCTTGGTGCACGAAGCTGGTGCGAGGGAGATCCACCTGGCTGCTACACACGGGGTCCTATGCGGCCCTGCGATCAAACTCCTTCGCGAAGCTCCGATTAAGAGCTTGGTCATCACCAACACCATTCCACTCCCCCCAGAAAAAAGACTAGACATCATTCATGTCTTGAACGTCGCACCGTTGCTGGCGGAAGCGATACGGCGCATCCATTCCAACAAGTCAATCAGCCAAATGTTTTCCTCAGGACCTGGACTCCATTAGTCTTTGGAAAGATGATCCTTCTGTACCGATTGCGCGCGAATGAAAATCAAGGAGTCACAAAATAGACTTCTGTTCCCCTACTTTTCATTCTTGCATTTCGTGAGTTAGCAAATCAAAATCCGAATCCATCATGAGCACTGTTCAAACCGCCCTGACATTCGAAGAACTAAAGATCGGACAACGCTGGTTGAGCGAGTCTCGCGTTATCTTGTTTGAGGATGTTTACGAGTTCGCCGAACTAACCGGAGATCGCGATCGATTGCATGTCGATCCGGACTTTGCCGCTCGAGGACCATTCGGGAAACCTGTAGCCCACGGGATGCTCGGCATGTCGATCCTGGCGGGTCTCAGTTCGACTGCACCGTTTGTGAAAACCGCGGCTCTAGTCGACATTCGAAGCTGGACGTTTCTCAGGCCATTGTTTCCTGGAGATACCGTTCACGTCATGACCGAGGTTGTCGATCTCAAGCCTCACGGACGACGGCATGGTGAGGTTCACTGGTCTCGCCAACTGATCAACCAAGCGGGAGAGAAGGTGCAGGAAGGGGTTCTGGTCACCTTGGTTTCTCGATCGGCACCCCTGACCACCCGACCCGTTCGAAAATCCATCGACCGGAGCGAGAATGCCACTCCATACAGTTCACCAACATTGGAGGGGAGCCACTCGTCGACCGCTGTAGACTCGCTATCCGCGAAAGAAACGGTGGCCGACAGGGGCTAGTGAATACAGCGATTGCTGATTCAGTGATTACTTTGCCTGTTCCCAAGCAGCTTTCAATTTCTCGCATCGTTCCCGTTGGGCATCGTCGGCTAGGGCTTCTGCTTTCTCGATCGATTCCTTGGCTGAGTCCAAGTCCCGCCCAGCTGCGTATGCTGTCGCCATAACGTAGTGGGAATACCAATCCGGAATGGTCTCAAGTTCCATCGCAAGTTTTGCTTCCTTGATAGCCCTTTTGCCTTCCCCAGGGGATTTTTTCGATCTCGCGGAATGAACGAGCGCTAGCGAACGCCTAGCAACTCCCTCGAATTGCTTTTGCGTGGTGAGGAATCGTAATTCGGTTTCCGCGATTGAGTCTTGGTCTTGCATCGTCGCAATTTCAGCTCGGAACCATCGCACAAACGGGTTTCCTTTGTCGAGCTTGAGTGAGGCTTGCAACGCTTGTTTGGACTCTTTGTCCTTATCGAGCATGGCGAGGATTTTGGATTTTTCCATCATGGCGATCCCTTGAAGTTGCGTTTGCATATCGATAACTTCATTAATCAGCGTGAGTGCTTCGGGTAATTTTTCCGAGTTTGCCAGCAGATTCGCCGCGGTTAATTTGGCCGCGACATCCTTGTCGTTCCGCTTATCGAGCACGGCCAAGGCGGCTTCGAGTTCCGCGGGGCTGAATCGTTTCTCTGGATCGCAGTGAGGCCAGTAGCGAGAGTAGAACTGGAGCAATTCGCTTTGCCACTGCATCCATGTTTGTTCCAATTTCACAGCTTCCTGCATGGTTTGGATGCGACTGCGCACAACAGCTTGCGCGTTGGCGTCCAACTGCTGCAATTGGTTGGCCCTCATGGTTGCGTCGAGATTCTGAAGGAAGCGATTTTGCATCAACTGCATCTGCGCGAAATCGCGAATAACGTTGTTGGAAGCGTTGTTATTGTTGTTGCCGCTGTTGTTTCCACTTGTCCCGCGAGTCGCCAGGATTTGGAGGTTCGCGTTCATTTGCATCGACTGCATAGCGGATTGCAAAGCAGCCATTTGCTGCTGCATTCCCTGGGTGTTGATTTTTTGCAGTTCGTTTTCGGTTCGTTTGAGTTTCGATTCCACTTCCTGGTAATCGTCCTTGATCTCTTTTTCTTTTTCGAGGTGCTCCACGAATTCCTGTTGCAGTTTTTCCAAGGCGGCAACTGTTTTGCTCGGCTTGGATTCAGCGTCTTGAGCGCTCACCGAAAGAGGATAAAAGAGCGGTGCGCAAGAGAGGAACATTAGGCATAGTCGAGCATGGGGTTTCATGTTTAAAGCAACCTTTCTGGTGCCTAGGTAAAATTCTTATCCTCGGTGGTATGAAGGTCATTCAAAGTGGTTTCCTGCGAATCGTTCATGTCCAACATCAAGGAGCGACGAAGCGAGTCATCGATTCCTACCGCGAACGAATGGCTGTCGGGGCCGAGTTTCTGAAGTTTGCTCAGGATCGAACGAATACGATCTGGGCTGTCGTATGGTCCAGAGATATACATTGGCTGGCCATCTTCCGGTCGTCCGAACGAGAAAGTCTCATGGCAATCGCTCGGTTCAACCCCTCGGAATATCTCCATCGCCACGTAGGTCTTGGCGTGAGGGTCAAAACCGATCTGGCGAGCCCAAGCGATCAATGCGGTGATTTTCTTCAGTGCGTACGCGGGGCTCACAACACGCCCGCCTCGTTCCATCATCTGCTCGTCGATGGAAGATAATTCAACATCCCGCAGGATATCGGCATCTTTGATGCCCAGGCAGTATTCATCCAACAGGAACATGCTCGCTCCGTGGCCTGTGTAGGTTTTGCGAATGCATATCAGGTTGCTCATGCCCATATGACCCGATTCATAACAATTGCACCACTGCCCGCGAGATAGCTGAAGCGCATAGTCCCTAAGACTGATGTTTTGGGAGATGTTGCGTGCTTTGCGAACCTCTTTCTCTCTGGTACGTCGCTTCTGTTGCTTGGCTTGCTTCCTATGTGGATTGCTTGACATCGATAAGACTCCGTTCGCTGTCTCGTAGCAGGTAATAGGGTAAATCACCGAACCAAGTCAACTTATCACAGTCTTACTGGAGATGGTACTCCCTAATTTGTTGATTCCCTGCGATGAAGTCGACGAGCAAGGGACAGCAGAGATCTGGCAACAGCGGTCGAGTCAGGGACCACATTGCGCTGGGGGCGTACGACTAGATCAAGGCCGACTGGCAGTTGATCTTGCTGTCGACGAAAGGCCTCGCGGATGAGCCGTTTCCAGTAATTTCGGACCGCTGCATTACCCAATCGCCTACTAGCGGAGATCCCGAGCCGCGAATGAGTCAGTCCGTTTTTCACGCAGTGGACAATAAGGACGGGATCGCTAGCAAAGTTTTTTGCGGAAAAGACGCGATCGAACGCATTCTGGCCCGAAAGCTTGAATCGACTGGGGAATCGTTCGGATTGGGGATGGTTTTCCACGCCAGCGAGTGCTCGCTAGTCGAGCTTGGCGTTGGCGATGAGTCGGAGGAATTCCTGATTGCTCTGGAAGCGACCGAGTTGTTTTGTCAGTTGTTCCATAGCGTCGACTGGGTTCATCGAGTTTAGGGTACGACGAATCATGGTGACCGAGTGATAGGTATCGGGGTCGTGGAGGAGTTCTTCGCGCCGCGTTCCGGATTGGGTGATATCGATCGCAGGCCAGATTCTTCGATCGGCAAGTTTTCGGTCGAGGACCAGCTCCATATTCCCGGTTCCCTTGAACTCCTGGAAGATGAGCTCATCCATTCTCGATCCAGTATCGACCAGCGCGGTACCGACGATGGTGAGCGAACCACCTTCGGCGAACGCACGAGCTGTTGCAAAGAGTTTTTTGGGAATGTCCATCGCTTTGATATTCATCCCGCCGCTCATGGTGGCCCCAGCATTTCCGACCCACTTGTTGAAGGCTCGTGCTAGCCGGGTGATGGAGTCCATCAGGAGGAAAACGTCTTTGCCCATTTCGGCAAGACGACGGCAACGGTCAATGACCAATTGGCTCAAACGCACGTGAGAGTCGACGTCTTCATCGAGGCTGCTAGCGATCACTTCGCCTCGCGTAACGCTGCGACGCATGTCGGTTACTTCCTCGGGCCGTTCGTCGATGAGCAGCACGATCAATTCAACTTCGGGGTAGTTTTCGGCGATGCCACGCGACATGTTTTGCAACATGATGGTTTTTCCTGACCGCGGTGGAGCGACGATCAGTGCACGTTGACCGCGGCCCAACGGGGCCAATAGATCGATCACGCGGTTGGTCATCGGCTGTGGACCGACCTCCAGCCGAAGCCATTTCTCGGGGTTGATCGGAGTCAGCGAATCGAACGACTTGACGTTCACGTAATCCTCCGGCTTCATCCCTTCTACGTCGAGGATCTCTCGAACTCGTGGTCCTTGCGCACGCCGCGTTTGTTGCATCAAAGCTCGGACTTTGACCCCTTGGCGAAGTCGAAACTTCTCGATCATGGTTCCAGGGACAAACGGATCGGACCGCTCTCTTGAGTAGTTGTTCGACGGGGACCTCAAGAATCCATACCCGTTGGGATGCATTTCAAGCATCCCGTAGAACTCCACTCCAGGTTCTTCGGGAGGGGCGGTTTCCTGTTTTGGGATAGGATTCCCTTCTTCATCTAGTTCCGGTTCCGCTCCTTCCTTCTCCTCTCCGCCGGTCGATTCCTCGTCGCGTCCGAAGGCTTGTTGGTAACCGGGTCCGTGTCGGCGCCGAGGTCGTCGAACTCGAGGTCGCGGGTTGCCACCTCCACCTAAGTCATCACCGTGAACACGAGAAC
>JBILVV010000032.1:0-22433 GCA_044370255.1 Pirellula sp.
CAACAGAACAACACGACCAGTTCGGGGAACACCACCATTGTCGGCAACTGCTTCCTCAACTGCACGAACGATTCCGAGTTTTATGCATTCCATGGTTCCGGAGCCCACTTCGTGTTTGGAGACGGGTCCGTGCAGTTCATCTCCTCGAACATTGCTGGACCGGCATTCGTGGCTCTGTGCACGAGGGATTTTGGCGATATCGCCACCATTGAGTAGCTCGCTAGATCTTTTCTAGTCTAAGCATTGAGCGAACGGGAGTTGGAAGAGAATTCCAACTCCCTTTTCTTTAATGAGCAGGAAGTGTGTCGATATGTTTCGAAGTTGTTTGTTGACGTTAATACTTACATTTATCGGATTGCAACTCATTGCCGGGGAACTGCAAGCTCAAGTGAGCTTGGTAGCGACGGTACGCATTCCGGGAACGGTCAGCGACAAAAGTGGCTTGATGGGAACCTTGGAGACCGGTACGCCTCAAAATGCGCTTGGAGGGTTTTCTGCGATTGATTACAGCGGGAAAAAGGATCGATACTTCGTTCTCTCAGATCGTGGGGCTGGCGATGGAGCGGCTTCGTTCCAGTGCCGCTTCCATGAGATCGAATTTTCGATAGGCAACCAACCGCCCGAGGCACGATTTGAATTGGTGAACACTAGGCTGCTCCGGAATCGGGACGGTCGAAGCCTTGTTGGAAGTCTCGAGCCGATGAAGAAATGGGACGGAGGTGGGCATGCTCCGAGTTTGGATCCCGAGGGTATTCGCAGGAGCGCTGAGAATCACTTTGTGGTCAGCGATGAGTATGGTCCGAGCGTTGACTGGTTTGATGAAGATGGGCTTCTGAAAAAGAGCATGCCCATTCCTGATCATTTTCGGTTGAGCGAAAAACTGTCGCCACCGATGACGCGGGGCACCTATACGAATCGGGGTATCGAGGGGATCAGCCTCTCGCCCGATAATCGCTGGCTGGTCGCTGCCATGCAGGGACCCTTGGTTCAGGATGGTCGTATCGAGAACAACAAGTGCCTAGGGTTAGCAACCCGTTGGCTTGTTTACGATCTCCAAAACGGTGGAACGAAGGAGTGGTTGTATCTCCTCGATGACGAATCCACTGGACTCAGCGAAGTATTGGCGATCGATGATCAGCGGTTTCTGACTCTGGAGCGGGACAGCAAGGCGGGAAGCAAAGCAAAAATCAAGCATATTTATTTAGTGGACGCATCGCAGGCTACCGACGTTTCGAGTGTGTCGTCGTTCCGAAACGGCATTCCCGAGGGGCATCGCGCAATGAGCAAGCGACTGCTCATCGATTTGATGCTTCCGGAATATGGACTCTCGGGGGACGCGACACCCGAGAAACCGGAAGGGCTCGCGTGGGGGCCATCGACGAAAAATGGCCAGCGTCTTCTCGTCGTTTGCTTCGATAACGACTTCGAGCCAGAGCAGGATTCCCTCCTGCAAGCGTTCCTGATCGATGAGCGTCAGTTGAATCGATAGCGGACGATACACCAGAGGGTGTTGATGAGATCCTTGACGCCGATTTTCTTCCCCTCTTTCCATGATCGACTACGATACGAAATCGGGACTTCGAGAATTCGATGTCCGCGTCGTGCGAGTTTTGCTGTGATCTCGGGTTCGAAACCAAAGCGTCGCTGTTCGATATCGATGGATTGAAGGATCGTTCGACGAATGGCCTTGTAGCAGGTCTCCATATCGGTGAGGCGGTTAGAGGTCATGCAGTTGCTGAACTGAGTGAGCAACCAATTTCCCAATCGATGGATGACCGATGGATCTTGCACACTGTTTGCGAGGTATCTGGATCCGTAGACAACGTCGGATCGCCCTTCGAGGATCGGCGCGATGACATTCAAAATATCTTTTGGATCGTATTCCAAATCGGCATCTTGAACGATGACGATCTCGCCTCGCGCGCGTTGAAAGCCGCTCTGGAGTGCTGCTCCCTTTCCTTGGTTCCGAGGATGGAGAACCACCTCAAAGTCCTTTCTGCCGATGTACGACGAGAGGACTTCCTGGGTTCCGTCCGTGCTGCCATCATCGACGAGAATGATCTGCTTGTCGATTTCGAGCTCAGCAACCTGTTCGATGATTTCGGCAACCGTGTTGCGTTCGTTAAACACGGGGATGACAACCGTAAGAGAGGGCCCAGTTTTTACATGAGAGTCCCATTCGGCTTGGGGTGCCTTCTGAATCCAATCGAACGACGCCTCGATGCGTTTGGCAACCTCGCCAGAGGTATCTGTTTCGGCATCCTGAAGTTGCGATTTGGAGATCGGGACCGCTACCTGGCTTTTCAAACCGTTCAAAATCGTTGCTCACGCGCGAGGGGAAAGGGCGGAGGAGAGTAAGCCCGCGGAAAGTATGCCAAGCGATTAGAAGCCGATTCCTCGGAATTCCTCAATCCGTAACAAAAGGAACCGGTTCGGAGCATCGACCGTGTCGGGAATACCGGTTGTAGCGATTAGCGATCGTGAGGCTACTTGGTCTTTGTATTCTTAGCTTTACCTGGCCAGAAATTGAGCCAAGTTTGCGCTGTGGATTTTTCCTGTCCCGAGCCTTCATCTTCGGGTAATGAAACCTCGTTTGCGCCGGTTAGCAAATCGGTCATTTGCATCACTGCTTGGGTGATTGCCGCTTTGGGTGCCTGTTCGATGAGTGGTTGCCCATTGTTTCTCATCTCGATCATCGTGCGGTAATCATTCGGAATCTGGAAGAAAATTTCGCGACCGATGGTTTCCTTCGCCTTCTTGAGGCTGATCTGCCCGCTCTCCAGACCGACTCGATTGACGACGACTTTGACTTTTTCTCGTATGGCATCCATCTGTTGTAGACTTACCAGTACGCGCACCATGTTTCGAAGGCAAGGTAGGTCCAGTTGCACGATCAACAGCACTTCGTTGCATAACTCAAGTGCAGTGAGGTCAACCTGGCTAAAGGACTTTGAGAGATCGACAACCACGTGTGAAAAAGATGCTCGGAGCAGACCAAAAACTTTACGAAGTGTGTCCGGCGTGATCAGATCAAGATCCTGAAGTTGAACAGGTCTAGGGAGAAGATAAAGGCCCGAGGAGTGTTTGGTCAACGACTTGCGAAGCAGTTGAAAGTCCAAACGGGCGACATTCTCCGTCACATCCACCAAGCTGTAATCCGGAATGGAATCGAGGAATACGTCGGCATCTCCCAATGCCAAATCCAAGTCGACCAGGGCAACGGTATTTTCCGGGTTTCTCGCAATATTGCATCCTATATTTACAGCGATGGAAGTGCAACCTACTCCACCAGTCGCACCGGCGACCGCGATCATTTTACAACCGCGAGCACGGCTATCTCCGCCAGAGTATTTCTCTTGAAGCAACCGCTCCAGAGCGGAGTAAAGCTCTTCAACTTCGACGGGAGATGTAAGAAACTCTTTCGCACCGGCGCGAATTGTCTTGAGGATGAGTTGTCCATCGGTGCTCTTCGAGATCGCAAAGATATTGCATTTCGGGTGTGAACTGCGTAGTCGCTCTATCAATGCCAAGCCACGCTCGACGCTGCTATCGAGGCTCACCATTGCCAAGTCTGGCTTAGAAGTTTCAATCACATCGGGAAAAAACTCGTATCGCGAGCATTCGGCATCCAACCAAACAATATCGATGCTGACGAGTATATCCTTGAGAATCTCCCGCGATTGATCGTTCGGATCAACGATCGCTACTCGAAGCACATTACTCATACGAATGTCCGTTCCTGACTTGATGCTTTGGTCTTATTTCGGTAAGTGTCTTAGCGACCTCTGCTGGGTGCAGATGTTGGCAATCCTGGAGTTCCTGGTTGAACCATTTCCATCGTTGTTCCTTGCGGCATCGGTGAAGACGTGCTCGGTACTTCGATGTAGCCTTTTCCGTACAATTCCGAATCGAGCGGAGAAGTACTGTTGTAACCCGGACCGCCGCAAGGAACTTCTTCGGGTTGCATGGGACCTGCGAAATTTGGAGTGACTAGGATCAGAAGTTCTACCTCGTTCTGAATTTCGCGGTTTCTGCGGAACAATGCTCCTAGGTAGGGAACATCTGATATCCAAGGAATACCGACAGTCTCCGATTCCGTTCTCATTTGAAGTAATCCCGCCAGTGCCAACGTCTCACCTGCTTTGAGTTCGACTGCCGTTTCTACGAAGCGACTTCGTAAGCCAGGTACACTCACTCCACCGAGCGATACGGTACGGCCGGGATCGATCTCAGTGATCATCGGACGGACTTCCAGCCAAATTCGACCATCACCGCGAACCTTGGCCACGAAATCGAGCCGAGTTCCATATTCGCGAAATTCAACCCCAACCTGTCCCATGCCCGCAGGAACCAAGATTGGGAACTCCCCACCGGAATTAAAACTGGCCGGTCTTCCATCGATCGCAACCACCGTTGGATCAGCAAGAACCTTGGCCATGTTGTTTTGCTTAAGAGCACGGATGAAACCGAAGAAAGTGTTGTTTTCGGTGACAACTTCGAAACGAACGGTCTCGCGAGCAGCGCTAGTGATGGTGGTTCCAGTACCTCCCGGCGCGATTAATCCACTAACCGAGGATACAATCCCGTCGTCATTCCAAGACGAAGCCCAATCCACACCGAGTTCGCGCAACTTCGTTCTCGAAACCTCCATCACCTGCGTATGTAGCATGATCGTGTGAACACCGATGACTTCAACTCGGTTGATCACGTTATCATAATACTGCTCCGCAATCCGTACTACCTGCTCGACGTGCTCGTCTGCAGTCACCTGCCCCGAGATAATCACCGCCTCCTGGATCGGCATCACTTCCAAAGTTGCAGACGGAAATTGTTCGGCCAGGATTGCTTTTAACTCCCGGGCATCGCCAGTCACTACAATCTCTAGTGAATACGTTTCGTTGTCGCGAGTCTTTAAGTCGATTTGGCTTACCCCTGTTGCCATCGCAGAGATGAGAATCTCCGAGCGACTCGTCGGTTTCGCATAGATGATCGTATCGTTGTACACCTGCACCGTATCGATCACTTGATTCAGGGCGATGACCTGCGAAGTGTTCGCGATCATCTGCATACGCTCGAATTTTTTCGTGATCAGTCTGCGAGTCGACGGAACACCTTCGGGCTCCTCTTCCTGCCCCTGCATCGGAGCCGAGAGGATGCATACTGCAGCGATCGAAACAGCAACCGAGAACGCGCGGTACATACACCGCAGAGCATTCAATCCCGACCGACAAGTAAACCCCGGGCGAATGGTTTCCATAGTGGATAACATCTCGGTCTCACTTCCCTGTGAAAACTCAATCTGGGCCATTCCCTGGCCAAGTCTACTCGGCGCACGTGCGAACACACTGCACCGACGTATCGCTGATCGACTGTTAAGCTACTCCACCTTTACTTGGACTGAGGGTAGGTGGGTGTAAACCCCCCAGTTTGCCAGGTTCCGGTCTTCGGATCCCACTTCGCACTCGGTTGGCTAGCATTCGGTGAAGTAGAGGAACCGCTCGATCCCGAGTAGGGGAAATCGCTTGATGAACCGCTTTGTGCGTCCGCCGCATTGGGGCTCGAATAGGTTTCCGGTGACATGAGAATAGGTAGTTTGCTACCATTCACCCATCGATAAATGGATACCGAGCCCGGGGTGATAACCAGCATCTCTCTCCGCTCATCTGGTTGAGGCTTCGGGGTGACGGCAGCGAATATCCCTTTAAGCATCGACAAAGAATTGCTTGTCGTCTTTACCACATCGTTCTTGCGCTCGGACTTCTTCAGCCAATCCATGAAGGAGTCGCCGATATCAGGATTGGACTGAGCAGCAGCTACTTCGTTGGCTTCCGGCGCGCGAAGAGACAATTTCAACTTGCCGAGGTTGCTTGCGGTATCGAGTACCTCGTATTGTTTCTCCAGGACGAGCAGTTGGATAGTAGACGCTTTTTTGGGTGTCGCTTCCGGCTCTTGGAAGGAAACACCGTCGACCATCGCGACTTCGATATTGCGCATGATGCGGATACTCTTGGAAACCGGAAAACGATTTCCGGACTCGAAGAAGCCCGTGATATCTACGCGGTCACCTGGGCTGATGTAGCCACTCCCGCCGTTCGTATCATCGACCTTCACGTCGAAGATTCGATAACCGACCGGCACGATGAGGTCTTTACCTTTAGCAGATACTTTGGCCTCAATGAGTGGTTCGCCAACGTAAAGCCGCTGCTTCGCGTACTTCCCTTCAACCTCTTTGGGATCAATCAAAGCGCCCGCTGGCACACGATCTACGGGCCATTGTTCGACTCGAAACATCTCCAATGTCATCTTGGTCATCGGTGACACATCCTTCGCGAGGACGAGAACGCCGGTAGTGGCCGCATTATTGTTTCCGCCCTCACTCATCACCTGGCTGACAGCGAATGATGCAATGAGACCGCAACCGATGGAAATGACGAGGAGAATCAGAGGTTTGGTGCGCATGGACGGAACGCCTTTCGAGGAAACGTACGCGGAACTCGGTTGAGTTATCCGCCAAGGGAGCGTCCATGCATTTTGTAGTCGCTAGCCTGAGGGCTCTTCATCAATCCTAGGAGAGGAAATCCCACGGCGCAGAGCGACCTGTGTCGTTTATCGAACTGCAGCGACATTGGTGTAGAGCAATTTCGCGATAGCTGTTGCAATGCGGGTATTCCTCAAAACCGGAATGTGTCGTTCCGCTGGTCACTGGAGAGTCGTTTTCAATGCTTCGCAGCTGGCTGGGCATGGGAGGTCGGTTTCGAGGACTTCTTGTTGGAGCTTGAATTTTCGGGTTTGTGCTGCGAACGCTCTTTTTCATGTGTCGCATGGTCCGTCTGTTCGCTGTGATTGGATTCCTGATGCCCCCCGGATCCTTCCGGATCGCCGTGCGATTCGTCGGAACCCTCTGTTTGCTCGGACTCATCTTCACTTCGAAGCGTCGCAACCAGTCGTCTGGGTTCTGGCCGCGGTGCATTGCTGATGAATTCCAAGCCGTCGCGGTTGGTACCCAGGGGTCGTATTTGGGTCACCAGAACGTCCTCGACGGAACTGGCTCCCAGCATTTGTGTGAGAATATCTAGCAGTTGGGTTCGCAGATCGGTCATGTATGGATCCGCCAAATGCCTACTGTCGAATTGCCGCAAGTGCTCCTCGAGAGCCTGGCGGACCTGAGCGGCGTTGAGTTCGATCAATTGCCGACTTTTCATGCGGTGTTTTTGCGGAACAATCGCGTGCAGGGTCATCTCGACAGGGGAGTCATTTTTCGTCCTGTAGGCGATATATTCGCCCAAGGGAACCTCGCAGGAGATATCCTTTTTGGCCAAAGAGGCTTGGTAACGAATGATGCCTACGATGCTGGCGTGTAGAAACACGAGCGCCAGAACGAGGAACCCAATCCAGTATTTGCGAATTGTTTCAAGCATACGACAGCCTTACAATCGGATTGCTGGGCAATGCGCGAGGCATGCCATCTCGATACCGTAGGTCGCGACAGCGCTGGTGCGAGGCCAAGCGATGAATTTCCCCCAACCCTTCGGCTAAAAATGCTCGAAATGCTCTTAGAAAGTCCGGTGACGATTGGCGCGATCGGAACGATCGGAGCGATCGCAACGTTCTACGCGTGGATACATACCGGTATCAAGCAGCTGTTTCCGACCTCGATCGTCCTTGCGGTGGCAACAGTGGCTCTCGTGACGCTAAGCCTGATGGTCGACACCGATCAGGAGATACTCCGCCGATACATTTATGAAACGGCTGAGGAACTGGAGTCCAACAAGTACCAAAATGTTATCTCCAAGATCCATCCTCAGGCTACGGGTGTTTTGCAGGATGCCCGCATGCGATTGCCTCAGATTCAATTCACTGCGGCACGGATTAAATCGATTCATACCATCCAGGTGACTCGGCATCCAACAGGAGCTCACGCCACTATCACCATGAATGCATATATCGAAGCCTCCTACAATGGCCGACGAGGGCGTGCGCCTCGCTGGATTCAGTTGACTCTTGAACGAGACAATGGGCAGTGGATGATGGTCGACTTCCAAGAACGAGAGCCGCACTATGAGTTGCTCAATGAAAGCGGTCGGTCGCGACTTGATAGCATCAACGGATGGTGATCATTCGCTCGCTCTCTGCGTCGCGAATCACAAATGTAACGGCTTTGCCTTGACGCACTTCACCGAGAGCTTCCAAGAACTCGTCGCTCGAGTTGGTCTTATTTCCGTTCACGGAAAGGATCACATCCCCTGGTTTAACGCCAACGAATCGACTTTTTCTGGCCACGCCGGTCACTATCACACCCTCGCCATCGCGTAGACCATAGCGCCTTGCGATGTCTGCCGGTACTTGGTCTACGGCGATCCCCAACCGTTCCATTGTTTCCATACTCTGCTGTTGAGAAGCCGCCAAAGCCTGCTCATCGAGGGCCGCAACGGTTACAGGGAATTCCGCGGTCTTCCCTTCGCGAAGAACCCGAATCGTCACGGTTGTTCCAGGCTTGGTTTCGCCGATGGCGCGTCGCATTGCAGAATCGGATTTAATGTCGACTCCGTCGATCGAAACGATCACATCTCCAGCGCGAATCCCAGCTTTTTCTGCGGGCATTCCCTTAGTTACCTGCTCTACCAATGCTCCCTTTTGGTTCTCAGGTAGCGAAAGCTGCTGAGCGATGGCCGGAGTTACCGAAGCGGGGCGGATTCCAACGAATCCACGGGACACTTTGCCGGACGAGATCAAATCCGAAAGGACACGCGAGGCGGTATTGCTTGGGACTGCGAAGCAAACTCCGTTGTACCCTCCTCCTCGCGAAGCAATCGCAGTATTGATCCCGATGATCTCACCACGAAGGTTGAGTAGCGGACCACCACTGTTTCCTGGGTTGATAGCTGCGTCGGTTTGGATGAAATCATCGTATGGGGTAATCCCTTGATCCGTACGCTTGGTCGCACTGATGATGCCGGCGGTGACTGTTTGGGCTAAACCGAATGGGCTACCGATCGCAATGGACCAATCGCCGACCTCAACCTTCGAGGAATCTCCCATCGGAGCGGCGACCAAACCTGAAGCATCAATCTTAAGTACCGCCAAATCGGTACGAGGATCGGTTCCAACCACCTTGGCGATGAACTTGGTATCGTCGCTCAAATAGACCTCCAACTCTGCAGCTCCTTCGACAACGTGGTTGTTGGTCAGAATGTAGCCATCGGGTCGTACGATCACCCCCGATCCCAATCCCATTTGGACTTTGCCACCTGGTATTTCCGGCTCGCTTTCGTCCTCGGGGGGCGTTCCGAAGGGGCTCGGTGCGAGGGGGCCAAATCGATCCCCGAAGAATTGCTCGAATTCCGGGGGCAATCCTCGCATTCCTCGGGACATACGCGGCCGTTCCACGAGTGATTTGATACTCACCACCGACGGCTTCACGCTCTTGGAAACTTCGCGAAACACTCGCGAGAGTGCATCGGCGTGAGCCAACAGTTGAGGATCTAGGTCGAGCCGAGCTTGATTCGATTCGGCGAGTTGCTGTGCGTAGAGCGAACTCGGGGAAACCGAGGATGGAGATGGACTGAGCCAATAAGCGACGGGTACCGCTAGAATGGCCAGCACAGCAACGAGTTTGAAACCTTTCATCGGTGATCGCATCGGTTCGCTCCTGATCTCATACACAAGGATGGAAGAGGAAATAGGTTACAGCCTAAGAACTCACTTCGTTGAGCACGGACTCTAGTCGCGTCCGGGCAGGAACTCCCTGAAAACGCTCGACAATTTTTCCGTCTTTGAACAGCAACAAGGTCGGAATGGCATTGATCCCGTATTGAGTCGACAACTCTGGATTTTCGTCGACGTTGACCTTACCGATCTTTACCGATCCCTCGTACTGCTTGGCCAACTCATCGATCAGGGGCGCGATCTGACGGCACGGGCCGCACCAGGGAGCCCAAAAATCGACCAAGACCGGATGAGCCGATTGCAGCACCTCGGTATCAAATCCGGCATCCGTGAATTCAGCAGCAATCCCCATGTTAAAAGTTCCCTTTCCGCATCATGTTTTCAGTGTTATCGACTGGCAACTGCCAAAAAATACCCCTCACTAGGCGGACTCACTGTACCGCACACGGCGTGCCAAGAAAAGTCTATCGATAAAACTAGGGAGTTAGTGGCAAGTTCCACGGATAGTATTCGGGTATCGGAGCCTGTGCAGCGATCCGTTCGGCAGTTTTCGGGTGGTTGAACTCCAGATGGGATGCGTGTAATGCCAGCATCGGTTCGCGAGTTTCGCGCTCTTGCCGTGCGAAATCGATCCACCCGCCATAAGTCGCGTCCCCCAAAATCGGATGGCCGCGGGATGCGAACTGAATACGTATCTGATGCATGCGACCTGTTTTGAGGGCTACCCGGACGAGACTGACTTCCCTCTGTCGCGGCTGCGACATTTGTGCCCGCTCCCCAGTTGTCAGCCCTTGCAAGCCGATGAAGCGTCGATCAAGGGTCTCAAACTCCAATTCCGCGAGGCGGGCCCCGTCGACATCCGGTTCCACCAATTCCGCCTTGGCGACGTCCGGGATCTTTCGAATCCAATCGGTCCACACTCCTTGTTCCTCGACATTCCCCAATACCCAAGCAAGATATTCTTTGCGGACGCTCCGAACGGCGAACTGCTCGCTGAGTCGTCGAAGCGCTCGCTGGTTCCTCGCCACAACCAGTACTCCGCTGGTCATCCGATCCAAACGATGGGGGATTCCAACAAATGGATTCGATGCACTTACTCGAAGCTGTTCGATCAATTGCGATTGAACGCTCGGTACTCCCACGACCGCTTGCGTGAGCAGATCGATCGGCTTGTTGACGACCAAGAACCAAGGATCTTCGATCAGGACTTCGATCATGCGATGGGTCGATAAAAAAAGCGAGAAACACCGGCCACATGAATTTCGCGTCCGTTGCGAACAATTCATTAAGTGCTTCTCGCTTCGCACATGTTCCGTTAAAGTGCAACGTGGGTCAAGAGGGATGGGGCTCTCGAAAAAAGAGTTCTTCGAAAAACGATTGTTCATGCGAATCGCGCAGCAGAGCTGAGAATCATGCGAGAGTCGATTCACTTTGTGACAGGACGATTGGCGGAAGCGTCCGTGCGCGAAATCGTGCATCAGTTATCGGAAGCTCGCGGATTCGATTACAGCATCGACGTGTTGCCGATCACTGTCGCCGCTCTGATGACTCCGAAGTGGTTGATGAGACACATCCAAGTTCCCGAATCGGCCACTCGCGTTTTGCTCCCTGGATACCTGCAACCTCATTTGGAGGAAATCCGCAAACACTTCGCGATCCCGATCGATTGCGGGCCGAAGGATGTGCGCGATTTGCCAACTCTATTCGGTCGTCGTCGACATCGATCCGACGATTACGGTCAATTCTCGATCGAGATCATCGCAGAGATCAATTACGCACCTCGCTTCCCTGTCGAAGCTTTGGTGCTTGAAGCAATGCGACTTGCGAAAGAAGGTGCCGATCGCATCGACTTGGGTTGCGAACCAGCCACGCGATGGGAACAGGTCGCCGATGCAGTCAAGCGACTGATCGATTTAGGATTTCGCGTATCGATCGACTCGTTCGACCCCTGGGAGGTGGAGCAGGCAACCCGGGCCGGAGCCAGCCTTGTCCTATCGGTCAACAGCCAGAATCGTTCCCTGGCAGGCGACTGGGGAGCGGAGGTTGTCGTGGTTCCCGACACTCCCGCCGATTTCGAACAAAGCATGGTCGAGACGGCTCAATACTTGAGCGATGCGCAGATACCATTCCGGCTCGACCCGATCCTCGAGCCAATCGGATGCGGATTCTCGGAATCCCTGGGACGCTATCTGACCACCCGAAGGATGTTTCCTGACGCTCCGATGTTGATGGGAATCGGAAATCTAACGGAATTGACCGATTCCGATTCCGCAGCCATCAACACGCTGCTTCTCGGATTCTGCGAAGAGCAACAGATCACCAGCGTCTTGACGACTCAGGTTATCCCGTGGGCGCAATCCTCGGTGCGAGAGTGTGACCTGGCTCGCCGTTTGGTGGCCTACGCTGTTCGGCATCGGATTCCTCCCAAGCATCTTGAGGAGAAACTTGTGATGCTGCGAGATCCAACCGCGAATCATCCAACCCCGGAAAGCCTCTCGGCCATGGCTGCGGGGATCAAGGACAACAACTATCGAATCGCGATCGATGGAAACGAGATCCACTTGATGGCCTGCGGAGTTCATCTACGCGGCACCGACCCATTCGAGATCATGGACGCCCTAATGCAGATGCCCGAATCGCGCAACGTCGATGCATCGCATGCATTTTATTTAGGATTCGAACTCGCCAAGGCGCTGACCGCGCTGACTCTCAACAAACGCTATGAACAAGATGAGGCGTTGCGCTGGGGGTTGCATACTCGAATAGAACGCCATCATCGATTGACAAGGTCCCGCCCGAAATCACCCTGATCTTTTGTCAATACGCGGGAGACCCTGGCTAACTGATACTGGTGCAACTGCAGCTGGCTCGCGCGATCTCGCGACCTCGATCATCGGTGATCATGCACTCCACGAAGCCAACTCGCAACCCGCGCTGAATCAGAGATGCCGAAGCGGTCAATTGGTTGCTGCGAACCGGACGCATGAAATGGATGTGCAGGTCGATCGTCGAAAAATCTTGCCCGGCATCCAAAGTTCGTCCAAAAGCGATCCCCATCGCGGCATCAGCCAGCGCAGCGATCATTCCGCCGTGGACCCTCCCCATGGGGTTGTGGAGCCGTTCATCGGTGTCGAGCAGAACCGTTGCCTTTCCCGCCGCACGGTCCTCTTCGCTCGCAGGCAAAACGCGAAAACCGATCAAACGAGATACGGGTGCGTCGGAAAATGGATCTTGCATATGCGAATCGGATTCCGATCAGATGCATTGATGGCGGTGTATCGATAAATCAACGATGATTCCGAAGGCATCTTCAGCTATACTTTGCTAACGGGCTAGCCCCACCCACCCTATCCATCTCACGAATTTCCATCTTTCCCGCCGCACCCACTTCGCCGATGCTTCGAGCGTCTTTGCTCATGAACTCGATCGCCCCAATCCGTATGCGAGTTTGTTTCGGACTACTCGTTTGGATAGTTGCGCAGGCTCGCGCGTATTCCGCCGATCCTCCATCGCCGGACAGTCCTTCGTTCATGGGAGCCTCGTTGGAGGTGTTGCCAGCGAACATGGTTGCGACCCCGCGCTACCCTGCTCGCTTCTCCATTCTCGTCCGCACGAACAAAGGTGAGGTTGCTGACATCAGCCAGCACCCCGACTTGCAAATTCGACTATCGGTTGGTTCGCTAGGTGAGTTCGCAAACGGTTGGATTGAGTATCGCTCCACCGGAACAAGCCAATTGGAGGTGCAGTGGCGCGGTCTTTCGACTCGCGTACCCATCGAGACGACCGAGGATCCAGCCCTTGCATATGATCGCGAGGTCACTTCGCTTCTCACTCGCAGCGGATGCAATTTGGGAACATGCCATGGCAACCTTCATGGCAAAGGGGGAATGCGTCTGAGTCTGCGCGGCGATGATCCGCCGTTCGATTTTCATCGGTTGAGCCGCGAATATGCACAACGTCGCATCGATCTCTGGGAACCATCGGCAAGCCTCATCCTGCGCAAGGCAACGGCCCAAGTCGCTCATCAGGGTGGCAAACGCTTCGACGTCGATTCCGTCGAATACCAGTGGCTCCGAGAGTGGATCGAAACAGGAGCGATCGAGACCCGGGCAAGTCCGCTTGTATCCCTGGAAGTGTTACCCCGCATGCAGCGCATGCAGCCAGGGGAGTTGAACGCGCGATTGATCGTGCAAGCGAAATTTGCTGATGGATCGATTCGAGATGTCACCCGATGGGCTCGCATCGAACCGAGTACCGCTACCGGAATCGAGTTACAATCGGATGGGTCCGTACGCGCCGAGGCGCCGATCGATGTCAGTTTCGGCGCCACCTACCTATCCGGACGAGCCAGCGGTCGTGTCGTCTTCCTGGGGCATTCACCAAGTGTCACTGGCGTGTCCACTCCGAGCAGCAACCCAATCGATGCGATTGTCGAGGCTCAATGCAAGGAACTGAATTTGACTCCTGCACCACAAGCCGACGATTGGACCTTGGTGCGGAGACTGTATCTGGTCGCGTTGGGGAGATTGCCTCGCCCCGAAGAGACGCTCGCTTTCGTCGCTGATGATCGTCCCAACAAGATCGAATCGCTCGTCGATCGATTGCTAGCCGATCCTGCGTTCGATTATGTCTGGGCCATGCGATGGTCCGACCTGATTCGCAATGAAGACAAGGTCATGAGTCCCAAGGGTGCGGCGATTCTGCATGATTGGTTGCGACAGCAAATGGCATCGGACCGTTCGATGCAGTCTTGGATCTCCGAGTTGGTATCGAGTGTCGGTTCCACCTACGAAAACCCACCCGCATCCTATCATCGCACCCATCGCGATCCGTTCACCACGGCAGAGTCTGCTGCCCAAGTCTTCTTGGGAGTTCGCGTTCAATGCGCGAAATGCCACAACCATCCCTTCGATCGGTGGAAACAAGATGACTATTATGGCCTGGCCGCCTACTTCACAACCATCGAGCGCAAACAGATCGACAACAAGCCGAAGGACGAACTCGACAAACACATCATTACGGGAGACGAGATCATCTCGTTGGCGGATCGGTCAGCCGAAACGCTCCATCCCGGTCGATCGCAAAAGGTCCCTCCGCGACCTCTTCCATTCAACGATATTGCTTCCACGAACGCTGCTTCGACTCATGTCGAAGAGTCGTCAGGAACCGTTCTCGAGCGATTCGGTCGTTGGCTGACGGTTGATAATTCGCAATTCGATGCCAACCTGGCCAATCGGATCTGGTTCCAATACTTCGGCCGCGGCATTGTCGACTCGCCAGATGATTTCCGAGATTCCAATCCGCCGACCAATTCCGAGTTGCTTCGATGGTTGGCCGCCGAACTGCGACGAGAAAATTACTCGTTGAAACAACTATCTCGAACCATCCTCTGCAGTCAAACATTTGCGCGGCAGTCGGGCTCCGACCAACCCGGGGTTCAGGAACTGAGCCGTATCCCTTATTTCGCAGCCTATCCGACTCGAAGGCTTGCGGCCGAAACTATGCTCGATGCGGTCAGCGACGCATGCGATTATTATCCACCGGTTCAACCGGGCTATGAGGAGGGAGCACCGACGATCCGACGTGCGATGGAAATGCCAGGCGTCCCAGTCAAGAAAGGGTTCCTGAAAACATTTGGAAAGCCGGATCGATTGCTCGTGTGCGAATGCGAACGGACCAATGCGGTATCGCTCGGCCAGTCGTTGTCGCTCGTCAACGGCAAGGAAGTGCGAGATCGTATATCGCAATCCGACAACCGCATCGGTCGCTTGATGCAATCACCGAAAACGTTTCCCGAGAAGGTCGAGGAACTGTTCTTGGCCGCACTCTCTCGCAAGCCTAGCCAGCGGGAGCGAGATGCCGTTCTCGCCATGCTTGAGGTCAATGCCGACCGCCCCAAGAATGTCGAAGAAGTCCTGCTCGCCGTGCAACAGGCCGCCAATGCGAAGCAGTACTCGGAACGCCGCGTTCTCGAAGATGTTCTGTGGGCCCTGATCAATAGCAAGGAGTTTGCGATCCTGCGATGATCTCCTGCGATGAGAAAGGATGAGACAATGAGAAGTCATGGAATCTACTCTGCGAATGCAATCTACTCTCGCCGAGCAGCGTTGAAGATCGGTGGGCTTGGTTTGACCGGCCTGTGGAGCGCGAGCCAACTTGGAAGGATTCGTAGTGAAGAATCTCAGCCGAAGTTTCCCTCGCGAGCCAAGAGCGTGATCTTCCTCCATCAGTATGGAGGTCCGAGCCATATCGACACGTTCGATATGAAACCGAATGCACCGGATGGCATTCGTGGAGAGTTCAAGCCGATTTCGTCCGCGATTGCCGGAGTTCCAGTCTGCGAGCATTTGCCTCGATGGGGAGCGCAATTGGATCGATGGGCTCAAGTCCGTTCAGTCCATCACGACATGAAGAACCATAATCCCGCATGTTATTACTCCCTGACGGGAAAGCGACCTCCAACGGACGATATCCGATTGCGCGATACGCTCGAGTTGTACCCGGCATACGGTTCAACAGTGGCCAAGTTCTCGAAGCCGGTAGCAGGTGTCCCCACGTTCGTTGCTTATCCTCATGTGCTGCGCGACGGGGCTATCTCACCTGGACAGCATGCAAGTTTTCTTGGCAAGCAATGCGATCCCTACTTCTTCCAGGGCGATCCCAACTCAAGCGACTTCGCGCTACCCGAGTTGCAATTGCCTGCCGATATAGACATGGATCGACTTGGGCGACGCCGCGATCTGGTGAAACTCATCGACGAAGACCGCCGATTGCTTGAGACGAGCGCCGAAGCGAAGGGATTAGATACTCTGCAGGAGCAGGCGCTGCAGATCTTGTCGTCGACCGGGCTTCGAGATGCGTTGGACTTGAGTCGCGAAGACTCGGCCCTGCGAGATGCGTATGGGCGTACCACTTACGGTCAGTCGTGCCTGTTAGCCAGAAAACTGGTCGAATCGGGGGTGCGCTTCGTGACGGTTTATTTCTCTCAAGGGATCGGGGGGAAGGGAAGCGAGGGTTGGGATACTCATCAAGAGAACTTTAAGGATTTGAGAGAACGCTTGCTGCCGATGAGCGATCAGACAGTACCGACCCTGATCAGCGACTTGGAATCGCGAGGACTGCTTCAAGACACGCTTGTGTTGTGGATGGGTGAATTCGGTCGAGGACCACAAATCGGGGATCGGGATGGAAAAGGGCGCGGACATTGGCCCGACTGTTACACGGTTATGATGGCAGGCGGAGGAGTCCGCGGCGGAAAGATCTTTGGCCAAAGCGATGCCAAGGGAGCCTATCCAGCAGCAGATCCGGTAGGCCCCGAAGATATCGCGGCTACGCTTTACTGGGCGCTCGGAATCGATCCTGCATCGGAAGTTCTCGATACCCAGGCTCGTCCCTTGCCCATCTCGAGCGGGCAACCCATTCGAACTCTGTTCGAGGCGTGATCGCTCTTTTCGGCTAGCGTCTATAGAGCAAGATGGTCGGAGATGGTCTTTCGCACCAGATCGATCGATGCATCGGACACCGTTTGCACCTCGCCGATGCGATTGGGCAGAATCAGGTTGAGCTTGCCATAGGTGTTTTTCTTGTCGTGCATCATCGCTTGGATCATGCGATCTGCGGTCAGATGTTTTTGAATACCGGCCATGATCCGTGTTGGCAGTCCGAATCGTTCGAGCAACTGATTTTGTCGATCGAGCGAGTGATCCGGCCATCGCTGAAGCGACGCAGCGAGATGACCAGCCATCGACATTCCGATCGAGACTGCTTCGCCGTGGAGCAACGTTCCATATTCAGTCAGCGATTCGATGGCATGTCCAAATGTGTGACCGTAATTGAGTATCGCGCGGCGACCGGTCGTCTCCCACTCATCTTCGGCGACGACTCGTGCTTTCAGGAGGCAGGAGCGGCGAATCACTTCGGTCAGGGCACTTGTATCGCGAGCCAAGATGGCATCTGCATGATTCTCCAAGTATTCGAAGAAGTCTGCATCGAGGATGATTCCGTATTTGACCACTTCAGCCAGACCGCTGCGGAATTCGCGAGTTGGGAGGGTTTCCAGGTTGGCGATATCAGCCCAAACCAACGATGGTTGCCAGAACGAGCCGATCACATTTTTCGCTTCGGGCAAGTTGATTCCGGTTTTTCCACCGACACTGCTGTCGACCATCGCTAAGAGCGTGGTGGGAACTTGGATAAAGCGTATTCCCCGATTCCATGTGGCAGCCGCAAAACCTGCGAGATCTCCGATCACTCCACCACCTACCGCAACGATGATTCCTTTTCGGTCGACACCAAATTGAAGCAGATTCTTCCAGAGGTATTCGAGATAGCGAATCGATTTGCTCTCTTCGCCACTCGGAACATCCATCATGCATAGCTTAGCTGGCTCGAATCCTAGTTCCTTCGCTGTCTTCTCTGCAATCAGCTTCACTTCGGCATCGTAAATAACGATCGCCTTGGAGGGGGGCGGAGAGAAGCTTCCGATGGCAAGACCAAGCTGGCCGGGGGCTGCGTTGCCGATATGGATCACGTAACTCCGTGTTCCGAGCGGCACATCAATCGACTGCATGTTGTTCCTTGTGTTTCTGATCGACTGCCAAGACGACTCTCGAATGGCATAGATAGTCGTGGAGGGCTTTGCGTCCTCTCAGCAAGAATAGGGTCATCGTATTGATTGCTAGGAAGATCACCAGTGCGAACTCGATCCATTCAGCCAGTTGCTCCGAAGACCAGGATACATAGGTCGAAAAAGGGAATCCCCATGCAAACGCATTCCTCAAGACTTCGCGAGGCACGAGCTGCTCGCGCCGGGGGGCAAGTCCATGTTCCTCGACGATTCGTGTTTGAAACAGATATCTCCCAATCGAGGGCCAGCCGCGATAAATCAGGAACAAGTAGATTGCAGGCACGATCAAGGACAACAGCGCGATGACCGGAATCCATAGCCGCCGGTTGATTAGCCCAACCGTAGCGGTATTTTCATCGCCACCGAGGAAGAAAAGAGCGATGGCAAAGGGAGCGAATGCCGTAAGCAAACATACCTGGTCGACGATGTAGGCCATCGCGCGGGGTGCGAAACCAGCGGCAGTCGTGCTCACTGGCGCAATGGCGCGCAAGTCCTTCAAGAGTGCATCGTAGTCTTGATAGCGATCGGCAGGTTTCTTTGCCAGCAGCTTCTCGATCAGCTTTTTGAACTCGACAGGGATATTTACAGGCCAGGGATTCGGGAACTCAATCGCTGCAGTGCGATGAACCTGGAGCTTTTCGTAGATTGTATCGCCGACCAATTTGATCGGGTGTCTGCCGAATATCAATTCAAACAACGTGACTCCCAGAGCGTACATATCCGATTGGATACTCAAACCCTCCCCTGCGACCACTTCCGGAGCGACATACGCAGGAGTACCTCCTACGCGGGCATCCGATGTATCGTCGGACTGAACTCGCGATAGTCCGAAATCCGACAGCTTGATCCGACCCTCGCCAGCCATGATCAGATTCGCGGGCTTGATGTCCGCATGAACAATATCGAAAACCGCCGCATGCCTGAGAGCTTGGGCTACTTGGATTGCATAACGGATGGCTTCTTCGTAGGGAATCGATCCCGATTTGCTTAAACGTTCCGCGAGGGTTGGACCGGGAAGCAGTTCCATCGCTAGGAAAGGCTCTTCTCCTTGGCGGCCAACGTAATAGATGGTAACGACATTCGGGTGGTTGAGCCTCGCCTGCGCGACCGCTTCGCGAAGCATCGCGTTCAGTCGCGATTCGGTGCGCTGGCTCCGTTGGTGAATGACTTTGACCGCGACATAGCGTTGCAAGGAAGTGTCCAACGCACGGTACACAGCCCCCATGCCTCCACCACCTAGTTTGCGATCGATTCGAAAGTGACCAAATACCTTGTTGGTCAGCTCGTCACCCTGCTCCACCTCCAGCTTTTCCATCGTATGCTGGCCATAGAAATCGTGAATGCTGATTGTTGCGGTATTGGCATCGCGAATCGCCTCGGGGGTGATGCGTCGTTTGCACACCGAACAGACACCACCTGAGGCAGGATCGACCGCGTATTCATTGCCACAGGCGCAATGGTAGACAAGTCCCGCAGTCTTCTCCTGGGTCTTCTGCTGGCTATGCTCTTGGGTCGAGATGTTTTGTTGAATAAGAGGGCTGGTCTGCATCGCACCCATTGTACACACTGTTGGGTATTCCCGAACGAATCTGAAAGCAGGAATGTTTATGCGCTGGCCTGATTTACCCGACGAGCATCCTACGCCATCCCTTGTGATTCACCGGCCAACGGTCCGAGATAATCTTCAACGGATGCAGACCTACTGCGATTCGCATGCGTTGCGATTGCGACCCCATACCAAAACTCACAAATCGCTGCTGATGGCTCAGGAGCAAATCGCCTTGGGAGCGTCCGGTTTGACCGTGGCAAAAGCCGGGGAAGCTCGCGTCATGAGCCGAGCATCGAAAGATATCTTGGTCGCCTATCCAGCGGTAGGCGCGAAGCGACTGCACGATCTGGTTGCTGTGGCACGCGACGCAGAGGTGACAGTCGGAATCGACTCCATGGACGCTGCACAGCAACTGCAATCGGCGGCGGTTCATGCGGGCGTTACGTTTGGCATCCTGATCGATATGGAAGTCGGCTTTTCCCGAACGGGAGTCCAGGACGTGGCGAGCGCAGTGGCGTTAGGGCAAGCGATCGATTCCATGTCCCACCTCAAATTCCGAGGCTTGATGTGTTTTCCTGGCCATTTACTCCCCAGTTCCCCACCGGAAGCTTGGGCTCGTTACACGGAGTCCTTGCAAAACATCATTGAGCAGTTTGCTGCATCGGGCATTCCGGTTGAAACGGTGTCCGGCGGCTCAACCCCCACCGCAGTCGCCTCCCATCGAAATCCTTTTTTGAACGAGATCCGGCCGGGAACGTATATCTACAATGACTTG
The DNA here is from genome assembly GCA_044370255.1 of Pirellula sp. Taxonomy (GTDB): domain Bacteria; phylum Planctomycetota; class Planctomycetia; order Pirellulales; family Pirellulaceae; genus JBKCUI01. Next base: position 20,617 of record JBILVV010000032.1, read on the forward strand.
AACGAAGTCAGATTAGGGGTCGCAACTCTCGAGCAGTGTGCCGCTCGAATCGCAGCGACAGTGGTCAGTGTTCCCTCAAGCCGCAAGTTCATTATCGATGCGGGTAGCAAGACACTCTCGAGCGACCGCAATTGCGTCGACGATCAATCAGGATTCGGCATGGTGATCGAGTATCCCACCGCAAAAATCAGTCGCCTGAGCGAAGAGCACGGCGAAGTCGTTTTGCCCGAAAACAGTATTCAATCCCTTCCGAGAGTCGGAGATAGGGTGTTCGTTCTCCCAAACCATATTTGTGTGTGCGTGAATTTACAGAACTCGTTCTACCTGCTCGATTCCGACTCTCTGGTCGAATACCCTGTCGACGCCCGAGGTTTGTTGACCTGATGAAGATTTCCGTTTTGGTGCCAGCCTTCAACGAAGAAGGAACAATCGATCATGTTCTCGCACGCTTGAGCGAGTTACCGTTCCAGGACTTCGAAGTCATCGTCGTTGACGATGCGTCCACGGATCGCACCGCAGAGCGGATAGCCAAATTCGTAGAAGGTAACGATCGCATCCGGTGGTTTCGCCAGGAAAGAAACCAAGGCAAGACCGCCGCGATCGCGAGGGCGATCTCCGAATCGAAGGGGGATATCCTCATTATTCAAGATGCCGATCTCGAATACGATCCGATCGAGATACCGGATGTGATCGAACCGATCCTGAGAAACGTGGCGGATGTGGTCTATGGCAGCCGGTTTTTGGTCAAGCGAGCCTCGCGCGTTCTCTATTTTTATCACTATGTTGCGAACAAGTGCCTGACCTTGCTCAGCAATCTACTGACCAATCGGAACATGTCCGATATCGAAACATGTTACAAGGCGTTTCGGCGAGAAGTGATCGTTCCGATGAATTTGACCAGTCGTGGTTTTGGCATGGAAGTCGAGATCACTGCTTTGATCTGCAAAACCATCGCCCGAACCTATGAAGTACCGATTTCTTACTACGGTCGAACCTATGACGAAGGAAAGAAGATCGGGCTTAAAGATGGAATCGCTGCGATTTGGTACATCCTGTACTACAATCTCGTCGCCCCCTGGACGAATGATGGCCAGCGATATGTCGCGAGCGTTAATGATGCATTGAAACGAGGTCGAGGCAGGGTTTCTTGACGAGGAACGTTTCGTGGTATCGAATGAGGAATTCCTTAACCATGGCCACGACCGCAACAATGCATCGCTATGAAAATCGAATCAACTCCGTCCGACTGGATCTCTTCCCCGTGCGATGCCTTGGTTCTCTCGGTCGATGAGAATTGGAAGGGACGGGAAGATCTTCTGCGTTTGAATGAAGCCACAGGGGATTGGCTCTTTCCAATCCTGCAACGGGGCGAGGTCTCGACCAAGCCCAATCGAGTGACCCTGTTGCATGCTCCTGCAGCCAAGTCTCCATCGACTCTTGTCGCCTTGGTAGGGACCGGAGCGCGGGGGAAAGCCCCGCTCGACACGCCGTTTCGCGCGGCTGCATCTGCCATCCGTGCCGTCATGACCAAGAATCGTTCGACGGTCCGCGTCGTCGGTTTGGCAGGTTCGCCGCTGGAAGAACGCGCGGTCGTCGCGGGTGCCGTCTCGGCGTGTACCGGACAGGATCTCTTTCGGTCCGAGAAATCCATTTTCGCACCAGATACCCTTCAGTTTGCCGGATTTCATTCCCGACAAGTCGAGATCGGCCAGATCGTTGGTCAGTCGATCCAGTTGGTGAAGCGGCTGGTGAATCTCCCACCGAACTACATGTACCCCGAAACCTTTGTCGATGAAGCGATGTCGGTTTCCCAAGAG
>JBILVV010000277.1:0-6724 GCA_044370255.1 Pirellula sp.
GTGGCACGCCCTGAGGCTTTGCCAGGGTGGCACGCCCTGATTTTTTGCAAGGGTGGCACGCCCTGATTTTTTGCAAGGGTGGCACGCCCTGAGGCTTTGCGAAGGGCGTGGTGAACCTTCAGCAACTACCATTCCCTCAGTACAACCACATCGCATTGTGCAATACCTTGGCTAACTGGTCACCGTCCACTCAGCACGCCCTTCGAAGACTCAGGGACGTGCCACCCACGAGGAGACTCAGGGACGTGCCACCCACGAGGAGACTCAGGGACGTGCCACCCACAAGAAGACTCAGGGACGTGCCACCCACCAGAAGACGCAGCACGCCCGAAAGCTTTGCAAGGGTGGCACGCCCTGAGGCTTTGCGAAGGGCGTGGTGGTGTTCCGCTAACCAGGTTTTGATCCAACGTCGAAAATCATAGGGATGGTCTTGTCCATCTCGATCATGACAGGGGCGATTCCTGCATACCATTGAGCGCTCGACCATGGCCAATCTTCAGGTCGCTCTACCAAGCCCCGTCGCACCGGGTTCATATGAATGTATTCGATCATTTTTTGAACTGTCGAAAGCTCGACAACATTCCGATCGTAGCCACCACCCGGCTGCCAAAATCTATAACGCAGTCGATCTCCTTCTTGCACGGAAATACGATCCAACCATCCAGGAGCGTTTTCTCTGAGATATTGGATAGCCTTCCTCGCAACTTGTTCTTTGATTTTCCCCACCACGATACTGGCTTTCACGTTCGACTCTCTCGGATAGATCAGCAGGTGAACATGTTCTGGCATGATTACGTACGCCCACAGATCGAACGAGAAGGTCTTGCGTGCTTCGGATAGGTCATCGATGAGCCATTGACGAGTTCGATCATAATCCAGGAACTTAAAACGCTTGTAGCAAGAAAATGTCAGTTCGCGAGCCTGGCCGGGTTCGTCAACTCGCTTGCGAAGCTTTCGAAAATAGCTTTCGCCACTTTTCTCACACTTGATTCTCATAGTCGATACTCCTTGTGACAAATATCGTAAGGCACTCGATTACGCGTCAGCCAAAACACATGGGCGGCATATTCTGAGGCGACTTCCCTGATCTCTCGGACTATATACTACCAAACCCAGCATTATCGCAGACGTAGGCAAGGGGATGGTCTCGGCAGACTCAGCACGCCCTTCGAAGACTCAGGGACGTGCCACCCACTGGGCAACACGCCCTGATGCTTTGCCAGGGTGGCACGCCCTGAGGCTTTGCGAAGGGCGTGGTGAACCTTCAGCAACTACCATTCCCTCAGTACAACCACATCGCATTGTGCAATACCTTGGCTAACTGGTCACTTTCCACTCAGCACGCCCTTCGAAGACTCAGGGACACCACCCACGAAGTGGACTCAGGGACGTGCGATCCTCTGTTTTCAACCGAGATGCGCAATCTTCCAGGCTGAACCACTCGAAACATCGCAATGTTTGCCACAGTTCCCACCCGAGTGCTCGCGCACTTCGGCTTTCATGGGCTAACCCAAGAGACTCTACAAACCTTGCCTCTGTGCAAAAGCGACGAACTGCTTCCAATCGAAGGGAAGCAGATCATGCTCTCCTTCTCGAATGTGATAACCGATCGAACCTCCGATCGAGCGATTGACTTCGGGGAGTTCGGTAGCCGCGAGCCCTTGCTTGCCGAATAGCTCATGCGCGGGAGACGCGTAATGACCGCTGAGGAGTTCACCGCGCGGGTCGGCCCAACGATCGAGGCTGGCGCTGGCGATGTAGACCGGTCGCGGCGCGATAGCCGCGATCAATTGATGTTGATCAAAAGGCATCTTTTCTTCGGCGTCATTGTAAGCGCGAAAGTTCCGGTTGAACCAATGGGGAAAGGAACGATTGATGGCTGCCACCGACTCGCCGTAGCATCGCTTGCTGAGCGCCGCTCCGCCACATCCCGAGTTATTCGATATCACCAGCTTGAACCGCTCGTCATTTGCTCCCGCCCAGAGCGCCGTTTTGCCCAATCGCGAATGTCCGACAACCATCAATCGCCCCGAGTCAATATCCTCAACTTGCTCCAATGCATCGGCCAAGCGGGACAAACCCCAAGCCCATGTGGCGATGGTTCCCCATCGGTCTGGATACTCGTTTGAACAACGAAATTCCGGGAACAAAGCATGAACGCCGTTCTCGAAGCCATCGTCGAAGTCTGGGTCGATATCGCAGTAATGAGCGGTTGCGACTGCATAGCCAGCTCCTACGACATCGCGAATGGGCCAGCGTTCTCCTTGGTTGCCGCGGCTCGCCTCGGTAGCTCGATTATTGACTACCCCCGGATGCCTGGCATCGCACCAACTGGTCGTGATCCGCACGTTCGGATCGTCGCTGGTGGATTGATTGCCCCGAAAATTCAAGCCGAGAAAACAACCGACCTTCTTGTTTGGATTTCGAGGAGACCAAACCAGCAAATCGATTCGAACCGATCGATCGTTTCGGGTCAGACTCACTGCATACTGACGTCGCCGAATCGTATCATCAGCCTCTTTTCCAACCGCGCCGTTGCCGGGTTGGTCGTTCCCGTGGGTGTAGATGCCGTCGTCGATCTTTTCGACTTTCATTTCGACTCGATCTTTGGGTGCGAAACCATACTCGTGAGTCGCCAGCAGATTCACGAGATACTCGCGATGTGCAGGCCATGATTCCACCGACGCAACGCGCGTTCCATCCTTGTCTTCCAGCACATGCGGCAACGTGAACTTGGGAACGAGAGCTTCGTCGTAGTTAGGAGGACGTATTTGCGACATAGCGTTGGCCGAGAAAAGGATTACGAAAGCTGCTGCAAGTATTTTTTCAGTCACGGTTATGGCTCTTTCCAAGGATCGACCTCATCCACCTGTTTCTTTTTGGATTGCTCCGCTCTCACACGCGGTGGTGTTTCGACGCGCGTGATCATCACATCGCGGGCCGTCAGAATCGCGTTGATGAAAAACACGACAGATCCGCTAATGATCAAGGCAAGCCATGCAAAAAACAATTCAGCGCTACTAAAAACATCCTGCATCGACGGTTGGATCGTGTTATCCGACGAGTACTCGGACAGCATCCAAAAGGGATTCAAGAAACAGTACCAATCGAAATACATATCTCGAAAGTTATTGGCCGCCAGATTCCCAAAGAGTGTTGCGAAAACCCCGGCGATCACCAAAACACCCGTCATTGCGAACGCTTCCAACAGACGTGACGCCCTTTTGTTCCGATAGAAAGCCAGCAACAACAACCTCGTCATGCCCAGATAGAGCGCGAGGTAGGCGGCCAGTGCCAAAACCTTTAGCCAACTACGGTAGGCTTCCGCAATCGATCCCGAATAGCGACCTTGAATGATCGCGAGCAGATCGGTCGCTCCGAAGTAGCCAACCCAGGGTCCTAAGAATCCTAGAACGACAAGCAGATACGCTGGCCCGGCTCCCGGGTTGAACAATGTCATGAACACGCGCCCAAAATACGAATCGGGCAAAGACCTGCGGGCTCGCTGGGAGATGATGCCACTCTCCCCCATCATCCATGCACCCGCGATCGCCCAGTGAAGCCAACAAACGTTGATAAAAACGTTGACAGCAAACAGTCGATTTACGTTGCCTGATTCTGCGCTTTGATTCATCATCGCCAGAACTGAGCCAATCGCGATGATCATTCCGACCACAAAAACCGCGAAGCGGACCGGTGTCGATCGATTGGCGCTCGCCATATCGATCAAGCTCGCTGCACAGCGCAACCACAACCAGGCATACGAAAGAATGATCCCCAGAAAACAAAACATGTTGAGATAAGCGGAAGGCGTCTGCAGGGCGTTTTGTTCACTCATTCCGCTGCTTGCAATTCCAAACAGAAATCCAAACGCGACCAATTGCCCGAGGACCATCAGAATCGAGAATAGAACCTGAAGGGTTCGAGTGCGAGCAATCGCGGCAAGCATGATCGACGTTGCTGCCAGAAACATGCAACTGACGACAATCAGCACCAGCAGAAAACCGATAACTCCCAGCGAGATCCCTCGCAGCAGATAGGTAAACGCGATGCAGGGAGCCAGGATCGAAAGGTAAACGATCAACTGCAGAGCCGCCATGCTGAGCTTGCCGTACACGATTTGCCCCGGGGTCAACATGGACAAGGACAGCGTTTCAAACGTCCCGTCCTCCAATTCCGACGCCATGGAGCGGAAGGCTACCTGAGGGATCACGATGATCGTTGGGACCAACAGAATCGTGAGGTAGCCCATCAGAAACACGGTGCCATCCGAATCGTAGTAAACATCCGGAATACTCGATGCGACCGCGAACAGGGTCCATGCCGCAGTAAAGACGATCAGCAACATGAAAGTCCACGCAAACTGCTTGCTTTTGAGTGCCTGGCGCGCTTCCTTGACCAGGATCGGGTTGAGCCAATAACTGCCACGAATCAATCGCTGATCCCACTTCGATTCTCCATCGATCACGATGCGAATCACTTCATCGTGCGAGCGTTGCATCGGATCCGATAACGCTGAGTCGCTCATTGGACTGCCCCTGTCGTCACCTTCATAAAGACATCCTCCAGCGACTCGCGGTGCGATACATACTCGAGCACATCGAAACCGGACGAAACGATCCAACGAAGCAAAGATGCCTGCGCCGCATCGTCCCCTCGAAGTTCAAGCTGAATCCAGTCCCCTTTGCGCTGAACGCTGGAGACCTCTTCGCGCGTAGCCAACACACCAAGCAACTCCTCGACTCGCCCTAGCAGCCGCATTCGCACCTGTGATGCGGCCTGCATGGAATTGTAGATCTCAGAGACGCTCCCGACTGCGAGAAGCTTGCCCCGCTCGATGATCCCTACCTGATCGCACATCTCTGCCAATTCAGTGAGGATATGGGAGGAAACCAGGACGGTGGTCCCTTCCGAGGCAAGCTGGCGAATCAAGTGCCGAAGCTCGATTCTCGCTCGCGGGTCCAGTCCGTTGGCTGGCTCATCCAAGATCAGGACCGATGGCCGATGAATCATCGCACGTCCCAAACTGAGCCTCTGACGCATCCCTTTCGAGAGCCCGGTAATCGACTTGGAGGCAATCTTATCCAAACCGGTGAACGACAGGGTCCTTCGAAGCGCATCGTTCCGCTCTCGGCCCACCAAGCCATACGAACGAGCGAAAAAATCAAGATACTCGACACAGTTCATATTGGCATAGAGGGAACTGCCATCGGGCATGAACCCCAGCCGACGACGTACCAGGTCCGGATCATTGATCACCGAAAAACCATCGACCAACGCATCGCCATAGCTGGGCGAGTCCAAAGTCGCCAGGATACGCATCGTGGTCGTCTTGCCAGCTCCATTGGGTCCGATGAAACCGAACACTTGCCCCCGGTAGACGTCAAAGGACACGTCGTTGACCGCTTTGGTCTGATTGAAGAAGCGATGAACCCGCCGCAACTCAATCACCGGCTCCGTCTGTGCAACATGAACGTTCATAGCAACATCCCCTTAATGCGACGGCTCGATGTCTTTGGGTAGGAGTTGCTGTTCAGGCAAACGATCGGTTGCAAAGGGACTCTCGCTCGGCGCACTAGACTCGCGCGCCAGAGCATCGATCACACCCAGCGGCAACAGCAATGCGAAAGCGATAGCGAACAAAAGAAAGGTAGACGCGATCATGGCCAAACCAACCGTCAATGAGAGAGCGAGGTTGCTGTCCTGATTGCGCAGCGTATAAACCAGCAGCAACATACTCGCCGCCACAACGCCGGTCGCGATCATCAAGTTGCGAACACTGTACTGCCCACTCATGGATACTGCCCACTCATCGGTATTTCCCACTCACGGGATGTGTCTCCTCATCGGGAATAGCTGCACCCCGGGGACTGCGGGTGTGGGTATCCAGCGTCACGATCTGTACGATTCGATTTGCTTGGCCATTTCCGCAACCGCCACAACTACCGCATGCCGAGCGATTCCCAGCCCCTCCGCGACTCGGGTCGAAACTATTCCGAATGCTACGCACGAATGCTCGAATGGCGAGCATCGCACATGTGATGACGATGACAGAAACGATCAACCACTGGACCACAATGAACCTTATCGAATACTTAACCTCGAACTCATCGAACTCGGGCCCGAGTCAAACGCAATCATTATCCACTCCAACATCCGACACTTTCACGATTGTAACAGAAGGAATCGAGGCTGCGAATCTTGGCAAGCCTTTCGGATTCGTCTTCCCCGAAACCGCATAGCGGTTACAGTGAAGGAGCGTCCCACGGAATATCTTTGTTTTCAATGGAGTCAAAGGATTGATGTTTCGCATCTGGTTTCGCTTGTGGCCCTTGGTTGTTCTCGCGTGGTTCTCTTGTGCTACCCAGGGTTTTTCGCAGCAGGAGTTCCGTTGGAAGTTTCGGGAGGGTGAAACCCGGGATATGGAGATGACCCAAGAAATCGTTCACGAAATGAACGAAAAACGGACCGAAACGTCCCAAACCATGTGGCTGCGATGGCACATTAAGAAAGTCGACGAGAACGGGACCGCAAATGTCGAGCAGTCGGTTCGCCGCCTCAAGATGTCGGTCGACAACAAACCGGTCATCGATACGGACAACCCTGAACCCCAGGAAGACGACTCGCCGATCGCCGCACGGTTGCGAGCCCTGATGCGTGTTCGCTTCACCGCTGAGACTACTTCGCGCGGCGAGATCATCGGAGTCCAGTTCGAACCGGAGGT
>JBILVV010000278.1:0-6722 GCA_044370255.1 Pirellula sp.
GACCGATCGAATTCTACTGTCTGTGCGAAATGCTGCCCGTGGATTGGAAACGTCTCTCGGGGCCAAAGTGCAAAAGCACAAGCGTTATCGCGAATGGCTGACGACGACCTCGTGTTTTCTGAATGCCGCGGTCACCGCATACGATTTACAGCGCGAGGTCAACTCTTTGACAAAGGGGCTTCATGTCTCCTATTCCGTCTACGATATGGCTTGGACTCGCATGGGAGCATTGCCGCAGCGATCCAAGAAGGAAGCGGAGGGCACTCCCCGTTTTGCCGCAGCTCCTGAGTCAGCCAAGGATTTCGACAATCTCGTCGAAAGTATTACCCACCGATTGGTTTAAGAGACTTCAAAGCTACTCAGCTTGTGCGAGCCGTTCCTGCCAGAACTCTTTCGCCCGTTCGATCGCGCGTCGACGGGCTGCGGTATCGATGGATTCGCTCACCTGCGATCGCTCACTTCGCGCTAGCCATTCCTGAAGGAATTCCACAGCAGACTGCCGCACACGCTTCTTTCCATCGACTTCGAAATAGAAGGGAGCGGTCGTTGCCATCCGATACCCAGGCTCATGAGCCGTAACCACGCGGACAACCAACCAGCCGCTCTGGCTGATTTCGATCGGGGGAAACTCTCCCTTGCGGTAATGGTCTTCCAGCTTCGCGTTGTAGAGAGATTCGCCATTAAAGATCACATCGAGATAATCGACTGGATCACGGACCCCGAGTGAAACATCGATACTCAACGGAAGCACTTCCCGGTTGTGAATCGCTTGGAGTGTGCCGGGTGGGACTTCGTTGATCATGACTCTTAAAAGCGGACCATTGGTGATGAACAACTCCCCTTTCGCGATCGCTTGCCACCATGCCTCTGGATTCACAACCGAATCGCAGTATGCATACACGCGGTTGTAGCCCAGGTGCGTTTCTCCCGCACCGAAACCACTGGCGGCGGTCGGTGGAATGCGCAATCCTGCTTCGAGTACTTGCCAATAAACGGCTTCCGACATTCGACCCGCGCCGTGCGGTCCACGAAATCGGATTTGATCTTTATCAGGAAACGGGGCCAGCACGGGGATGGTCCATCGATTCTTGTCCATGGGAATCGTCAGCTTTGCGAATAGATCGTCACCTGTTGCGCGATCTAACTCTAAGGAAACATCGCGAGCAACGCGGTTCGCGAAATTGAGAACCCGCGCGCAACGAATTTTCGGATGAGCGAGCAGAATCGGCAGATCGCTTGCGAGCAATTGCGTGATCTCCGCAATTGCCATCGGGTCATCCTCAATCGCTTCGAGAGCCTCATAGGGATCGGTCGACACCGGAAGAGAGGGTGTTGCTGCACTCGCAGGATCTTGAGCAGCATCGGGATCGGGCAATCGATGAATGGCCAAGCCGAACGCGGTGGATCGATATTCCCTAGAGGATCCACGCCATCGATACCCGACCTCTTTCGGACCCCCTAACTTCGGTGCATCAATTTGTTTAGCAGACGGCTTCGAAGGGGCAGTGTTTTTGGGTGACGCTGGGCTCTTGGGGGATGCCGATCCCTTGTCGGTTACTGCAGGGGACGACGCATGAATGACCATATCGATCGCGTCGGCGATCTGCCAGCGCGCTAGCTGGTCGATCGGCAGGTCCGAACCCATGTCGCCGCTGAACCACTTTTCCTCGTGCATGTCGATCGAACGAGGGACTTCGATCAAGACAGTGTCGCCGCCTCGCTCAATGGTGAAGCCACCGCGAATCGTGTTGAATTCCGGACCTCGCTGAACCAGGAATTCGTAGTCGCCGGGAGGAGGTTGGAGCGGGAGGGAACCTTCGGCCAGCCAAGTGTCCCCGAACGTGAGAACCTTTCGGTCCCGTTTCAGTTTCTTGCCGGATCGAGTGAACTCGACTCGAGCGGCGATCGGCTCGCGGCTGTCGATGTCGACCACTTCCAAGATGACTTGATTTTGTCCATAGACCGTCGGAGTCCATGCGCAGAGCCATGGTAGGAAACCGAATAGCAGGCGGAAACACCGGCCCGACGCCCGGCCCGTTTCGCGGATAGATTTGGAGATGCGACCTAGTCCGAATGCTATAGAATGTGGCATAGTGTTTGGTTTCGCGGCCCTGAGAGCTCTCTCCCAAATGCCCAACGATTATTACAAGACCCTGGGTGTCGATCGCTCCACCTCCCAGGAAGAAATCACCAAGGCTTATCGAAAACTAGCCCGCAAATACCATCCCGACCTCAATCCGGAGGATGGGAATGCCAAGAAACGGTTTCAAGAGATTCAAACCGCCTACGATACCCTGAATGATCCGGAAAAACGGAAGCTCTACGACCAATTCGGAGAGGGGTACGAACGGTACGCGGCGGGGGCAGCCGGTGGTGGAGCTCCCTACACCTCGTCCGGAAACTGGCAGGACTTTGGGGGTGGAGTCGACTTTGGCAGCGTCTTCGGATCGGGTGGGCAAGGGGTCGACCTGGAACAGATCTTCGGTTCCTTTGGAGGTCGTGGAGGTCGCGGACGGCGCGGGGCGGCACGCGGTCACGATATCGCCGCGGAGATCGAAGTTCCGCTCCGAACGTTGCTGCAAGGAGGCGAAATGAAATTCCAATTGCAGCGAGATAGCCAAGTGGAATCGATCGAGGTCAAGATCCCACGCGGGATCGAACCGGGGAAGAAGATCCGGCTTCGCGGACAAGGTGGCCCGATGGCCGGCGGAAAACCTGGAGACCTGCTCCTGACGATCAAGGTTCAACCTCACCCCGCGATCAAGCTGGTAGGGAACAACATCGAAATGAAACTTCCGATCACCCTCGCCGAAGCGATCGACGGCGCGAAGATCGATGTGCCGACCGCCAAAGGAACAGTTACGGTAACCATCCCGCCGATGTCCAGCAGCGGCAAACGCCTTCGCATCAAAGGCCAGGGCTTCGCTCCATCGAGCGGTGCACCGGGCGATATGCTTGTCGAGTTGCACATCAAGCTCCCTGATGTCATTCCGACATCATCTCGCGAATCGATCGATCGATTGAGCTCGGGTTATCCATCCCATTTCCGCGATTCGATTCGCTGGTAAGGAACAAAACGTTGAACATACTTTTGGCTAATGACGATGGGATTTATGCGCCTGGCTTGCGAGCCTTGCGAAATGCGCTGCAGCGTCTCGGGTCCGTGATGGTTGTCGCACCGGCAACCGAGCAAAGCGGTGTTGGGCACTCGATCACGTACCTTTCTCCGTTGACCTGCAAGGAGATCTACGATGGAGATGACTTTCGTGGATGGGCCGTCGAAGGTTCCCCCGCCGATTGTGTCAAACTCGGTGTCGCGGAACTGGTTCCCAAACCGGTCGATCTGATCGTCAGCGGCGTCAACGGAGGACTCAACGCTGGGATCAATGTCCTCTACTCCGGCACGGTTGCCGCTGCCATCGAAGGGGCATTCTTTCGCATTCCGAGTGTAGCGGTCTCGCTCGAACACGATCCCCATGCCGATTTCGACGCAGCCGCCGAAATGGCGGTGTGCCTGATCGAGCAAATCATGAATAAACAAGGCAATGCGCCGGAGTTGTACAACATCAATATCCCAACGGAAGCCACGCGCGCTTTTCGCAACGGCAAAATGCCCGAAGTTCACTTGGTGCCGATGGGGGTTGAACGCTACGGAGATCATTACATCAAACGCCAGGATCCCAAAGGACGCGATTATTATTGGTCGACCAATGATCCTCCCCCCAAGAGAACCGATCACGAAACCGATCTCAATGCAGTCGCATCCGGACATATTACCGTCACTCCGCTGCAATTCGACATGACCAAGCAGCTAATGCTCGAGTCGATGCGGTCTTGGGGATTGGGGCTGGCCAAGGTGCCGATCAAGCAGCCGGAGCAAGGCTCATGACCTACACGGAGGATCCGGTCGCGCAGCAGCTATACACCCCAGCGATGATGGCGGGATTGCTGAAGATCTCCCCTCGTCACATACGGCGCTGGCATCGCATGGGACTGCTGCACAGCATTCGAGTCGCGCACCGCATTCCTTATTTCGATTTTGAGCAAGTTCAATGCGCCAAACGCATTGCATCCTGGATAGCGCAAGGAGCGCGACCCGCCTCGATCCAACGCGAATTGCAAAGGTTCGGATCGCGAGTTTCGGATCGAAGCTTGATCGATCTCGATCTGGTGTTCGACGGTCGTAGGCTCCTGTTGCGAGAGAGCGGTCACCTGGTCGGTGCTCACGGGCAGCTCCATCTCGATTTCGATGAGGTCGAGCCCGAATCGGATCAGGACCTCAACTCGGCAACCCTTTCCTTCACCGAGCGACGCAATGAATCGCCCCAGGATATTCCTCGCGCGTCATGGTCCGGGATGGAAAGCCCTCTGAGCCGCGATGATATGCTCGCTGCGGCCGAAGAACATGAAGATGCAGGACAACTCGAACAAGCCATCGAATGGTATCGAGTCATCTTGGCCAACCACGGCCCCAATGCGGAAATTTCTTTTCAACTTGCAGAACTTCTCTATCGAACCGGTGAGTTGGGTGCGGCTCGCGAACGGTACTACAACGCGATCGAAATCGACGACGACTTTGTCGAAGCCCGTGTTAACCTCGGGTGTGTCTTGGCTGAAACGGGACAACTTGATCTCGCCGTCGCTGCCTTTCAGGGGGCGTTGGCTCGCGACGACCATTATCCGGATGTCCACTACCATCTAGCGCGTTCGCTCGACGAAATCGGCAGCACCGACAAGGCGACCCGCCATTGGATCCGCTTTGTGCAGCTCGCTCCGCAAAGCCCATGGGCCGAGGAAGCGATCGAACGGCTCGGTAGACTTTAGTTTTCGTCGCAGACGAACTCTATCGCGGTTGTCAGTGAGACTGCTCGAGCAACCTCGCCATTCGATGGAAATCGCTTCCAGTCTCGATCATACGGACGCGTGTCACCAGCGTATTGGGATCGATCAGCTTGTCGAACGGCACGAACGACACCTGGAATTGACCACCGACCGATACCATGACGCCGTTGAGCTTTTCTTCCATCAACGCCCGGTAGCCTCCGATTCCAATCTGCGACCCGAGCATCACGTCGTACGCAGTTGGAATACAGCAACGGGACTCGTATCCCATTTGTACACCGTTGATCTTTCGCGATTTCCCGGTTCGCTTTTTGTATTCCTCGGCAAGCCGGTTGGCGAGGAACTTGCCAACATCGGCATTCGAAATCGCTAAGTGACCATGATCGTCTCGGCCAAGACCAGCGACTTCCGCTTGAGGCAAATACTCGGCGAGACCCTCTGCCACAACAATCACCCCGTAATTGCGTCCGATCTTTTCTCGCGCGACCATCATGTCGACCATCTTGCCAATCACGGCATCGAGGTTCATGATCGACCGAGTCTTAGTAGTGCCGTCGGATTGTTTCACCGTTTCGGTTGTCCGGAAAGGGCCGACGAGATCTTCGACGCTCAAGACCATGCACGCATCGCCCGCGATCGCAGCGCCATAAGCCAGCCAACCAGCCGATCGTCCCATCGCTTCGCACAAGAAGTAGGCTTGGCCCGCCGCTGCATCGCGATTGAGATTGCGAATCTGTTCGGCGAGATTTTCTGCAGCGCTAAAGTACCCGAACGTGAAGTCGATACCGGAGTAGTCATTATCGATGGTCTTAGGAAGATGAACCACCGGAAATCGCTTCTGCGATGCCGGAAGATGATCTTGATACATCTTGATCTTGTTGGCGGTTTTGAGAGTGTCGTCCCCGCCGATGCTGATCAGTGCGTCGACTCCTAACGAATGCAAAGCCGCCACGACTCTGCCAAGCGGCGCCGATTTCTCGGGATCTCGCAGTTCCTCAGGCTTCGTTACTTGTTTACCAGGATTGCTCCGCGCCGTTCCAATGCGTATTCCAGCCTCCGTACGCATGAATTCCAGCGACTGCATCGTGAAACGAATGAAGTCGTCCCCTTCCCGCAATGGCTTGGAAGGATCGAAGTCGATCAGCTTCGAATAACCATGCTTGATCCCGAGAACTTCTACCCCGGCTTGCAGAAAGCTGAAGGCGGCGGAGGAAATGACAGCATTGGCAGCAGGGGCGGGGCCTCCTGCGAAAAGGATGGCAACTCGTTGGATCTGGCTCATAGGGATGGGGATTCAGTAGGGAGAAAGGACATGGATCGTGAGGATGGGAGATATCCTCGTGGGGTGAGATTGCGGTTGGGGGAGATTGTAACCGTGGAATCGCGAATCTCCAACGGTTGTACGGGGGTGTCAAAATAGGATGAATCTGCCGTGAATTCGCATTGTGCTTCTGCACTTTCGGGAGACCCCGCAGGTCCTTGAATGATGATTGAATCGGACGCAACGGTCTTTCCGATTCTCCAGTCTATGGCGGTTCGTACACGAAACAATCTGCTCCCGTTACATCGCGATCGAAGGATCGCTGGGAGATGGTTCTTTCTCGCCGGTTGTTTCATCATCCCGATCGCACAACAAGCCTCGGGTCAGACCATCGACTCCCCGGCCACGCTTTCGATCCCCGCTCCAGACCAGCAGCCTGCATCCCCTTGGAGCAAACCCTTTCGCGTTTCCATTCCGAAGGGGCAACCTCCCCGGCACGAAATGACCCAGCACGATTCCCTCGATGAGCCCATCGTCGGGAATCGCATGTCGGGGGTTGCCCCTTCCGATGAAGCCCTGTCGCAACAATCCCTCAGTACGCAACAAACACCCAGGTCGC
>JBILVV010000279.1:0-6714 GCA_044370255.1 Pirellula sp.
ACATCCGTCGACTTGCAGGAGGTGTTTGCTTAGGAGTCGGCGGCAATCTAGAAATGCGGCGCACCTGGGTCGTAGGAGGAGACGTCGGCATCGCTTGGTATGCTCTCGATAGTACCTGCCATGTAGAGGACAGCGTGATCTCGAGCAAGAGCGGGCTTGGCATACTCTATCCAGCCGCCACTTCGAAAATTTCGAAAACTTCGGAGTTCCAGTTCGTCCGCTCGTCGCTCATCACGGAAGCAACGATTGATTTGTTGCTGACGCGAATTCCGAACACGCCGGTGACACTGCGATTCGATCGGTGTGTGCTGGACAGCAAGCATGCGGTTTCGCTTCGCATGTCTCCGTTATTCGTGTCCGAGATGACCAGAAGCGATGCGATGATCGATTCCTTGAGTCGGAGTGTGCAATGGCAGGATCGGGCTTGCGTCTTTCAGGCCAATATGGATTACTTGATTTCGCGACGTATCCGCACCCCTAATCGTAAGGTCTCCGCCGGAATCGACTCCCTGAAAACATGGACCGAGCGCTGCACCGTGTCAGATGCAACAGATCCGTTGGAGCTCCCAGGTTCGATCGAGCGCCAAATAGATACTGAACTTCCCAGCAAACCGAACCGGCCCACCCAAAATCGACGGTCGGGAATCCACCGTTTTTCTCCGGACTTACCCAGCTCCTGGCCGCAAAGCGGGTTATCGCCGGGGATCTAAGTCTCTCGTTGTTGGTCGCATTCTTACAAAACGCAGAGAGCCCGGATTTCTCCGGGCTCTCGCATGGTTCCTGGCGGGAGTCGAAACTGCCCGCAATCAGATCTGCCTATTCGCGCGGACGAATCGCGCCGGTCAGACCGCTGTAGTCGACGCGGTCGTCGTTGTGCCAAAGAGGTTGGCCCAACTCGACCCGCTTTCGGAGCACTTCGATCTTTTCCTGCGATCCGGCAGGCGCGTCCGTTGGCAAGAAGTGCAGATCGACGATCGGATCGAAATCCTCGTCGTGTCCATACTTCAGAATTGCCTCAAAAACGTTCTTGCACAAATTGCTCATTGCCGTTACTAACCTCTCTCGCTCACCTCTCTCGGCAAGGGAGGGTTCCTCCTCCAACACCGAGAAAAACTTGTCCAGAATTTCACACCGTGCTGGATTATTTCCAACGCATGTCGAAAGTCAAGGATTTTATTGGCGGAACTTTTGCTCGACCTCTTCCAAGGCCCCCTTTTGAGGCTCAGGGGGAGCTTGACGACTAGGTGTTTTTTGATCCGCATCGACACTAATTCGAACTTGATCCCCCGTGACATCGATATTAAGGGAGAATGAAACCCCATTGCTTGGTTTTGAGTCCTGGAACCGCTGTCAAGCGATTCGCATGAAGGAACCGTCGAAGCACCGGAAAAAGTTTCCAAGTCTGCGACAAAATATTCCTCGTTGAAGGTTCACAAGTAACGGGACAGCGGGCCCCCGCGGGATGCCAAAGCATCGATCTTGCGAGTCACGTCTGGGTCCTCAACGAGCGGGGGTGCATGACGTGGCTTGCGCCGTGCATCGATCACCAACGGACCACTGCAGCACCAATGCTTGTCTTCGATCCGTTCACCGACTCCTCGAATGTCGGTTGCCGGATTACTTCGTGTGAAGGTGACCCAAAGGAAATTGTTCAGCGTCTTGGCCGCGAATTCCGGGTCATCGACAACTACTATGCATGCGATCCCCTGCCATGTGCTATCGGCTCGGGTTACCTCCTCGAGGCTCTTCAACAGCGACTCGACCGATCGATCACCGATCCCGACAGCAAGCACACCCGGCATGCAGAGGTAAGCGGCACTTGCGATCTGTTGGACCGGACCAAAATAAGGCAACTCTTTCGTGAGTTTTCGTCGCGGCGGGCCCCCCGCTGCGATCACCACCTTGGACCCTCGATTCAGGGAATCGCCGGAATAATCCAGCGTGTCGATGGTGGTCCTGGTTTGAAAGTGAAGACCTGACTCGAAATCGAGTCGCTCCCAAACCCACTGCAGAAAGGAGCCAATGTCATGGGCCTTGAGGTCTGGATCCTGCGTCCCATCGGCGATGATCAAGTACTTGGCAAGCGACATCTGTCCTTGACCCAAAATGGCGTTGGCTTGGGTGAGCAATTCTTGCGGCCGGTCTGGTTTGGCGTAGGGGGTGTACCGCTCGCTACCGACGGCCAGCAGCAACGGATGGACTCCCGCAGCGTCGACCGCATGAACCTCGCGCACTCCGGGAAGAACCGTTGGGATGATCGGGCCGGTGAGTTCATGGATCAAGGCTCCGAAGGTCGTATCCTCCTGAGGGGGTCGCCCCACGACGGTAAACGGCCAAATCGCCCCTGGGCGATGGGATACCCCAGTAATCGTCATCCACGGAAATGGATGCTGGCGAGCATAGTAGCCCAGGTGATCTCCGAAAGGCCCCTCGGGCTTGAGAGACTTGGGATCCACAACGCCGCGTATCGCAAAGTCGGCATCGGCATAGATGGGGGCATGATCGGGGCCGACGATCATGGGGATCCGATGCCCCGCCATCGCCCCTGCAAAGGTCAGCTCGCTCAAACCCTCGGGCAACGGCATGACTGCGGACAAAGTCATGGCGGGTGTACCGCCGACAGTGATCGTGACGGGAAAGGGGAGCCCTTGCTCGAGCGCCTTCTGGTGATGGATGCCAATCCCGCGATGCAATTGGTAATGCAGTCCGATCTCGCGATCAGGCTGGTACTCGTTGCCGCTCAATTGAATGCGATACATCCCCAGATTGCACTGCGTGAGGGATGGTCGCGAGCCGTTCTCGGGAGGTTCCTGACTCAAGACCTGCGGCAATGTGACAAAGGAGCCGCCATCGTCAGGCCATGAGATCAATTGCGGCAACTGAGACAGCGTTACGGACTGAGACAGAACGGGTCCAGACCGAGCGTTCTTGGGAAGCATGGTCCATGCCGTCCAAGGGGCACTGGCGTATCGCAGGGGATTGCGAAAGAAGGCATTCGGATCGATCTTCAGTTCAATAGCTCGTCGCACGCGATCGATTGTCGAGCGGAACAGGAACCGCGCTTGTTCCAACGTCCCAAAGAGATTGCTCACCATCGGGAACAAGGTATCCCGGGGACGCGTGAACAAGACTGCCGGCCCACCGCACGCGTAAACGCGACGCTGTACTTCTGCGATCTCTAAATGCGGAGATAGAGGCTCGTCGACTTCGATGAGTCGTCCGTGACGCTTCAGATCCTCAACAACATCTCGCGTGCTGCGATATTGCATTAGGCAGCAACGATATCGCGCATCTTTGGTTCGAGATATGTCACCGTCGTTGCCATGCTAGCCAAGTGACCATAGTCCTCCTCGGGAATCTGAACGCGATGTCGCTTGCGAAGCTCCATCACGATGTCGAGGAAGTCCATGCTGTCGAGTTCGAGCTGTTCGCGGAACGACTTGCCGTCGTCCAGGCCCGAGAGATCTTCGTCGGGAGCAATGTCGCTGAGAATGTCGAGGATCTCGTCTCGGATTTCTGCAGATGTCATGAATCGAAAACTCCGGGTGAAGTTGCTGCGGTCGATAAGCGTGTGACCGTGTGCAACGGGTCAGAAGCGACGGACGATCAAGACCGAATTGATCCCCAGCATCCCAAAGGAGTTGTTGAGGATGTAATCGACTTGGCCCAATGGCTCCGGCTCGTTGAGGACCAATCCGTCGATCGCACACGTTTCGTCTAAATTGTCCACATTTATCGTGGCATGGCAAACCCTGTCCTGGAAGGAAGGGAGGTTCCCGGCCAATTCCAGCGCTCCCGCCGCCCCCATGGCATGGCCGATGAAGCTCTTGGTATTGTTGAATCGGACCCCGGAACAGCCGGAAAACGCATTCCTAAGAGCCTCGCATTCCTGGTTATCGCCGCTCGTGGTCCCCGTGGCGTGGGTACTGACAATCTGGATCTGATCGGGGGCAAGCCCCCCTCGTTTCAAGGCCAATTGCACACATTGGGCCTGGCGTTCCGGGTTCGGAAGGACAAAGTCGGTGGCATCCGTATTGATGGCATAGGAGACGATCTCAGCCAGGATGTTCGCCGACCGGGCCTTGGCGTCCGATAGTCGCTCGAGAATGTAGAGGCTTCCCCCTTCGGCGACCACGATCCCGGTCCGATCTTTGTCGAATGGGCGGGAGGCCTTGGTCGGGTCGCTGTGGCTGGCAAGTGCTCCCTGCGACTTGAACGAGGCAAAGATGCCGAACGTGTGGATGCTTTCGGAAACTCCGCCAGCGATCGCCAAGTCGCATTCGCCGAGCCGCAGCATTTGCACCCCTTGGATAATCCCTGCGTTGCCCGCTGCACACGCCGCCCCGATGGTGTAATGCGGCCCAGTGATCCCGAGGTTCAGGGCAATTTCACCGGCAGGATTGTTGGCCACCGTCCGCGGATTGTGGTGGTGCGACCAGTAGGTTGTGTCGTAATCGTACCCTTTGATCGAGTAGATTTCGTTCTCGGTTTCGACGTTGCCATGCTCGGTGATCCCGACATAGATACCGACCCGCGACTTGTCGACGTTGGCCCAGTCGATCCCGCTGCGGGCGATCGCTTCGTGAGCGCACCAGATACCGATGGTCCCCGCGCGGGTTCCTCGCCTCATGTCGCGACGGCTTTGATACTTCGTCGCTTCGAAATTGCAGACACCTGCATGCGTGTCGCCAACGTAGCGAATGTTGTAGGCCTGCACACCGCTGCGACCTGCAAGAAGCGCTTCGCGATACTCTTCGAGGTTGTTGCCGTTCGGGCTGGTCAAGCCAACGGCGGTCATGACAACCCGCTGGTCGTCCGGCAAGTCCGCTGTTCGGTCCCGAAAAGCCATGGCACTAAGTTCCTGAAGTTATCAACGATCTCGAGAGACAAGACCTCGAAGCTAGCCTGGGCAAGATGAATTTGCAAGCTAGGCCGCGAGGATCGACATGCTAAAAGACCGCATGCTGGATGAAATAGACAACAATCCCAGCCACATAGCCGGCGAATGCCAACGGTGCGATCCGTTTGAAATACCAGAAGAAATCAATGCGTTCCAGCCCCATAGCAGCAACTCCTGCAGCCGATCCGATGATCAAACAACTACCTCCGGTCCCACCGCAATAAGCCAGCAACATCCAAAACGAATCGTTCTTTGCATTGGTCGCCGAATACATCTCGATCCCCGCAGCCACCAGCGGCACGTTATCGACCACTGCAGACACCAGCCCGATGATGACGGCAATCGCCGATTGGTTTTGTACCGTGGCTTGCAACCACTGCGCCAGATTCGTCAGCACGTTGGTGGCACCCAGTGAACCGACCGCGAGCAGGATTCCCAAAAAGAACAACACGCTCGACATATCGATACGTCGCAGAGCCGACAAGACCCCGGTGCTGCTGCGAGTCCGTTCATCCATTGAATTGGACACCATTTCCGAAACGAGCCACAACGCTCCCAGGGACAGCATCATCCCCATGAAGGGAGGCAAGTGAGTGAAGGTCTTGAAGATTGGGACGCTCAATAAGCCCAAAAGTCCTAGCGCGAGGAAAAGTGCCTTATGCCACTCCTCGATGCTTTTTTCTTCTTGAGATTCTTGGTTCGATGCCATAGGCTCCAAGATCCCTTTCAACCGAGGGGTTAGGAGCAGCAGGGGAACTAGCAAACACGCAACACTGGCTAAGAACAGATCGCGGATCACTTCCCACTCGCCGATCTTGTTCTTCATCCAGATCATGGTCGTGGTCACGTCGCCGATCACGGTCCATGCGCCCCCCGCGTTGGCAGCGATGACTATCATCCCAACAAACAATAGTCGAATCTCCCGATCCGAAACCAATTTGCGAGTCACCGAGATCATGACGATGGTGGTCGTCAGATTATCAAGAACTGCCGAGAGAAAAAACGCGATCCATGAAATGATCCAAAGCAACTTGGCAGGCTTGTCGGCTCGGATGTAGCGCGTGATCAACGAAAAGCCTTCGTGAGCATCGACCAATTCGACAATCGTCATCGCACCAATCAGGAAGAACAGGATCCCCGCCGTCTCGGCGAAACCATGCATCAATTGCCCGTCGACGAGAAAGTGAAGCTTGGCACTCAGGGCATCTCCTTCGCCCGAACCGTGCGAGCCATGCCACGCATCGAACAACTCCTGCGGCACGAGTTGTGAATAGTTCAATGCGTAAACCGTCCAGCACAGGACTCCGGTCAGGAGCGCGCTGGCAGCTTTATTGACGTGGATTTGGTGCTCGAGCGCGATGGCCAGATAACCGATGACGAATATCGCAATGATGATGCTGAGCATGGATCCTCGAAGGGTTGGATTGCGGCGCGAGTGGCGTATCCGACGGAGAAGGGATCGTAATCCATACGACCTTTTTTTCCAACTGACCGAGTCAGCAAGAACGGGGTTTTTGGTATCCTAAGAAGACTTATGAACGATGCATTCCATGCCAACGAAAAACGCTCGAACGGGCCTCTCTGGTCCCCGACCAACGACCGCGTTGTCAACTCGGAGATATCTCGTTTTGCTCAGCGATTTTTCCCATCGGCAGATCCTGCGACACTCGAAGGATATAGAGCCCTGCACGCGTGGAGCATCCGCGATCGGGGAGCCTTTTGGCTAGCCCTGTGGCGATTCTGCGATGTCCTGGGGGACCCCGGTTCGGTCCCTTTGTTGGACTCCGGCGAGATGCTGCGCGATCGATGGTTTC
>JBILVV010000280.1:0-6709 GCA_044370255.1 Pirellula sp.
GTTCGCGACCACCCGCATGCACACCTTTACGCGGGTGCCAGAGAAGTATCGCGAGAAGGTCAAGCAGCACACGAGCTACCATGATGACTACGGTGCGGGCGTCATCCAGCACGACGAGCACATAGGTATGATCCTCAAACATTTGGAAGAGATGGGGGCTGCGGACAACACCATCGTGATCTACTCAACCGACAATGGGGTCGAACACTCAACGTTCCCCCACGGTGGCACCACTCCATTCCGTTCGGAGAAAATGACGACCTGGGAAGGTGGGGTCCGTGTTCCGATGCTCGTGCGCTGGCCCGGAAAGATCCCGGCGGGCTCCGAACTCAATGGTATTCAAAGCCATGAGGATGTTTTCACGACTTTGTCGGCGGCTGCTGGTGTACCAGACATTCGCGAACGGATCGCCGCAGGAGACAAACTAGGTACCGATGTCGAGCACAAGAACTACATCGATGGCGTCAACAATCTCGACTACTGGATGGGCAAATCGGACAAATCGGCGCGGGACGAATACCTCTATTACATGGAGTCCAGGCTGATGGCTGTACGCGTAAACCAATGGAAGGCGCACTTTGCGACTCGCGACGGATATTACGGTCCCACAACAAAGCTGGAAATTCCCTGGCTGTTTAATTTGCGACAGGATCCTCAGGAAAGCTACGAGCAAGCACCCGGACCACGTGCAACAACGTCCCAGCAAAAGTCCTACTTGTTCAACGAAATTCTGGACCGTTTGTCCGCACACATGGCGACGATCGCGAAATATCCTCCGAGGCAGAAAGGCTCCAGCCTGAGTATCGGCAATTGATACTCAGGCGTCGGAGCGAAGTTTAGCCCAAGCCAATCTGTCGGCCCTCGGGAACCATCCATTCTCGGGCGGTCGATGGGTTGGTTGATCGGATCGTTCCTCCTCAGATCCTCGTTGTCCAAGGAGGCTTGGACCGCGAAATGCCAGGGTTTTTCGCAGGGGTCATTGCCGTCTTGCACGCTGGGGAAAGCCAACAGCTCGACCCTCGAAAATTGGAAGTGCCCTGCCTTCCGGGCAATAGAAGCCCTGACGTTTGTAGCGTTTGATCAATGATCCTGACTGACTTGATCGGTTAAGAATCAGGATTTGCCTTGCCTACCTTGAAAGGACGCGCCGATAGGGGCAGATAGTCGGAGACGCCGAAACAGAATGGATTTGCTCGGCGCGTCGGCTATTCATCAAGGAAATACCAAAAAATGATACGCGGCAAGGATGCTGTTCGGCTTTTGATTGCAGTCTCGTTAGCGGGGCTTCAGATCGCTCTTCCGGTGGATCAATTCGCGACGGCGCAAGAGGGTGCAGTTTGCGATACCGAACCATGCGATTCCTGCGATGGTTTGCCGATTACCGACGGTTGCGATGGGGTCTCCGTTCATGGAGCCAAGCACAGCATTTGGACACGTGACACGCTCACCGGTGACTGGGGCGGACGCAGGAGTGCGCTAAAGGAATCGGGAATTACTTTTGCCGGTCGATCCACCCATTTTGGTTTCGGCGTGGAAGGTGGAATTCAAGCGCCGCCTCCCGTCCCGCTTCTCGGGCTCGGCGATACCTTCAAGTACACCGGGCGAGGTGAATACGACCTGATATTTGACCTCGAGAAGTTTGGGGGCTTGCCCAAGGGAAAGCTGCTGGCACGGGCCGAACATTGGTACGGCGAGTATGGCAACGTATCGCTGCGAACCGGCGCCTTTCCACCCGCGGTCTTTCCAGCCGCCCTTCCTCCAGCAGCCCAGGACCCGGGACAACTTTTCCTTTCCAATTTCGTCGTGACCCAGCCACTCTCGCCCGAATTGGTAGTGTACGCGGGAAAAATTGACGTCCTTGGGGGCGTTGATCAAGACGATTTCGCAGGCGGCGATGGGACGACACAATTCGTCAACCAAGCACTAATCGCGAATCCAGCTTTTTTGTTGGGGCTACCCTACAGTTCGTTCACGGCGGGTGTGGTATTGCCACGCGAGTGGGGCAGGATGACCACCTATGTGCTCGATCCGCAAAACCGAATTCGAGACTTCTTTGAAATCGATGATCTCTTCTCGCAAGGTGTGATCGTGGGAGGAGAGATCAAACGGAATACGCAGTTCTTCGACAAGAAAGGTGATGTTCACGTCGGAGGCATCTGGAAACACTTGGACCAGACGGACCTGCGATTCAATGAACCACCTCCTGGGGTTTACCCTCAACCGGTGGTCCCCGGTTTTGCGACGTTATCAAACGCTTACACGATCTATGTCGGAGGTGATCAATACTTCGTTCAGTTCGCGGATAAACCCGAACGAGGATACGGATTGTTTTATCGCGCTTCGATCAGCGATGGCAACCCAACGCCGCTTCGATACTTCTTGAGCACCGGACTTGGAGGCTATAGCCCCGTTCGTAGGGATCGCGGCGATAAATTTGGACTCGGGTGGTACTACGTTGGGGCAAGCAATGAATTCGGTCCGCTTCCACAACAGGTCTTTGGACCACGCGATGGGACCGGTGTTGAACTCTTCTACAGTCTCCAAACGACTCCTTGGATGACAATCAGCCCGGATGTCCAGTACATCAAACCCGAGGCGGGCGCGCTGGCCGAAGATGCTTTTGTCTATGGCGTGCGAGTCAACGCAGTCTTTTAAATTCCATCCATCCAACCAGATCTTATCAGTCGATCCATCGGATGGAATCCTGGCTTAGAATCCCGCAGCTCATCGGTATAACCAACCTCGGTTTAGTTGTTTCCGAAACGCCAACCTGGTGCCGAGTCCTCTCCTGCTCTCACACCGCAATTCCTCAGAAACTTCATTGAATTCGCTATGCACTTTCGGGCAAAACGAGTCGTTTGGAAGGAACAACAGGGCGAATGTGCTATACTTCAGCCCAAGCGGCGAGGCGGTTTCAGATCGCCCAAAGGTGCTTCCTAATGTTCCGATTGGATCGTATGGATCGGCGAGCGTGTTGACAGCACCTTCATCTCGATGATTTTTCTTCTTTGTTTTCGCGGAGAACACGTATGGGTTTTTTCGGTTGCTGTTTTCGGCATACAGGACTACTGGTTAGCGGTGGGCTAGGAGGGCTGGTTTTGGCGATCGGCCTCTCAACATCTTCTCCGCAAGCAACGATTGCAGAAAAAGAGGCGGTAACCTCGACTGCGGTGGCGCCCGTGGCAGTAACTCCCCGAGACGAGGCGCTGAGCCTTACCATTGCTGATCGCAAGTTGTTGGAGAATCACAATCGTCTGGTTTCGACCACCGTTGCCCAGAGCGGTAAGAAACCGAACATCATCGTCCTTTGGGGTGACGACATCGGTGTCCATAACATCAGTGCCTACAACCATGGCATCATGGGCTATCGAACGCCGAACATCGATCGCATTGCGAAGGAAGGCGCACTGTTTACCGATGCCTATTCGCAACAAAGTTGCACCGCTGGTCGAGCATCGTTTATCCTCGGACAGCATCCCTTCCGCACTGGCTTGCTGACCATCGGCATGCCCGGCAGTTCGCACGGGATTCCCGATTGGACACCAACTATCGCGGACTTGCTCAAAGAGCAAGGTTACGCAACGGGGCAATTCGGAAAGAATCACCTCGGGGATCAAGACAAACACCTACCCACCCTGCACGGGTTCGATGAGTTCTTCGGCAACCTGTATCACTTGAACGCCGAAGAAGAACCTGAAACGTACTACTACCCCAAGGACCCCGAGTTCCGCAAGAAATACGGTCCTCGAGGCGTGCTGTACTGCAAGTCAGACGGTAAAGGAGGCCAGACGATCGAAGACACGGGCCCGCTGACCTCCAAGCGTATGGAAACGATCGACGAGGAAGTCCACGAAAAGGCGATGAGCTTCGTCGATCGCAACGCCAAAGCCGGTAAGCCCTTCTTCATGTGGTACAACAGCACCCGCATGCACGTTTGGACTCACTTGAAGAAAGAGTCACAAGGCAAAACCGGCATCGGTCTCTATCCGGACGGAATGGTCGAGCATGACGGCTTCGTAGGAGGTGTGCTCAAGAAACTGGATGATCTCGGTCTGGCGAATAATACGATCCTGGTCTACGGGACCGACAATGGAGCGGAGACCGCAACATGGCCCGACGGAGGGATCACCCCGTTCCACGGCGAAAAAGGGACAACATGGGAAGGTGGCTTCCGCGTACCGATGCTCGTCCGTTGGCCCGGCGTGATTGAACCCGGTTCCACCATCAACACCATCTTCTCACAAGAAGATTGGCTGCCGACCTTGCTGGCCGCTGCAGGTGAACCGAACATCGTCGAAAAGCTCAAGCAGGGGCACAAGGCCAACGGCAAAACCTTTAAGATCCACGCCGACGGATACAACTTTATCCCTTTCTTCAAGGGTGAAGTCGAAAAGGGGCCGCGCGAACAGATCTTCTACTTCGGTCAAGGTGGTGAATTGAATGCCGTTCGCTGGAATGATTGGAAAGTCAATTTCGCGTCCATGGAAGGGAATATCGCGACCGGCACACGCTTGGTGACCGGTTGGCCACTCATCGTGAACCTCAAGGCAGACCCGTACGAAAAGATGCCGCACGAATCCGCGATGTATCTCCGTTGGTATGGAGACAACATTTGGCTCTTCGTACCCGTCCAGGCGGAGTTGAAGAAGTTCCTGATGACGCTCCCACAATTCCCGTTCCAACAAGGGAGTAGCCTTAACGCTGCAGGGATCAACTACCAGACGCTCAAAGCAGCCGAAGCTTTGAAACGGCTGAACGAGCTGGAATCCTTGGGGACACCCGGTAACTAGTTCGACATCTTGAACGTTGATTGATCGATGACACCGGTCGTCGGATTCAGATCCGGCGACCGGTTTTTTGTTGGCCCAGCGAAGCTGGCAAACCCACCAGCGAAGCTGGCAAACCCACTCGAGTCGGTCAACGGCCTGGCCCTCCACCCACAAGAGAGCCTCCTGCCTTCGCGCTCTTGGTGTCGCGATTGCTAGCAATCCGTGGCATTAATTTCGGTCGAGCGATTGAAGATTTTTGAAGATCGGCGCATGCACCCAAGCCAAGATTTTCTACGATCCCGCTGGAAGTATGCATTGGTCAGCGAGGAGGGTACCGTGGCAATGGACTGCGCACTGGAATGCTTGGCATGGAAACTACTGCGCAATGTATGTTTGGCATGGATGTTCGGTGTGTCCACGAGTTTTGGGCAAGACTTCTTTGTAACGCCCAGCGAAGAGATTGCGTTACCGGATCTAGCGGTAACGGAAAACGCCCCTTTCATGGAATCCAATGAAACCACCGCCGAGTACCCTGCTGCGGAAATGGATTCCAACAAAGATCCATCTTGGGACCTTGGTTACGATCGTGGATTTTTTCTGCGAGGCACTCAGAATGATGAATCATTTGAGCTGAGAACGAACATGCGTTTGCAGTTTCGATTCGTCTCGTTCTCTCGTAATAGCGATTCCTGGACAAATAACGCTGGGGTGATCTCGCCGATTCGGGATCGTCAATACTTTGATATTGAACGAGCCCGTCTCGTATTTTCCGGCCATGCTTTCTCGCCGAAGATAAGTTACACCTCGCAATTCGATTTCGATACCGACAGTCGGCACGTTGCAACCCTTCTGGATGGTTGGGTGGCGTGGGAGTATCGCGATAAACGTTTCGTGCACCTCGGTAAGAGAAAAGTACCGGGAACGCGGAATTGGATTTTGGGAGCTTTTGACACCAGGCTCGTCGATCGCCCTATCTCGAATGAATTCTTTCGCCCAAGTCGAACGACTGGCATTTGGTTAACCGGCGATCCCGACCCACTCACCCGCTATGAATTCATGATCGGACAGGGCTACAACACAGAGGGACTGACACCACAAGAGTTAGGGAATAATTTCGCGACCGCAGGTAGCATCTATCGCGATGTCATCGGAAATTATGGTCCGATGCGGCCGACCGATTATGAGTATCACGAGGAACTGGCGGTAAGGCTCGGCATGTCGGCCGTAGCATCCATCGAGGGGACTCCAGGCCGGCAATTGGAGGAAACGGACTTTCTCCGCTTAACCGATGGCACACGAATCACAGACCCGAATGCGTTGGCCCCTGGTGCCACCGTGGAGAGCTTTCAAGTTTACTTGCTCGCGGTTGATGCTGCGTACAAGTACCGAGGTTGGAGCGCTAATGCTGAGTACTTCCTTCGATCGATTGATAATCTGAGTGCCAACATTCCTGTCCCTTCGGTTGGCTTGCAACACGGCTTCTATACCGAGGGTGGCTTTTTTGTTGTTCCTAAACGATTCGAGCTCAATTCTCAATACGCCTTCGTTACCGGAGACCAAGGGTCCTCCAACAGTTACGCAGCAGGCTTCTCCTATTACCCGCGAGGCGCCACGTTCCTCAAGATATCCATGGATGGAACGTATATCGACGGCAGTCCGGTCAATAGCACGGGAACGAATATTCTGGTCGGCGACAAAGGCTTCCTCTTTCGGTGCCAGTGGCAAGCTCTTTTCTAATTCGATCTGCCACGGAGATCTGAAAAGTAGAAAAAAGTCAACAAGCTTCGTAATCACCACAAATACGCGCAAATAGGTGCCACCCACCTATTTGCCATTTCCTCTCTTTTCTGCTACCCTGTTCTTCCGAGGAGAATCACTATGCCTAGACCCCTGCGGTCCGAACTGTTCGATCCCAACGAAGTCTGTATCGTGCACTGCAT
>JBILVV010000281.1:0-6699 GCA_044370255.1 Pirellula sp.
CGCACGGAAAAAAGCCGATGGGCAGTTGCAAGCTCCCAAACACGAGTTGGTCATCGCAGCGACAAAAGAACCCATTGCAACCAAGCTTTCGGAAGTCACTAAACAAGTCGAGGAGATCACCGGCATGGACTTCGATCGATTCACACGATCGATGCTCCTGGCACAGGGGCGATTCGCGGCCTTCCTGCAATCCAACCCCAACGATCGCGCTCCGATCCTCGAGCAGATCACAGGTACCACCCTCTACAGCGATATCTCTATCGCGGTCTTCGAACGTAGCAAGCAGGCAAACGCGCATCTCCAGCAGTTGGAGATCGAAACCCAAGGGATTGAAATCCTCGCACCCGAGCAGCAAGTGATCCTGGAATCGGAGCTTGCGGAGAAAGAATCGCTGGTGGCAGCCGCGCGAACACAATTGGAATCGCTCGAGACTCAAATTCTCTGGCTACAACAAATTCATCAATGGACGGAGCAGATCCATCAAGAGGAACAAAACCAATCGGCACTGGCACTCGAAATCGAAGCGTTTCAACCGAACAAGATCCGCTTGGAACGCGATGCGATTGCAAGGCAATTGGATGTCCCCTACTCCGAACTGAATGGATTCCGGCGTGAACAGAAATCCGCCATCCAAGAAGAATCACGGATTCGAGACACACTACCTGGATTAGAAGCAACCAAGCGGAATCAACAGGCCCATTACGATCAATTCTCCTCGACGTTGACTCAAACGCGAACGAATCGCGAGGCGCAGTTGCCGATATTTCAGCAGGTGCGAACACTCGACAGCAATCTGAACCAACGGCGCGAGCTGGCAAAGGGTTTACGAAACGAAATCGATACCGAGAACATTAGGCTACAGCAGTTAGCCAACAACATCACCGATTGCCAGACCCGACTCGCGACCGTCAAAGAACAGCAGTCAAACCTAGACGCCTACCTCGCACAGCACGCTCATGACGCAATCCTGATCGAGCAATTCTCCGGCATCGAAGCGGACGTGTGCAGTTGTTTGGCTCAATCCACGGACTTGAATCAAAAACAGACGGATCAAGCCGCTGATCTCGGTCGGCTCGACGCGGCGAAAAGAGGGTGGGCCAAGCAGACCGAAGAACTCAACGGCTCGCAGGCGAACGTGCGCGAAGCCGAGGCGGCATGGGAACAAGGCAAACAGGTACTCGCGACTATTCTTCAGGGAAAATTGATCCGCGAACTGGAAAGCGATCGGGATCATTTGCTCGAACAAAAACGTCTTCGCAGTATCATCCAAAGCCTGGAAGCACATCGAACCCAACTGAGGTCTGGGGATGCATGCCCTTTGTGCGGATCAAAAGAACATCCCTACGCGAACGGCGACATCCCAAGACCAGACGAACTCGACCTGCAGATCCGCGAACTGGAAGCGATCTTAACCCAAGCAAGAACACAACAGGACGCGGTTCTCCAATGCGAGCGTCTTGCAAGATCCAGGCTCTCGGAATTCGAAGTTGCAGCAACTCGCGTAGAGACAGCAAAGTACCGGGTGGAAACCCTAACCCAACAAGTTCAACAAAAGAGCAAAGAGATTCAGGCGGCCGAAACGAGGCTCGCGGATATCCGCAGTGGATTGAGCGCGAGATTAGTCCCCTTTGGTTTTGAGGATGTCTCATCCGAGACCGAAAACACCATACTCGACAACTTGAGACAGCGACGCAATCGATGGCAGGAAAATCAATCGCAACGTCAAACCACGGAATCGCACATCGCGAGGATCGAGGCGGAGATCTCAAGGGAGCAAGGAATCGCCAAGGAAATCCAGGATGCGCTGAATGCCAAAGTTCAAGACTTGCAGTCGAAGGAACGAACGATCCAAGAACTTGTTTCTGAGCGGCGCGAACTTTTCGGCGACCTGGATCCTGATACGGAATGGAAGAAACTCAAAGACGAAATCGATGCGCTCGAAACAACTACCGCGTCAGCAAGCGAACAATTGCGAATCGAGGATGAGGCCTGGACAACCGCTAACGCGAACTTGACCACCCTCCACGATCGTGTGGTAGCAACAACCGACCAACTCGAGGAACTAGAACCTGCCTTCCAAGCCAAATTGCAGAGGCTCGGCTTCGCTGATGAAGACGATTTTTGTCTCGCGAGGCTAGACGATGGTTTGCTTCAGGAGTTGAAGCGTACTCAAATCGACCTCGAGAGACGACAACTTGCGATATCGCTGTCGCTTACAGAAAAACGATCCGCACTCCAACGAGAATTAGACCGGAAGCTCACGGAGAAGTCGCAGTCCGAGTTGGAGACATCCAAAACAGAAGTGAAAAACAACAACGAATATAACTTGCGACGCCTGGTCGAATTGCAGGCCCAACTTCGGAAAAACCAGGAAAATGCGGCGAGGGTCAGAGAGAGTGCGCAACAAATTGCCAACCAGCGAATCGAGTGCGAACGATGGGGAGGACTTAACCATCTGATCGGATCTGCTGATGGCAGAAAGTATCGCAACTTTGTCCAATCGCTGACCTTTGAGCGATTGGTGCACTTCGCCAATCTGCAGTTGGCGAATATGACAAATCGATACTTGCTCATCCCGGATAAAGAAACACCTCTCACATTGAATGTGATCGACAGTTATCAAGCGAACGAGGTTCGAACGACCAAAAACCTATCGGGAGGCGAGACCTTTATTGTGAGTCTTGCATTGGCGTTGGGGCTGTCGCATTTGGCCAGCCAGAGAGTACGCGTCGACTCTCTCTTTCTAGATGAAGGATTTGGAACACTCGATGAAGAGGCGCTCGATGTAGCCTTGGATACACTTTCCAGTCTGCAACAGGAGGGTAAACTGATCGGAGTCATTTCGCACGTGCCAGCACTCAAAGAGCGGATTTCTACGAAAATTCAGGTTTCGCCCAAAGGCGCTGGACGTAGCGTTCTGATGGGTCCCGGTTGCTCGCGGAGGCCATCGGCATAAACTAACACTTCGAGGACTCGCGTCGTATCGTGAAAATAGGTTTGGAACGCTTGCCGCTTCTCCCTACCGAACGAACCATGCATTGGATGGCGAGAGCAGTGGTGGCGATGTAGGATTCCACTTTTGAAAACGACTGAGGAAGACTATCCGAAAGGTCATCGAACCGAAATGCACTGTCGCCTATTCATCCCATGGGTTTTCGCATTCGTAGCGTCTTTGTCTGCGACATGCCTCGGCTTCACAGATTCCAAGCCTCCGAACTTCGTGGTCATCCTCAGCGATGACATGGGGTTCTCGGATCTTGGTTGTTACGGCGGTGAAATCCAAACCCCAAATTTAGATGCTCTGGCTGCAGGTGGCCTTCGCTTCACCCAGTTCTACAACACGGCTCGCTGTTGTCCAACGCGAGCCAGTTTATTGACGGGCCTGTACCCGCATCAAGCGGGAGTCGGTCACATGATGGAGGATAAGGGGTTGCCCGGTTACCGTGGCAACCTGAATACCTCGTGCCGCACCCTGGCGGAGATCCTCAAGCCTGCAGGGTATCGAAGCTATGCCACAGGTAAATGGCACGTGACTCGCCATGCGGGTGCCGACGGTCCGAAACACAACTGGCCATGCCAGCGCGGTTTCGATCGCTTTTATGGGACGATCCATGGTGCCGGTAGCTTCTACGATCCGTCGTCTCTCGTTCGCGACAACACCATGATCTCTCCCTATGCAGATTCCGAATACACACCGAACCAGTATTACTATACCGATGCGATTTCCGATCACGCAGTTCGGTTCATCAAAGAGCACCACGCACAGGAACCGAATCGTCCTTTCTTGCTTTACATCGCCTACACGGCAGCTCATTGGCCCATGCATGCTCTTCCCGAGGATATCGCAAAGTACGACGGGAAATACGATCAAGGCTACGAACCGATTCGACGAGCCCGCTACGAAAAAGCCTGTTCACTTGGCATCATCGATCCTTCGCAAGCTTTACCGCCCGGGATCGGAGGCTGGGACAAGGTCAACGACAAGGAGTGGGAATCAGCTTGCATGGAAGTGTATGCGGCCATGATCGACCGCATGGATCAGGGGATAGGCAAAGTCATCGATCAACTCAAACGTTCGGGCGAACTAGAGAATACAGTGGTCTTCTACATGCAGGACAACGGCGGATGCGCGGAAGGGATGGGACGAACCGGCAACAAGAACCATCCGAACATTTCCCGCCCCGACACTCCGACGCTTCCTGCCATGAAGAACACGGATTTCGCCGCCGCAGGAAGCGTGCCGAGCCAAACGCGCGACGGCTATCCGGTTCGCATGGGGCCCAAGGTGATGCCGGGGGGCGACGATACCTATATCGCGTATGGCGAAGCATGGGCCAACGTTTCCAATACTCCTCTACGGGAGTACAAGCACTGGGTGCATGAGGGTGGCATTAGCACTCCTCTCATTGTTCACTGGCCCACTGGTATCGCCGCACGCGGAGAACTCCGAAACCAGCCAAGCCATCTCATCGATATCGCGGCCACGGTCCAGGAACTAAGTCAAGCCGAGTATCCATCCGATGCTCTGCCGCTCGAGGGGCGCAGTCTGGTCCCCGCATTCGCGGATCGGCCCATCGATCGCGAAGCGATTTACTGGGAGCACGAAGGGAATCGGGCCGTTCGCAGAGGGGACTGGAAGCTAGTAGCCAAGCACAAAGGCCCCTGGGAGCTGTACAACATGCGGGTCGATCGAACCGAATCCAAAAACTTGTCTGCCAGCAAGCCCGAACTGGTTGCCGAACTCGTCGCCCTTTACGAGCGATATGCTGAGCGTACCTTAGTTGCGCCATGGCCTCTCTCGAAAGACTAGATCGCTAACGTCCTCTTGTTCACTCATCCGCGAAAGGACGCGAGATATACAGCCCCGGAATCGTCCCAATAACAAGGTTTTTCAAAAAGCTGCCCCCGCGATCTTTCAATCGTCGCGATTTCGACATCCATCGTGCTTGAAACTGTCCAACGTCTTTTTGATCGTCGCTCACAAACGGGAGGGGGTGATTCCCTTGTTCGTAGAGGGCTACCAACCGAGGTTCAGAGATCTCACGGACGGACCAGGGGAGAATCGGTACGCACCGACGTGATTCATCCCGAAGCGATTGCCTAGCGATCCTGATGCAGTCTGGTAGGATTAGGTATCGTGTTGTAGTGCCACTCAAACGTCTACTCATTCTCAGAGGACGAAATGTCTCAATCACCACATCAAGACCCATCTCCCTCTGGCTCAGGATACAGCAACTACAGTGCGCCACCGGCTCAATACCGGCCAAGCCCAGGAGGGAACAAATCTGTCCTGATGATCATCCTGATCGTGCTCGGCGTTCTTTTCGGCGGGGGAGTGTTGATGATTGGGGTGCTGGTCGCTCTCTTGCTTCCTGCGGTTGGCGCAGCACGGGGGGCGGCAAGAAAGATGCAGGACAATTCGAATTTGAGACAAGTCGGTTTAGCCCTGCTCAACTACGAATCCGCTTACAAAAGATTTCCAACCCCTGCGGCTACGAATTCGAAAGGCGAAAAAGTTTGGTCCTGGAGAGTTTCTATCCTCCCCTTTGTTGAGGAAGTGAATCGATATCAAGCGATCGATTTTATGGACATGCAACCCTGGGATAGTCCAAAAAACAAGATCCTCCAGGAAGCGTCGCCCGCCGTGTTCCAATCGGTGCTAGCTCAACATCCACCTGGCTCCCAAGCGTGCAATGTCTTCATCATCTCTGCTTCGGAACCGGCAACGGTCTCACCGATTTTCGTAGATGGGCAGAATACGAAAATAGCCGAAATCACAGATGGAATGTCGAAAACGCTCCTCGCCATCATGCTACGGAAACACTCTACGGAGTGGGCTAATCCGAAAAATTTGACCGTCGACGAAGCCTACGGGTATATCCAACAGGAGGATCAAGATGTGCTCGCCGTTTTTGCGGATTGCAGTGTTCGGTTATTGCCCGTAAATATCGATCGCGCGACTTTTGAAGCGATGGTGACCAGAAACGGCGGCGAAGTGGTGGACTTGCCCGAATAAAGTTGCGTTTTTCGTAGCAATCACAACCCGAAGCGTGAGCGAGGGAAGAAGTTACGTCGCTCGCGACGTCTTCCCTCTTGCGTCCCTTGCTCACGCGTCGGGTTGCGATAGAACAAAAGCAAACATTGACCGTGATCACTATCAGGATCCCAAAGCTGCAAACTCAACTTGCACCGGTCTGGGGTTGTGTTTTCCTAAGAGCTTCGAGTCTGCGAAACAGCCGTATCAAAAAAATGTTTCGCTGCCCGGCCGCTGATCGTTTCGCTTTTTAGCAGTTCCGCAGCGATCGCTTCCACTGCGGTCCAGAGTGCGGCATCGCTCAGATGGTTCTCGGTCTTGCTCAACAAACGGCGTTCCAATCGCTCGATCTGCCGATCGCTCTCGGCTCGAGACTGCAAAAATCTGCGTACATTGCGTAGGTCTTGAGCCGCACCCGCCGCGCAGTATTGACCAGTGATCTGCGACTCTGCGACCATGCCTGCAAGCAGGATCATGATTTCGTCCTCAAACCAGTCCTTGGAACCCTTGCCCGGCCCCTTCTTGACATGGCACATTCCCAGATGCGGATCGCCGATCGCGGATTTTCCAGGCGCGATAGTGACTTTCTGGATGGGTCGCCCTAAAAACAAGGCCATGACCGCGTGCCCGGCTTCGTGATACGCTGTAGCTCTCATCGCAAACGC
>JBILVV010000282.1:0-6688 GCA_044370255.1 Pirellula sp.
TGAGGACCTGTCGCACGGGGGTGTTTGTGTATTCGAAATTGCGAACCTGTTGATTTCGCGTGATCCCATCCTTCTGGAACGCGGTTCCGTTGATCGCCATGGGCAAAGGGTCACTTTGCGAGTTGCTGGCTTCTTTCAACTCTGTTGCAATGGATTGGAGGACATTTTCTAGCGAGTCCTGTTCGATTCTGAGCGTGATGGGAGTTTCCAACCATTGCTCGATACTCTTGGTAGGCACAGTCGGTTTCGTTGCGGTGGGTGCCGAGACAACCGAATTCCAATCTCTCTGCGCAGCCATCCATGATCCGATGACAAGATTGGAGACCGCCTCTTGGGGTAGGTAGGCATTGACGACTACTTGTCCGTCCTCGGCTCCGGTTCGCATCCATTTTCCAAGAGTCCGAAGCATTTGCGGAAACCGGTTGGCGATCGCACGCCAATAGGGGTCTGCGGGCTGCGTTACCAAGGCTGTTTCGAGCTGATTGGAGGCTGTTTCGATTTGGGTTTTCACGTTTGCGGCATTTCCCATTGCGGCCTGAAGATCATTTCCTAGAGATCTCCATTCGAGATACCAGTCCTTGTCCCATTGGGCTCTGAGCATGAATGCCTGAACTTTGTCGTCTACTAAGTGGCTTAACAGGCTGAGGATTTTCGGGCTCTCCGGTCCTAGGGTTTCTTTGCCATCTCCATAGAGAAAACTTGGTGCGACCAGAAGAGTGAGGTCCGATGAACTGTCAGACGCCTGACGCAACATGTCCAATTGGCGACGCATTACAAAGGGCGTTTCCTTGGTTGCCAGAATTGTTTCCAACAGATCCGATGGTCCAAAGGTGACATACTTTGTCATCGCACTTGGCGATGCGCTCATGTCGTCACAAAGCATCGCATCCAGATTCCCTCCATCTTTACGGATCCACAAGGAGCCTCGAGTACCCTCAGATCCACCGGTGAAAGCTTTGGGGGACCATTCGGACGTGTTGATAATGTCCGTAACCTTCTTGGGCTCCTTGAACGCAAAACGTACAGCATAGCGAGCTGTGCTCGCTTCTTTGCCTGGGTACCAAGCTACCGTAACTTGTTCAAAGGATTCAGATGGGCCCGCTATCTCCGGCCACCATTTAGCTCGAGGTTCGGGGGCGAGGGAATCCCACCATCCGATCATGGGTCCGATCGGTCCTTGGTGTTGCCAAGCACGCGGCGAGATGTACACAAGCGTTTCGATGCCCATCGGCAGAAGGTCCACATTGCATGGGGTACCAACGGTCGGGGGTGCCCATGGTACTTTACCATCATCCGAGCGGATTTCGAAACGCTCCGACATCGGATCGGCTGCAGGCGCATTTGCGGTAGCAAGTTCCTTGTTCGGGGCTGGCGTCTTTGGTGCTGTATTGTCTTTCGGCTTGTTGGAGTTTTCTATGGTTACGATGCTAGGAGCGTTGTTGCGCAGAACCAGCATCATGCCTAGCAACAGGATGAATGAACCAGCGATCAGGGCGGGCATCAGCCAAAAGGGGCGGCCCTTCTTTCCTTTGACCTTGGATTTGCCTACTCCCTTCCTGCCTTTTGTCTGGCCTTTTGTCTGGGGGCGTTTTCTTCTGATTTTTTTAGGAGTCGAGTTACTGGTCTCTGAAGGCTCACTCGTGCCGGGCGTCCCAGCAATTGCAGCGGAGCTCGATGATACATTAGACAGTTTGCTAGCTGTATCCTTGGCTTGCACAGAAGCGGCTTGCGGGCTGGAATCCACATTCGGAACCAAAGGTTGCACCGAAGTAGCTTTGGATCCCTGATCCGCTAGACCTCCAATCGGATCTTTCGGGCCCAGCGGTCGGTAGAGATTTCGCTTTCCAAGATGTCCTTTTTTGTCCCTAATCTCGGCAGCTATTTTTTCTACTTTAGCTTCTTCGACCTTGGGGATCTTGGGGATCTGGGGCTTGGAGGAGCCGGATTTGGGAGCATCCGTTTTTTCTGGCTCGCCGCTTGGGCTGGCAACGGCAGCGTTTGCGCTTGAATGCTTCTCGATGGATGGATTCCGAGCGACGGGATTCGGAGGGGTTGGTTTTTCCACTTCAGATTGCTGCGACTTAACACCCTTGTCTGCAACCGCTTCGGATGCGGTCGCCTTGGCCACGTACTCCTTAGCGGGTTCTCTGACAACCGACGCCACAGCAGGCACATCGGGAGCGATCGATTGTTTACCGATCGATTGTTTACCGATCGATTGTTTACCGATCGATTGGTTACCGAGCGATTGGTTACCGAGCGATGGAAGTATTGGATCTTTGCTCAGGGCGTTCAAAAAAGCCTTCGCGGATGGGAATCGAGCAGCGGGATCCTTAGCGATTAAGTGCAATAGGCATTTGCCTGCTGCTTCGGGAATCGTTCTCGGAGCTTGTATGGGGATTCTGGCATGCAGAGCCCCCCAGCTTACCGCAGAGGAGCCAACGGCAGGTTCCACTGGCCATGCGCCGGTGACGCTTCGATACCAAATACAACCCATTGCATAGAGATCGGATTGTGCATTAGGAAGCGCGTCGGGAAGGGCTAACTCGGGTGCGGCTAGGGCGAGAAGCGAATGGGAATGCTGAATCAGCGAGGGAATGGATCCTTGATAGGGTGAGCGAGGAGGAAAAAAGGGATCCCGTCGCAATCGGAACGATCCATCCGCCTCGACGAGGATTGAATCAAGGCTCAAGTGCCCATGCACGAGTCCTGCATCATGGAGAGCTTGCAAGCCAGCGGCGATTTCTTGAACCATCCTTACAGACTGCTCGATGTGCAGCGGTCCGGACTCAAGTTGCGAGGCCAAGGACTTTGAAGTCCAGGGGCGTACAGTTGCGTACAAGTGTTGTAGTGTAGCGCCCGATACTTGCCAGTTGTCTAGTTGTGGTACGTTGATGCGCGTATGAAGTTCGGCCCAGGCTGGGCTTGGAGGCCAAGCCCTAACCAGAGGGGCCGACATCGTTTCCATCGATAGGGCAGCCACCCAAACGTGTTCGCCGGTGCCAAATTTGGATCTTTCGGTGTCTGGTGGAGCGATTCGTCCCTCGTACCAGCTGTCTCCTAGCGTATCCTCGAGCGATTTCTCAATTCTCACACCTTCGAGCAGGAGTGGGTGGGAAAGAGATCGATATAGCACGTTGCCTTGATAGGGAGTGAGATAGCCGAACTTGACAAGTGAAGCTATCAGTTGTTCGGGATCCGATGCAACCGACTTTCCAAGCGCATCGGTGACCCCCTTCGCCCACTTGCGACACTCGTCCGCGGAGGCCAACCCTGCGGTGCGAATGGATTCCCATAATTGAGCTGTCGTGACTTGCCTGCTCAAACCGTTTCCTTTACACAGAGCGTGATGCAAATACCGAATCGTTCCGGGAGAAGCCCTTCATGAGTACTCAAATCATAATCAAACCGAGCCAGGAAGAGGTGACCCGTGCCGTCGCCAAGTGGCTAATTGACTCGATTCGGAACGTTCTGCAAGGGCAATCGACCTGCTCCATTGCACTCTCCGGGGGGGCGACCCCCAAGCGATTGTACGCAACCTTGGCCGAAACCGAACTCCACAATCTCGATTGGTCGCGAGTTCGGCTTTTTTGGGGGGATGAACGGAACGTGGAAACGGATCATCCGGACAGCAACTTTCGGATGGTGAAGGAGGTTTGGTTAGACCCAGCCCAAGCCGCTGGGGACCCTCGCTGTGTGCCATTATTTTTCCCTGTACCGGTTTCTCCGGCACATCCAGAAAAAGCCGCCCGTGAGTACAGCGGAACCCTTCGAAAGGAAGTGTACACAGAGGATCCATCGGGTTCGGTTCCTGTTTTGGATATCGCTCTCCTGGGACTCGGCGATGACTGCCACACCGCATCTCTCTTTCCTGAAACATCGGCGTTGGAAATCGCTGACGAACTGTTCGTCTCGAACTATGTGCCAAAACTGGACGCTTATCGATTGACAATGACTTTTCCCATGCTCAATGCAGCCAAACAAGTTGCCTTCATCGTTTGCGGAGCATCGAAACAGGCCGCCGTGGAAGTGGTTTGGCACGGGCCCAAGCAAACGCGTTTGTATCCCGCACAACGGATTCAACCGGAGGAAGGCCTCCTTCTCTGGTTCCTGGATTCAGCAGCCGTACCGGAACATCGTCCGGGTGATTAAGCGGCCCGGCGATTATGCCACTAGTTGATCATTTTCGTGCCTTGGTGGCACGTTGTTGAGCCTTGATGCAGCCAATCGAATCCTAGGCGCTTGATCCACAAATCCTGAAGTCGTCTGCACTGAGAGCCTGCTCGACCATCGCCTATCGATTGGCCATCCCATTCGGATGCGTGCCAAACGCATCCAGTGTTGCCAACCAGAATCAATTCTTTGGCGAGCCCTAATTCCTCCAAGCAGATGTCTCGAAAGATAATCTGAGTCTCCGTTTCGGCGAGGAGCGATTCGCAAAACCGAAAACTGGTTCCCAGCATAACCGTACTCGGACGCGGCGAGATCCATGTGTCGTTTGCATCAATCATCAGAAGATTCGCGACCGATGTATCGGCCACAGATCCAGTGGTTGTCCTAAGCAATCCCAGGCCGCGGGGATTCTCGCCACGACCACCAATACCTCTCTTCGCGTCGCGATCGGCTAAGTAGTACCCGAGCCGATTGCGGACCTTGATCGGCGCTGGCCAACTGATACCTGCTCCGGTCGCATATTGCGAGGAGACGAGCGACGTACCATCGAGATACCATGAATGCAGGCGAGTCCAGGGTAGTTGCTGCAGGTGCAAATACAGGGTGCAGTCCCCCAGACCGAATTCGGGATTACCAGGAGTTGCGACCGCGATCATCGAAACATCCGGTTCGTGCACAATCCAGGTCCGGTTCGCATCGAGAAGTTTCAGCAATGCATCTGAGAACCGTTCCGCCGAGCATGAATGGCGAATACCGAGTGTTTGGCAACCTAGCGAAAGACGCTTCCAGTGTGGGAGGGAATTGGGAAGCTGTTGGTTGAATGTTCGTAGACGCTCGACCACCATCGCGCCGTGAAGGATGCCTAGATCCATGGGATGGATCGATAAATCCTGGAATGAGATTGCGCGAAATTCCTGGGCCTGATTGTCCCAAAGGAATGCCGCGCTATGGTTTATCGCAAACTCCAACGAATTCGTTCCACAAAAGGTGCTCGAGGATCTTCCCGAAATGGGGGCATTGCCGGAAGTAGCTTTGCTCATCATGGGTTCTTCCGACGCATGGATTGCAATCGTACTGTCGGATCAGCGGATTGCCAATAAATCCCCCGTAGCCGGCAGCGATCGAATGGGAACCACTTTCTGCGAAGCGGAACCGTCGCAGGACGGGATCCTCGTGATTGTAAAGATTTACGAAACCCTCTACCCGTTGAGTCGCCAAGCGATGTTTGCCCGAGGGCATCATCCATGTTCGATCGACCGCAGGTGCGACGAAGCCGACCCGATAGGTCGATTGGAGATTTTTACCGGTTTCCAGTGAATCGTGTTGGAGTCCCCGAATCGTTCCGCCGGATGCCAAGTGCAATCCCCCCGTCACGCATTTTGCTCCAAGCGAGTATCCGAGGATACTCACCTGCGGTGCATCGCCGAGTCGTTCGAGAATCCATGCCAGGTACAATGCTTGGCATTCCGAAGCAATCGCATTTTCGCGAACATCCAAGAGGGGATGCGGTTCTCGCTGACTGGGCCAAGACAAAAGGATCAAGCGGTAAGGTTTGACAGCGCGAGTTCGAAGATACTCATTGATGATCAAAACCCTGCGACGCGCATTGTCGTAGGTCATGAAGTTTCCATGGACGTAGATGATGGGTAGTCGTCCATCCAGATCCAACGCCTCGTCTATCGATTTCGGCTGCCAACTTCCGGAGTCGAAACGATGAACACGGAAGCCCGGTGCTGCTGGATCGATACAACGGGGACGATCGATTAGATGCCGAGTCGACAACTCCCAAACATCTTGATCTAGAACTGCATCCTGCTTGGCAACAACGACATTCTCTTCAGCAACGACCAAGTCATTCGGCGTTGTGCGGTTGACTGCCAATTCACTACCGCTCGCGATCGTCTGTGCGGTGGTTGCAACGACAAACCCGGAAAATGAGATCGCAAGGATAAATACCAATCTTCCAGTACCGTGCATGTCCAGCGAGACTTCGCGAATGAAGGCAAGAATCGAGCGTTCTTTTAGAGATGCGAAAATCTACCACTTAGAAAAAGTACAGGCGTTAGGAAATGTAGGAGGATTTTCCGAATTTTTTCGAGTTCGGTTTGCGTGACCTGAACAGTGACGTAGAGTTGCGGGTCAAAATCTGTTGTGGCCTAACAGCCCAGCCATTCTCGGGGGAGAACGAACATGAGAAAAATGACGATTGTCGTTGCGGCTCTGATGTTATCATTCACAGGTTGCCAAACCTGTAACAATCTGACTCAGCGAGTCACGGGGCATTTCAAGGGAGCCTTTAGCAAATTCGGCAATTGCAGTCTCGGTAATTGCGGACTCGGCGGAGCAAGCAACGTCGGCGCTCCATGCGATGCCGGTTGCGAGGGAGGCTACGGTCCGATGGATGAGCCGTGCCAGCCATGCGGTGAAAGTGCTCGGTACGGTGGTTATGACGATGTCGTGGGTGGCGATGGAGTCATCATCGGTAGCTACGACGGGGTTCCAAGCGGTTCGACAA
>JBILVV010000283.1:0-6675 GCA_044370255.1 Pirellula sp.
GACTTGGAACTTCAGCTCGAAATCAGCGTACTCTTTGGCAGTGCAAAGGAAAGAGTTTGGGCTGTGCTTCGACGTGGTACCGACAACGGTACCGTCCACCACTCGGTAAACGGCCCATCCGTTCTTCTGTTGCCATCCGGAAAGATCGGTGCCGTTGAACAGGGATTGCCACCCTTCGCCGGATGGGACGGGCAGGCCGTTTGGATTCTCATTGCGGACGACATCCTGCGCTTGCGATATGAGCGATCCGACCGACAGTTTGATTACGGAAGCAACTGCCACGATCGCGGCAAAACGGAAAAAGGAACGCATGAGGACCTCATGAAAGATGGGATTGCATTAAAATAAACACCCGCAACTTGAAAGCATTATTTTATCCCAACTGACCCCGCGCTACCAGCACTCGAGAATCGCATGCAAACACCGTTCCCTCTCGGTTCCTTCCCGAACACTCGATTGCGAAGAATGCGAAGATGGCCATGGTCTCGCACGATGGTCCAGGAAACGCATCTGACCCCGGCCAACCTGATTTGGCCGATTTTCGTCAAAGAAGGGTCTGGATCGGCGGAACCGATTGCGTCGATGCCAGGGGTGGAGCGAGTGAGCGTCGATCTGGCGGTCGAGCATGCCGCTCAGGCGGTTGACTTAGGGATTTCATGTATCGCGATTTTTCCTGTAACTCCTGCACATCTCAAAAGCGACGACGGTCGTCATTCGCTCGACCCAGACAATTTGATTTGCCGCGCGACGAAGGGGATTCGGGAGCGATGCGGGGATTCGCTGGGAATTGTTTGCGACGTGGCGCTCGATCCATATACCACCCATGGGCATGACGGTGTTGTTATCGACAATGACGTCGCGAACGATATCACCGTCGATATTTTGTGCGGGCAAGCGATCAATCAAGCCCGAGCCGGATGCACCGTCATTGCTCCCTCCGACATGATGGATGGTCGCATCGGAAGAATACGCAAGGCACTGGATGCAGAGGGGTTTACGCACGTCGCCATCATGAGTTACGCCGCGAAGTACGCATCGGCGTTTTACGGTCCCTTTCGCGATGCGGTCGGTTCCGCCAAAAACCTTGGCGGAGCAACGAAGAAAACCTACCAGATGGATCCCTGCAACACCGATGAAGCCCTGCGCGAGGTGGCGTTGGATATCGAGGAAGGGGCGGACATCGTCATGGTCAAGCCGGGAATGCCGTACCTGGACATTGTGCGACGACTGCATGACAACTTTTCATTGCCAATCGCGGTCTATCAAGTCTCCGGCGAGTACGCGATGTTGAAACTAGCTTCCCAAGCGGGTTCCCTCGACGAACGAACCGCGGTTATGGAAAGCATGATCGCCTTTCGCCGCGCAGGGGCCTGCAGTATCCTCACCTACTTTGCGAAACGAGTTGCTCAGTGGCTGCAATGACCAAACCCTATCGCGTTGTCATTACCGACCTGATTGTTGAACCCCTGACCTTCGAACGAAAGGTACTCGGTGAGATAGCCGAGGTCGTTGCGCTCGATGTCCTTAGCGAAGCGGAGTTGGTGGGTCGCATCGAAGAGGCCGA
Organism: Pirellula sp.; assembly: GCA_044370255.1. GTDB lineage: Bacteria > Planctomycetota > Planctomycetia > Pirellulales > Pirellulaceae > JBKCUI01. The sequence continues at coordinate 1,565 of JBILVV010000283.1, forward strand.
CGCCATCATGGTCTATCATTATTTTCGATTCACCAAACTTTCGATCGACCGATTGCAGCGCTGCAAGGTGATTGTGCGGCCAGGTGTTGGCTACGACGGGATCGATATCGGTGCTGCTCGGGCTCGCGGCATCCCGGTGTGCAACGTTCCTGATTACGGCACCGAAGAGGTAGCGGACTCTGCGGTTGCCATGGCTGTCAGTCTCGCTCGCGGATCCCACTTCCTCAACAGTCGTCTGAAACGCGGCATAGGAGCTTGGAATGTCGATCAGGCGCTTCCCGTTCCGCGACTTCGAGGTCGCAGATTTGGGATCATCGGTTGCGGACGTATCGGGACAGCCGCGGCATTGCGGGCGAAAGCCTTCGGATTCGATGTGGCGTTTTATGATCCGTATCTCAAGGACGGAGTCGATAAGGCGCTCGGAATTGCGAGGGAAATGAGTCTTGCTCGGTTGCTCGCCACATCGCACATCGTCAGTCTTCACTGCCCCCTAACCCAAGAAACCCGCAATTTGATCGGAGAACGGGAGATCGCAGGGATGCCAAGAGGTTCGTTTTTGATCAATACCAGCCGCGGGGGGGTGGTGGATACGCTTGCAGTAATCGATGCGTTGGCCAAGGGGCATCTGGCGGGAGCGGCCATCGACGTTTTGGAAAAGGAGCCTCCCGAAGTTGATAGCCCGGTTTTGGCTGCTTGGCGAAATCCTGATCATCCAGCCCACGACCGATTGCTGCTGAACCCCCACACAGCATTCTATTGCGATGAAGGATGCGAGGAATTTCGCACCAAAGGCTCGCTGGAAGTCTTGCGGGCTTTGACCGGCGAACCCTTGCGAAACGTGGTTAACTGACCTGTTCGAGCTTGGACTCGAGGATCGCTACCCGTTTCTTCAAGGCCTCAACTTCTTCCACCGATGCGGCCCCGATTTTTTCAAGAGCAGCTCGCACCTGTTCCTCTACTGCGCGATTGAACGCATCGCTCGCGGATTCCGTCGCCTTGCGAATCTCGTTTTTCACCAACCCCATTTGGATAAACGCATGGTCGACCTGTTTGTCGAATTGCTCGCCAAATGTTTTCTTGGCTTGCTCGCTTCGTTCGTTCATCTCATTAGCGAACTCTTTCGCTTGTTGTTCCGTCAACGGAATGTGCTTGCCGACTTCCGACACGATTTCCGCAACTTTCTCCTGCGTGAGACTCGCTAGTCCAATGCTGGAGAATAGTCCTTGCTTGATCAGTTCGAGCATATTCATATTCGTTCACTCGGAAACAGTATCAGGTTGAGTAGTGGGAAGGATTACCTGCGGGCGAGCAGCAATCGATGCAGGATGACGTCGATCGAACGAGAAAGCCGATTGCACTGACAGTCATTCGCACAGTCATTCGCATGCAACTATTCTCGTCTTCGTACGTTTCGCAACGAGAAACGGATTGTACTGGATGTTGAGTCGGTGACCATACCTTGAGCAGGTAGAAAACACGCGAGGAGTTTGATGTACCTTGCGTTGCGAGACCAGAAATTCCGAACGTCCATCGAAATCAAACACCGACGAACGATGAGAGCGCAACTCCAAACAAGTTTTCCACTCGATCGCAAACGATCTCCATTGAATAATCTTTCTGATCAACACAACGGATCCCTTCGATCTTTACTGCATCTTCACCGGTTCATCAAAAAACTTTCGGCAAGTCCCCCGGAAACAATTTGACGGCTTAGCTAGCAAATCTACAATCGCCACCCGCATCGGAAACCAAGCGGGGACGAAACCGCGAGGTCGGCGATGCAACGACAGGAGGGTTCCTGTCGCATCGGATGAACCACTCGTCAACACGAGCGAAGATCGCAAGGCTACAGGAGAACGCGATGCGGAGAGCGCCGGAGAATGGAGGGGAGAGTCACAAGACGCTGCTCGACACGGTTGCATCGGCTTTACGGCAGCGATTGGGCAAAGATCGGATGGAGTTGTGGTTTGGCTCCGGGACGCGATGGAGTTTGGTCGACACGCGTACGATCGGAATCGAAGTACCAAGCGAATTCCTGGCCAATTGCATCAACACGATGTTCCGGGCGGATCTGCAAGGGGTCCTGGCCCAATGCGCTGGCCCGGAGTGGGGGTGTGTGGTCGCCGCCAAAAAGAGGGGAAAAGGATCCTTTTCGGCGTCCGACGCTCCCGAAGGGACCGACATTGCGTACCATAGGGATTCCGACGTAGGCGACAGAGCATCGTCTGCGGAGATTCCATCTGAGTCGACTTGTCCTTCTTCGTCCGATCCCGCAACCGTGACCGCCGTTCCATCCCTTTCCAATTCAAACCCAAGCACGGCATCGCCGGAGTCGCGTCAAGATGATGCGACATCGAACGCGGCTGGGTTGCGCGTTGTGCGTGCAGATGCTCCCGATCCGGATCTAGACCGTCTGATTTCGCTGAGAAAGCAAAACGAGCGACGATGGGAAGAGTTTATCCCTGGGGAGCATAATCGCTTGGCACACACCGGCGCCGAGATGGTCCTCGAGCGTCCTGGCCAGATCAGTCCGTTGTTGATTTATGGTCCGCATGGAGTAGGCAAGTCTCATTTGGCAAGTGCTTTGGCGCATCGCCTACGTCAGCAGTATCGCATGCGGCGTGTGCTGTCTTTGACTGGTGAGCAATTCACCATCGAATACACCGAGAGTGCTCGAGGTGGCGGCTTTGCCAACTTTCGCAAAAAATATCGAGACGTCGAGGCGCTGGTGATCGACGATGTCCATTTCTGTTTGGGTAAGACAGGAACGCTCGCGGAGCTGCGCAACACGATCGATATGTTGTTGCGGGAGCGTCGTCAGGTGATTTTGGTAGCCGATCGCGGGCTCAATGAACTGATGGGTTTGGGTACCGACCTGTACGCGAGACTATCTGGGGGAATGTGTTGCGGTATCGAGCCGGTGGATCTTGAAACCCGTCAAAAACTACTACAGCGCATATGCCAACGGCAGAATCTGAATGTCGCAAACGAAGTGTTGCATGAGTTGGCGGCTCAATGCGGCGGAGACGCTCGCATCCTGCAAGGGGTTGTCCATCGCCTAGCCGCACAGCAGCGATTGCAGGAATCCCCGCTGAGCAAAGAGGACGCATTCCGATGCACCGGTGATTTGGTTAGAGCTAGCCAACCGGTCGTTCGACTGCCTGATATCGATCGTGTCGTGTGCGAAGCCTTCGGGCTCGACGATGAAACGTTACGTACCAAAACGAAGTGTCAGAGCATCAGTCAACCGCGGATGTTGGCGATGTTCTTGGCCCGCAAGTACACGCGAACTGCTCTTTCCGAAATCGGCGAGTATTTCGGCAAGCGACGGCACTCGACTGTCATCTCCGCTCATCGTAAAGTCGAAGAGTGGTTAGCGAGCAACGACTCGATCAGTTTCGGTCGCAATAAGGTCCAGGTGTCCGAGATTCTTAGGAACCTCGAGACAATTCTGCAAGTCGGCTAGACTGTCGCCCTGTGTTTAAAAGGGGAGTCGAGTCGTCCCTTTGCTTTGAACCGACGTTTGAACCGATGAGAGCATTTCCCAGGAGCCATCGACCAAACTTTCCAACGTTCGATCGACGTGATTGAGGCTGTGCGTCATCTTTTGCGCGGCGCGGGAAGGAAGCAATCCAAGGGAATCGAACCACACCGGGTGGACCATGCCCAGTGCCGCACAGATCACATCGCGGCTCAATTCGGGAAAGAGCATCTCGGTGGATCCGTGCTTGCGAATCCAATTTCTGTTGCCTGCCAACAACAGGGACCAAACGGTTTCCGAAGCGTTGCCCAACGCTCGATGGCTGTACTCATCGGCGAATTCGGTTGCTCGCTGGGCGCTGAATGCATATTCCAGTCGAGTCTCTGATGAGGAAAAGAAACCGATCAGCATATCGGTCCAATGCTCCAAATAGCATCGAAGTCGGTTGAGGCGTTGCGCTTCATCGACTCCGGAATCAATACCCTCGAGAATCCATTGGAGGGATCGTTTGCGAACTTCGAGATGATTATTGAAGACGTTGTGCAGGATCGCGCGGCTATCGCAATCGACCAATCGGCCCTCAAGTTGCGTTGCGACTGCGGTGCAAACGCGAGCTAAAGGCTCGGACATCAGGATCTCTTCCAACAGGATACTGCCACGTTTCCATGCCGAGGCGCGCGCCGATTGTACGGTGGATGCCAGCCAGGGCTCCAGTTGAGTCATAAGATGATTCCAGGCATCAAAGCGGACTCGATTTCGGAGCCAGTATTCCTGAACCGCTTGTTCCTTCATCGGTTTGTGGGCTTCGGCCATCATGGCGCCGTGAAACCCCCACATGCTTGCCGATTCAACGAGCCAACCTGGATTCATCATCGTGTTGCAAGGCCTTGTGAGTTGCGAATCGTGTGAGTTGCGGAGTGAATAGCATGGGGAACCTGCCATTCCTCCAAGATCCTTGCCCAGCCCATGAAACTCAATGCTCCGGGGGTACTAATGGTGCCTACGTTCTCAAACCAAGGTGTCGCGATCCGCATCGGCGACACAACCGGCATTGTCCGCGCTTTAACCACATCCGATTCCCTTCGCGCGCCCTGGCGAGTCGTCGCGGGGGAGTCGATGCTCGCGACTGGCCAAATCATGAGCCGGGTTTATAATTCTGAGAGTTTTTTGCTTCTATGCACGCACGGAAGATAAGGGAGTCCATCATGGCCCAACTACGATTGGCGATCGCTTTATCGCTCATCTTTATTGGTTTCCAAGGAACGGCGGACGCCAAACAGTACACGCGGCAGGTCAACGGTCGCGAAGTGGTGGTGCACACCAATCCGATTCCCGTTCTCTTGCATCGCGCGGTTCCTCCCCAGCACGGCCGCCACATCACCCAGCGGGAACTGCGCTCCGGAAGCATCCCTCAGCCGGGACGATACGGGACCCGAATTCTACCCTAAGTCTTCCGAGAGAAATCGATCGGTTTGCTTCTGCACTGGCATGAGCTAGGTTTCCAACAGAGAACATGGATCCCGTTCGGACCTCGGTAAGTCCCCTCCCCGTTTCGTTTGACCGGAGTAACCCATGCAGCACCGGCGCTCGATCCTGTACCTAGGCCTGCTATCCTCGATCTTCTTTTACG
>JBILVV010000371.1:0-5031 GCA_044370255.1 Pirellula sp.
GACGATTCCGAGCCAGAGGCGATTCAAGGAATTTGTTGGCCCTCAGTCTTGCGATCATTGCTCGCAGTGGAAGCTGCCGGTGTCGCGAAGGAATACTTCCGTGTCGTCGATGCTCTCTGGATCGAGGGAGCGGACGATCCCCTCACCTGGGAATGGATCGGCAAGCCGCTGCTCCTCGATCCATTATGCAAATCGATGAGCATCCGCCTCCGCGATCCGCAAGAAGCAAAGACCGAATCTTCGCCGCCCCCCAAAGGAGTATCATGAAACCCCGCACGCAACCACCAGCCGCCCCAGCCGTCGCAGATCCACCTGGAGAATATTCCCCCCGGCACTTTGCTTTCCGAATAAACTCGTGTGGGTTAGTAAACTCGTACTCGTACTCAGTGCAACGGTACTCGTACTCGTACTCGATGGCTGTTCGAACCCCTACCATACCAATCCTTGATCGGGCCGGTCACTTTTGTTTCGACCCGATACGCTGGATCGAATTACGGGTCGACGATTACGAGTACCGTTCGTCCGTCCGTGCGGACTCACTGAGTACGAGTACGAAACAAAGCACGAACAAATCATTGCACCGAAGTGCTCGATCGACGTGCTCTGACACAGCATCATTTTCTGCTCGCATTCGATCCGTGTGTTCGATCACTTGACAACGAAAAGGACAATCCGCAATGCCTCCCGCGGCGAGAATAGGTGACATGCATGTTTGCCCGATGGCCACGCCCGGTACGCCCCCGATCCCTCACGTCGGCGGCCCGGTCTCGATGGGTTGTCCGACCGTAATGATCGGTTTCATGCCCGCAGCGCGTGTCGGAGACATGTGCGTATGCGTCGGCCCACCGGACACGATCGCCAAAGGCTCGATGACGGTCAAGATCGGCGGCATGCCAGCCGCCCGCATGGGAGACCTCACCGCCCACGGCGGCACCATCACCCTCGGCTGCCCCACCGTCATGATCGGCGAAATGGGCATGGGAGGAGCGGTGACAACGGACGGCAAGTGCATGAGCCAAGCCAAGAAGAGTGGTACTCCATTCATCAAGCCGGCCAGCTTGAAAGGTTAGCTGAATCCATGTCGACCGTGCTCTTTGAAGAAGTAACTTGTGAATCGATTCGGGAAGCGGTTGCGAAGGCTCCGGGCACATGGTACGCCATCCTCGATGCGTGCGATGCCCCCAATGTCCTTGCCTTCGTAGACAGCCTGTCACAATCGCAGGACTCCAACCCAAAGAGCGATCGCTTGGTCCAGTCGATGTATTCGGGCAAAGCAGCCCAGCAGTACCGTGCGATCGCCCCCTATCTCTTCAAGTTAACACCGGAACTTCTGGACTGGATACTAACGGATCTGGCAGGTCAACCGTGGGGCTTTCTCTTCCACGCCGAGGTGGATTTCAAGAGTGCCCGCAAACACTTCCGCAACTTCGTGACGGTCTTGGACCCTCAAGGCGAAAAGATGCTCTTCCGCTTCTACGACCCAAGAGTCCTTAAGATGTTTGTCGAAAGTGCAACCGAACAAGAAAACCAAGCCTTCTTTGGGCCTTGCGGGGCGATCGCAATCCCTGAAGGTGAAGGCTTCTTGAGATTGCACGCATCGTCTGGAGGAGACGCATTCTTGAAAGAATGACGCTTCGCCGCCATGTTTCAATTTAAGCAGCAACAGATCGATACCTTCCAGCATCATGCGAACAAGCAGGCTCGCAAGAGATTGCTTGAGTCCTTGATCGAGGAGGGAATCGCTGCAAAGGAACGACCAGAGTCTGACGATATCGCAATCATTGATCGCAAGGGCGCCGAGTCGACCCTGCGTTATCGAAAAGATGGCCTGATCGAAGAGGTGGTTCGCCCGTCAGGCAAGTCGATCAAGTTTGACTATGACCGATCGGCTCGTATCAGTTCTGTAGAATACCCAGGTCGTGTTCGGCATCAATTCAAGCGAAACTCGCTTGGCCAAGTGACCGACTTCAACATTGCGAACAAATCAAAATACGCTTTTGTCTACGGGAATGATCATCGAATCACCCAGATCCAATATCCTGACGACCGGTCCGTGGGTTTTGAATGGTCGGAAGCAGGATCATTAAGGAAATTCACCGATCGTTGCGGCAACACGATCGAGTACCGTCAACATCTCGGAGGGGATTCTTTAAAGGACCCTCTTGGTAGGACACGGACCTACAAGACAGATGTCGAGGGACGTCTGGAGGCGTTGATTTTTCCTGATTCGACGCGCGAGGAGTATGCATTCGATGAGGAGAGCAACGTCATCGAAGTCATTCAGCGCAATGGTTCCTCCATCCTATTGGAGTTGAATGACCAGGGCTCTCCTAACAACATTTCGTGGCAGGATGGCAGTGAACTGGAACTAAAATTCGACGACAAAGATCGATTGGTAGCCGCAAAAACGGTTGAATTCCAAGTAGATCGAGTCTACACCGAGAATGGCCAGATCGCATTGGAGGGCACGATCGCAGGCCCAGTCGAATACCAGCACGATCCGAACGGGCGAGTGTCTTCCTATGCGACGCCCTTTGGCGACAAGGTGCAGTTTGAATACGACGATGATGGTCTTTTGATTGGAATCATTGATTGGGAAAGACGTCGGATTCAGATCGACTACGCAGGCAACGATACCCCGAGTCAATTCACTTTTCCAAACGGAGTCATTGAGACCCAGGCAATTTCCTCTACTCCGTATCGGGCTTCGACCATACTCCAAGGTCGTTCCGGAATGATTTCGGAACACACGATTGAAGCGGACGAATGTGACAGAATCCGCCGCGTCAACGACCGCTGGGGTCTCGGCCGTAGTGATTGGTTGGATCGACGTCTGGAGTACGACAAAGAAGATCGATTGGTCGATGAGATCAACGTTTCCGATGGGAGTTCGATAGCAAACTTTGCATACGATGCCGTTGGGAACATGATCCAGGACAATGGCCTGCCGATCGAGTTTGCGGCGATGAATCAGCCGACAAAACGCGGCAATCATCCCATTGATTATGACGGTCTCGGCAATGCGTCGCGATTGACGACAAGTTGCGGTCCGATCGAAGCGACTTTTAGCGAAGACAACCGGCTGCGGGCCATCAAGGCGCCACGGGCCGAGTATCGGTACGAATACGATGGATTGTGCCGCCGCGTGCGCAAGACCAATGGCAAGGAAACATGGACGTATGGATGGAGCGGCTCGCAGCTTCTTTGGGAGGATTACATCCCTGCCCCAAACGCGGAAGGCATCCGACGTGACTATCTCTATATGCCCAATTGCTCGACTCCAATTGCGTTTCGAGAGCAGGACAAAACGTACTGGATTCAATCTGATTTTCGTGGGACAGTCATCGCGGTGCACGATGAATCGGGTGCGATCGTCTGGCGTGGGGTCTACGAGAGTTTTGGCAGTTGCAAGACACCTGTGAATCAGGTGAGGCAACCATGGCGCCTGGCTGGACAGTATTTTGATGAGGAGTCAGGTCTTCACTACAACCTAGCCCGTTACTATTGCCCAACCAACAAGACCTATCTGTCCTTGGATCCAAGATGGCAGGAGCCCGAAGCGACCAATTATAGCTACGCCCGCAATGACCCATGGAACCGCGCTGATCCGCTGGGGATGATCGCGCCTTTGTTGATTGTCGGTGGCGTCGCACTAATCTCCGGTACGATATCAGCAATAATGGCGCCAGAAGGCGAGAAGCTCGGGGCCTTCTTCGGTGGAGCAGCGGCGGGAGCAATTGGTACCGCAGCAGGATTAGCTGCCGTTGCCGTGGGTGCAACTGCGGCGGTGGCAGTAGGTATCGGTTTAGGAGCAGCTGTTGTTGGTGGTGCAGTGGATGCACTCATTCAAGCTGCGTTTAAGCCTGGGCCCATATGCTGGCCGTGTGTCTCTCAAGGAGCCGGGATATCTTTATTGGTAGAACTCGCAACTCTTGGTTTAGGAAAGTTCATACCCACGTCTGTAAAAAAGAGTGTTGCGAACTCAATCATGCGAATGAGCGGACGATTCAAATCGGTCGTTGCAAAAGCTTTCAGTAGGGGTGGCATGCGTCCTGATCACTTGGCCAATCTTGCTGACTACGCGAAGCGCTCCCAGCAACTAATAATCTCACGCGGAAGTAAGAAAGCGGCACTAGACCATCACGGGAATCCAAACCTTGGACCTAAGCCTGTTACCGTGAGTCAGAAAACGGCTGAAAATGGTTTAACACCTCCTATTGATGGCAAGCAGTATTATTCAGACTATGATTTGATGAGTGTGCACAAACAAACAGACATTAAACCCGATGGATCACCTCACTATAGCCCCGTCGATACGAATGACGCTGGATTTATTAAGCAAGTAAATGATGAAGTTACTCCGGATCAAGCAATGTTTCAACATGGAGCGAATGACGACTATATCACGGGCGCACATCCCGACGGAAAGCCGATAATGGGTAATACCGATATTGGTGATGAGTTCATCGTAGCGAAACCTGACGGTTCGGTTCAGGTATTAAATCAACAAGAGCTGAAAAGTTTCTACAAAGAAAATGGCATGGAATGGAATTACGATTAATGTGCTCTCACCTTTTGCGAGGAAACGTAAGTGTTTAAATCCATGGCGGAGCGAGATAAAGTGATTGCAGAGTATCTGCAACTGGAGCTTGCGCTTCGGGCACTGAATCAAAACGATGTCGCAATGAAGGAATTAATAAGAGATGCCAGATCGGCATGTGCCAAGAATTATTTCGAAAATTTACCACGAATCCCTCTTAGTCGCTGCCCTTTCTGCGATGCCCTCCTCACTCGCGCTTTTGACCCTTGGGGCATCGATGGACTTTGGTGGCAATATGAAGAATGTATAGTCACTATTCAAGAGCCAAGCAAATGTCCTCATTTTCGGTTTTTGCAAGGAGCTGTTTCATTTAGCGGAAATGCACCTAAAGGAGGGCATTCAAATGCGATTGTTGGACCGAGTTCACCGTTTGTCATTCCTCGTATTCTCGAGTTGAAGGGATTTATCGCTGTCATTGGGCAGTTCAATTT
>JBILVV010000284.1:0-6604 GCA_044370255.1 Pirellula sp.
TTCATCAAACCCTTCCGGAAATCGCCTGTTGATACTGGCAATCTCAGGGAAATCGTAACCGTTCGCTTCCCCACGAGAGTCTTGCCTGACGCCTGGCACCGCCGGAAAATCCCGTATACCATAGGGACCTGTATGGTTAGCCTAGCGATTGGTCTTGCAATTTTGTTTGTGATTCTCTTTGGCGGTCTGCTGGCGATTCTGAGATCGGTAGCTCAGAGAAAGGAAGCAGATGCCTGGCAACGTTATCCGCAAGCGCATCGGGTCGATCGGGCCGCCAGCTTTTTTGGTCAAAAGTCGCGAGGAACTGCACAGATTCGAGGGAATGGGACCCTGATCCTGACCCGTTCGGATCTGGTGTTCGAAATGTGGTTGCCGAGTAGAGAGTATCGCATTCCCTTGGCGAGTATTGCGTCGCTGTCGAATCCGAAATCGTTCTTGGGCAAATCCCGTTTCACCCCCCTACTCCAAGTAACTTTTCGCGATGCAGGCGGAAACGAAGACTCGATGGCTTGGCAAGTACGAGACCTAAGCGGATGGATGCGACAGATCGACGAAGCAAGGCGTTCGTTCTGAGTTTGCACCGCACATCCGTTGTACGGCATTGCCGAAAGACGAGTTCCCAACTTCAACGCTCGCAAAATGGGGCCTTCACTCCGAAGGCTGCACAGAAGTTGGCCAACTCAAATCGTTGTTCTCCGGCCGCCCCTCAATGTAGTACCAATTGTGGATAGGCTTGAGGATCTCCTGAACCGAAGTTAGCAACTGCTGATCGATCGGTTCATCGAGCCATGCCATCCACTGGGAGATCTCGGCACCAATCGCACTTCCGACGAGACAACTGGTGAATCCCGAATTGCCGATCGAGAATTGAAGTGCGAGCTTCTCAATACTGGAGCCTTGCTCCGAACAGTAAAGAGCAGCTTCCCCTGCGACTCGTCGCACCTCAGGGGTTGCCTTGTGCCACGGAGGGAGTGGAAGATTGGTCAACAACCGAGCAGAAAATGGTGCGGCGTTGATCGCTCCAACGCGATGTTTTTCAGCGAGAGGCAACAATCGCAAAGCCATGTTGTTTTGAAGGGTATAGTGGTTGTATGTAATGAAACAATCGATCAAGCCTGTGGGAATGACTCGCTCAAAGTTCTTCATGGGATATCCACTGACTCCAACGTAACGAACCTTGCCTCGCTCCACTTGGCGTCGCAACGCCGGAAGAGTCTCATCGATGACTTGATCGACGTCCCCATACTCGATGTCATGGCAAAATACGATGTCGAGATAATCCAGACGCATTCGTTCCAACGATACATCGATACTTTCGGCAACGCGTTTTGCGGAAAAATCAAAGTGGCGGGGAGCATAGCGACCAAGCTTGGTGCTGACCACCAATTGCTCGCGCGGGTAACGAGGAAGGATTTGCCCCAACAAAACTTCGCTCATGCCGCGACCGTAGTAAGCTGCGGTGTCAATGAAATTGATTCCTGCATCCAACGCGATGCGGACTGCCGAAAGAGACGACTCAATATCGAATTGCCCAAACTCAGCACCGATCGATGATGCTCCAAACCCAAGCCGCGTCAGCATTAAGTCGGTCGCACCCAGCTTCCGTTTCTCCAACGCAATACTCATCGCCCCTCCCTCGCTATCAAGGCAAAGCTAGAGTCGGCTCGTACGCGTTCGACCATCTGCGGCATACTGTTCGAGCAACTGCTGCGTCGAAAGCTTAAAAGCCGAGAGTTGCTGGGCTTCGAGAAGGTAGCCCTTCTTTGCCTTGAGGATCGACAAAGCCAGCAATTGCCGACGTTGCCACTGCTCCAAATTGAGTGAGCGGATATCGACATAGGGAGTATCCAGCCGGGCCGTGAATTTGGGTACAAAATGAAAGCCGTCTTGAGCGCGAACAACAGTGTAATGCATAGCTCCGTAGAGTGTGGCGACACCGAGAACTAGCCCGAGAAGAAAACTCTCAATTCGATTCATCGCTGGTTTCTTGTCATCCATGAGTTGCTGCCTTTTTGCCATTTGCTTGTAGAAAATGCTCGCATGGAATGTCAAGAGTAGCTCCGTCACAAGAGCCCCTCTGCGGTTCGCGAACGCGCGGGGCAAAGCGTATTTTGGCAAATCACGCATACTGGGGAGATTGGCCCAGCAGTGATCCGAGATCCTCGAAGAATTTCGGGTACGTTTTCCCCGTGCAGCCAGGATCGAGGATCCGAACACCGGGAACCATCAATCCGGCCAAGGCCAAACTCATGGCCATGCGATGGTCTCGATAAGTAGCCAGATCGCAACCTTTCAAGGAGCGTGGATGTATGATGAGCCCATCGGGTTGTTCGTCAACGTCTGCCCCCAACCGCCTGAGTTCCGTCGCGAGATCGCCGATTCGATCGGTCTCTTTATGACGGTTGTGTGCGACACCGCGAATAGTCGTTGGGCCCTTTGCGAACAGGGCAACGACCGACAACGTTTGCACGGTGTCGCTGATCGCGTTCATGTCGACATCGATTCCATGATCGGCGCGACCAGAAACCTCGATGTAGTCCGTGCCCCATTGGACTGTACAACCCATTTGTTCGAGCACTTGCGCGAAACCTACATCACCCTGCAAGGATTGCTTCGACAGTCCGAGGACTCGAACGGTCCCGCCTGTAATCGCGGCGGCAGCCAGAAAGTAACTTGCTGCGGAGGCATCAGGTTCGATTGCATACTCGATCCCTTGGTATGTTTGCGGCGCAGGAATCCGAAATTTATGAAAACCATGGGCCTCTGACTTCACACCGAAAGATCGCATCACCGCGAGCGTCATCGCAACGTAGGGTTTGGACACGAGTTCTCCATAAACAGTCAGTTCAACATCGCTCGCGCAGTAGGGTGCCGCCATCAGCATGCCGCTGAGAAATTGGCTGGACACTTCGCCTCGTACGCTTGCGGGTCCCCCGCGAAGGCCTGCAGCTTTCAAGAGCACGGGAGGGCAATCGCCTCTGGTCTCGTTAATGCTTCGCACATCTGCTCCCCACGAGCGAAGACCATCCAGAAGATCACCGATGGGACGCTCGCGCATACGCGGCACGCCGTCGAGTGAGTATTCTCCATGAGTCGCAGCTAATGCTGCAGTCAAAAATCTTATCGAGGTGCCGCTGTTGGCGATGTGCAGATCGGCGCGACGGATCGGAGGTTGTCCCGAGCAGCCATCGATACTCAGTTCGCATGCAACCCGATTCCATTCGAGATTCAGGCCGAGCGACTGCCAAGCCTGAACCATCACCTCCGTGTCCTCGCTTTCCAGGACACCGGTCAGGTGCGATCGGCCATGGGCCATCGCTGCGCAGATCAATGCACGGTTGGTGATGCTCTTGGAACCGGGGACTCGCACCCAACCGGAGACAGGAGCGAGTACCGGTTCGAAATGAACCGATTGAGCTCCATGCATCGCTAGGGAACCGCGATCTTCCACAGATGATTGGCACCGCGAACGAACATCGCATTGCCGGAAATCGCGGGCGACCCTAAGACCTCATCTTCGATCTTATTGGTCTGCACAATTTTTCCTTCCTCGCCATCGAGCGAGACGACAAAACAGACCCCTTCCATCGAGAACAGGTATAGTCGGTCACCTGCGACAACGGGTGAGGACCATATCTGTTTTGCATCGGGCAATCGAAGCTGCCACAGCACCTTGCCTGTATACACATCGCCACATACTAAGATCGTTCGGTTGACCACATAGACGTTCTTCCCTGCGACAACTGGGGAGCATGCGTTCGGATTGAGTTTATTCTCTTTCCAGAGTGGGCTAGGTTCCCCAGCGCTCGACAGATCGAGTGCGGTCAGGCCTCCCGAGGGAACGATCAATCGATTGCCGTCTGCGACCGAAGATGGGATCGAAGAACAGGGGAGATTCAATCGCCACAGCGCCTTGCCGTCCTTGGGCTGGACCGCTTGAAGATCTTCGCCGGACTGAATGATTACAGCTTGCTTGCCGTTGGGCAATTGGATAACTGACGGGGAGGACCAGTTTGCCTTCTTGGGTCGATCCTGCTTCCACAGGATGGAACCATCCTCGGCGCTCAATCCGGCAACGAAGGAATCACCCTGGCATTCGACCTGAACGATGACCACACCATCGACCACGACCGGCGAGCTGCTCATGCCAACGTCGTTCCCCGCTTTCGGGAAATCGCTTGCGAGGGAACGATACCACAGCGGGTTGCCTTGCAAGTCGACGCAGGCCAAGTCGTTGGAACTGTAGAACGCGAAAACACGTTCGCCATCCGACACAGGGGTCGGAGCCGCATTCGCGCTGACGGGATGGCAATAGGGACGCCCGCGAGCGATCCATTGCTGATCCCACAGCAGTTTCCCTGTTTCGGTGCTGTGGCTGGACAAACGGATTCTTCGTTGGTCCATGGCATCGCTGCTGGTAGTGATCACTTGATCACCGACGATGATCGCACCACCGGCGGAACGGCCGGGAAGTTTGACTTTCCATGCGATGTTCTTTGACGCCTCTCCGCCGAATTCCTCCGGTAATTTTGCGTTAGCCGACGCGCCCGTTGCGCCTGGCCCGCGAAACTGGCGCCAGTCCTCGGCGCGACCAACGGTTGCTGTGAACGACAGGAGCATTCCAGCACAAGCGGCCCAAGTAGATAGAGAAATATGCTTCTTCATGATCGTTATGACTTTCCTATCCATGCAAAGGATTGATTTCAATTTGAGTTTTAGGTTTATTGCGCGAGTGCAATCGCTTTGCCGGTCTCATCGCAGAGTCGAAGCTGGAACGAGTACAGCTGAGCCCATGCTTCTTTTTGCTCGTTCTGACAGATCTTGACCAAGATCCGATTCTCACCCTGTTTGAGAGTGATGGGTGCCGAGTATTGGTCGATCTGCATGCCTGTGTGATAAACCTCGTTCGAGATAACTTCCACGCCGTTGACCCAAACCTTCTGGGCGTTGATGCAGCCGACACGGACCTCGCATGGAATAGCCGATGGCGTGCGTATTACTGCTGTTGCATAAACAACGCAACCTTTTTCATTGTTAAAGAGTTTAGCGAGATCGACTTGCCCCTCGGCGTTGTCGGTAGTGTGTTCGATCCAAGTGGCCTGACCACTTTTGCCAGCGTAGCTATCCTTGAGTTTGCCAGCGACCCAGTCGGGCTCGACATCGTAAACGACGTTGAATTTGTCGCTGCCGACGTTATCGAAGGGACCGATCAGTTTCCAGGTTTTGACGAATCCCATGTGACTGGCCAAATCCACCTCGACCTTGAGCCCAATGAGCTTTTCGATGATCTCGGCGGTTTGTGATGGATGCCGAGACGAGTCGAGCAAACGTCGCCATTGCTTTTCATCTGCCCCTTCGCTCTTCTTGATGGCTTGTGCCACCGCATCGAAACGGAGTTCGAGGCTGGGATCTTCGAGCATCGAATCAAGCAATTTGGTACGCAGTTCGTCATTGCCATCGGTCAGCCAGCGAAACACCGTGTAGCGAGCCTCAGGGTCTTGCGAAGCGTCCGCGAGGAAGGTCGATAATTTGTTCTGCGATGTCGAACCCGATTTCCGATGAAGAGTATTCGCGAGACCGACCAGCCAATTCTTTCCCAGCGGAGTCGCACCCTTCATCGCTCGAAGCACATCCAGCAAATCCAGGTTGGACGACGACAACTGCCGGAGAGTCTTTGCGGCCGCCTGTTGTTCGTTTTCATTGCCGGGTTGGATCTTTCGCAGTGCGGCCAATTGATCCGCGGTCCCCTCAGCCTGCACTCCAGAAACCAATAGCGTGCAGCACAACACGAAAGTCGATGCGATGCGCACCGCATGGTCTTTTTTCATCAACCTGTCACCTACCATGAGCCAACCCACCTCACTACGAGTCATGTCCATCGAACGAATGTCTTTTCGATGGGGCTTATTATGGCGGTATTCGTGCGGTCTAGCTAGGAGTGAGAAACACGCGGTCAATGTGCAGTTTTCTGTTCAGCAACAGTAGATTTGCACGTTTGCCAGTCTCAACGCTTCCCACTTCCCGATCGATACCAGTCAATGTCGCAGGGGTAAGGGAAGCCATGCGGATGATGTCATGCAATGGAACCTCGGTATTGCGGGCCATGAATCGCACACAATGATCCATGCCTTGGATGGCACTGGCCAATCCTCCATCGGCCGCTCTCCCTACTTGGCCATCGCTTTCAACCCAAACCTGCTCTTCGGGATGCCCAAACAGATATTTCCCGGGAGGCATATCCATGGCTCGGTTGGAGTCGGTCACGAGGCACAATCGGCCGGGGCCTTTCATCTGCCAAGCGAATTGGAGGAGTTCGGGAGACAGATGGCAACCATCGGCGATCACTTCCGTGCTCATCGTGTTATGGGCGAGCACGAATTCGAGCATGCTTCCTTGCATGGGAGTCCCGAACCGACCTCGCACCGATGCGACGTTGGACATCGCGCACCAGAAATGATCGACGTGCGACATCCCCGCCTGATGGGCTGCACGCATTTCGTTCCAAGAGGAATTGGAGTGACCACAGGTGACGAGACATCCTCGACGTTTTGCATATCGATAAAAGGAGAGGCAGCCTTCCAGTTCCGCAGCGCACGTCGCTACT
>JBILVV010000286.1:0-6537 GCA_044370255.1 Pirellula sp.
ACATAGGCAATCGATTCGCTGTCAGCGAGGACTTCGAGTCCCTGGGACTGCCCCGACCCGAGCGATACGGATTCGGCGCGAGCGATTACCTTCCCCGTAGAGTCAAACGCATCGAGTCTCGCAATCGCCCCGTTCTCTGCACCAATCACATGCACGAATGCATAGCGAGTTGGATTGGTGAACGTTGCTTTCATTTGCGTATCGGTTCCCTGGAAGGACTCCCGATAATTCTGTAGCCGCCAAGAAAAGGGGCGCAATACCCGCGTGTCCAATACCGAGTCCGTATCGGTGAAGGATGCGATTTTCCCATCCGCATCCATACCGATGGTGGACAGGGTGATGCCTGGAGCATTTCCGGTGATCTGGCCTTCCGGATAATCGCTTGGACGAACGATCGTTTGCGTTCGAACAGGATCGCCATTGGTCGTTTCCAATCTCACGATCGCGTTGCTGACACCACTTTCGATCGCATCCCAAACGCCATCGCTGTCTTGGTCATTCCATGCAAACCCGAAGACACCGTTGGTCTGGGTGGTACTCGCTGCGGGAGTCAGGGAACCGGAGAATACGTTGCTGGTGATACCGGAGCGACCGTCGATGGCTCGCAATTCAATCTTACCAGTCGTTCCTGCAGGGACCGGGATCCGCAAATCCAAGTCAATAGTGTAGGTGTTCGGTGTCGCTAGGGTGACCCAAGTCCCGTCGTTGATCCGATACTCGATGCGTTGGATTTTGTTGAGAGTGATATCGTTCTGAGTGCCTGAACTGTTTCGATTGGGAAGGGTTTGTACTCTTGCATCCCCTCGAAATACAAATTCGTTTTTTTGAGGATCCAATCGACCCGAACCTTCGAGACTCAAAGGGACGTCCAGAACATCGAAGATACCATCACCGTCCGAGTCGAGCCATCCGATTTGTGCCAGCGTTGACGCGGGGCTCACCAGTTGACTAAACGCGCGATCGAGCAAGGTTCCTTCGGACATGATGCTGTCCGCTTGCTGAAAAGGTGACGCCGGATTCAGGTCGATTGCGTTGGTGTTTTGTGCGTTGTAATAACCACGCCGTTGAAAATAGGTACCGCCACCGATGTATTCGTCCCTCGCCCAGAACATATGCCCCGTTTCGTGGGTGAAGGTCGAAGTCGGCCGAGTGGATGGGATCACTTCAAACAAACCGCCTGCGAATGAAAAAGCGCGACTGAAGCTTCCACCCGCGGCAAAGGTACCCTCGCCATCATTCATGGAATTGACAACGAAAATCGTAAAGGACCAGTCTGTCTGCAAACTCAATCGCTGGGCGTGATTGAAGGCACGCATGTTTGCTTCTAGTTGCGAGCTCTGATTGAATCCGCGATTGACCAGAAACTCATTGACGAAAAGTTGGTAATCGTTGGAAGGACGATTGATCGGTTCGTAGAGAGACACGAACGGTTGGTTAGCAAATGTTCGATCAATGACGAACTCAAGCGTGTGACGGTTGGTGGTCTTGGCCAAAAGTTGACGCCACCAGTCGAGGCCCGACTCGATCTTTTCCAGGACCTGCGCCTTGTGTGCAGGAGTCCAATCCTCGGTGTTCTGGTCCAGAATGCCGGAACTTTCGATGAAGACCGGAGTCACCGCAACTCGACCCAGCATGAACTCGCCGGTATCTTCTGGCGCAGCACCAAAAGGCAACGATGCCATCAGGCAACGCGATTCCAGTGGTTCCAGTTGCAATTTGCGTCGCATCATTTCCAGGTTAGTAAAGGTCTGGCGTAGGCAACATCAAAAACCCTAACGGTTCATGCATCCGCGATCGAGCTGAATCCGATTATTCCGTTTGTCCGCTTGAAAGGAAACGAATGCGGCGCGAAATTACCCTGGAAGTTGCGTTTTTGGCGGTCGCAATTGCTCGCAGTCAATGTTTTGCCAGGGATCACCTTGAAAAGTGCATCGTCGTAGGCAATGGCTCAGCTACTCGGCATTTTCCTGACTTTATCGTTATTGCGACAGTCTGGGACGTTGTATGGTGAACCAACCTTTAGACGTTGGTCCACGGGTTGCGTTCCCGGTATCCGGAGAATGTTCTGGTTAAAAACAGTAATCTTCGTAGACTTTCACCGATTCCCCAGCGTTCCTGAGGTGGGTTAAGGCCGCCTCAAAATCCCTGCCTCGCGGCACCCACAGAGACATCGGCTCCATGGTGAAGGGGTGCCGAAAATCGAGTCGCATCGAGGTCAGGAGCATCCGGTAGATCCCCGTTCGCTCAAAAAACCTTTGATTCCAGCGGTGATCCCCATGGCGATGGTCCCCGATCACGGGGTGGGCGATGTGATTTAGATGCCGTCGAATTTGGTGCCAGCGTCCTGTGTGTGGCTGGATCTCCAGAAGGGTAAACCTAGACGTCGGAAACTCGGATGTCGGCCAGTCGATTTCCAAGCGTTCCAGAGTTCGAAAATCCGTAATCGCTTCCAGAATTCTGGGCTTGTTTTCGGTGGCGGGCTGGCTGGTTCCATGGTTTGTCCCGTTGGACAACCAGTTATCCACTTGATCGTCGAGCGGCAGATCGACCGTAAAACTCCCGGTCACAAACCCTCGGACGAGTGCTTGGTAATGCTTCGTGACTTGGCGAGTCTCGAACAGCCGACCTAATTCAGATGCCGCTTCGCGATGCAAGCCAAAGATGACCAATCCGGCGGTCGGCCGATCCAGTCGATGGATCGGATACACGTACGAGCCAAGCTGATCCCGCAACGCTTGAAGCAAAAACGGCTCGCTCGACGAAGACCTCGGGCCACGATGGACCATCAGGCCAGCTGGCTTGTATACCGCAACGTAATGTTCGTCGCGAAAGATGATTTGGAGGGGTTGCGTTAAGCGATCCTCGATGAAATCCTGCCAAAATAGATCAGGCATACACTCTCTGCTCTTTAGGGGCCAACCTTAGATTTCGCGAACTTTTCATTCGGCCCAACGTTGGTTAAGATTTTGTTCACAGGGTAGCATGTTTGACAAAGGATCGACTGGAAATTTGAGGCATCGATGCTGCAGAATCTGAGAAAGCTGCAACTGACAGAAGTTCAACGCGACGGGATGCGCGCTGCAGGTCGTTTCAACGCGCAATTGATGGACTATTTGCGCCCTTTCATTCAACCTGGGATCACCACGGGCGAAATCGATCGACTGGTCCACGATTACACCGTCCAGCATCGCCATACACCGGCAACGCTAGGTTATCTCGGTTACTCGCGCAGTTGCTGCACTAGCGTTAATGACGTCATCTGTCATGGCATCCCCGGCGATTGTGCCTTAAAGGATGGAGATATCATCAACGTCGATATCACCAGTATTGTGGACGGCTGGCACGGAGATCAATCGGAGACATTTCTCGTAGGAAACGTTTGCGAAGAGGGACGGGCAGTTTGCCAATGCTCGTTCGACGCAATGCATCGCGCGATCGCAGCATTGGAACCAGGCTGCCCAGTAAGTGTGATCGGAGACAACGTTGTCGAGGAGGCAACCAAGTGGGGCTTTTCCGTAGTGCGAGAGTATGTCGGGCACGGTCTAGGACGAAGATTTCATCAATATCCCAACATCCCCCACTTCCCTGACCGCAAGAGCCGTCAGGAGCGGTTGCTTCCAGGAATGTGCTTTACGGTTGAACCGATGATCAACGCAGGAACTCGCTTTACCAAACTCGACACCAAAGACAATTGGACAGTACGCACACGGGATGGCAGACTGTCCGCCCAATTCGAACATACGGTTCTCATGACCGAACGAGGACCGGAGATCTTGACTCAACCGGAAAACGGACCTCGCGTTGGTCATCGGTTCCTCTAACTCTTGTGCCTCACAGGGGCCGTCCATCCATCTTCGAGATCAATCAATGGGCAATCCGCAGTCAGGTTTTGGCATCGCTTCATTTGTTGTAAGCATCTTGGGATGCCTGAGCATCTTTTTCAGCATTGTACTAGCAGTCATTTTGGGTTCCGCTAACCCAGAGGGTGTCAACGATAATTCCATTGAAGCGATCGTTTTGGGATTGGCGATGCTTGGTAGCATGGCAATGTTGATCATTGCCCTGGTGCTCGGTGTTGTCGGAATCATGTCGCGAAATCGAAGCAAGGTATTTGCAATCCTCGGAAGCACATTCTCCGGGCTTGCCCTCGCTGGAGCATTGGGGCTGATCATCCTCGGACTCTTGATGGAATGACGCGGCTAATTCGAATTGCCCGCGACCAAGTTTCGAAGAGCCTTGGGAAGAGGAAAATAAACTTCCTCTTTGCGCACTTCCTTCTCTTCGACCGTCGCGCCGAATCGATCCTTCAGCCACTGGATCGTGCTTGATACGACTTCTTCCGGAGCGCTCGCTCCTGCCGTGATCAATACCACATCGTCGGCATTGAATCGACTTACATCTAGATCCTGCGGCCCATCAACCAAAAAAGCAACGTGCCCTTTCTCCTCCGCCAATTCTCGTAGGCGTTGAGAATTGCTGCTGTTCTGCGAACCCAATACGATCACTTTGTCTGCCTGCTCGCACAACAGACGAACCGCTTCTTGGCGATTTTGAGTTGCGTAGCAAATATCCTCCTTGGGTGGACCGACAATCCATGGAAAACGTTCCTTCAGCCGGCCGATCACGCGGTTCGCATCATCGACGCTCAGTGTGGTTTGCGTCAAATAGGCTAGTTTGATGCCCGGTTCGAATTTGAGCGAATCTACTTCATCGGTATCTTCGACCAATACAATGGCTTCGGGTGCCTCCCCCATCGTGCCGATTACCTCGTCGTGACCTGCATGCCCGATCAAAATGATGGTGTAGTGGTCTTTCGCAAATTTGATCGCTTCCAGATGCACCTTCGTCACGAGCGGACAGGTCGCATCGATGGCGTGCAATTTCCGCTCTTGGGCGAAACGCCGAATCTCCGGAGCGACTCCGTGGGCGGAGAACAGAACCGTCGAGCCCTCGGGGATTTCCGCCAATTCGTTGACGAAAACAGCACCCTGGCTTTGAAAAGTACGCACCACATGCTGGTTGTGGACAATCTCGTGGTAAACGTAGATAGGAGGGCCGAAATGTTTGAGTGCCAATTCCAGGCTTTGTACGGCCATGTTGACTCCGGCACAAAAACCACGCGGTGCGGCAAGGATTATTTTCATTCGGCTCTAAGTTCCGTTGAGAAAAAGAAGGATCTGCTGATAATCATAGCGGTATGGAAACCATTCGCGAAGAGATCCCATCCTTGTCCAGCCCGGCATCCACCAATCCAAACGCTCAACTTCAACTGAGTTCCACCGATCCCGGCAACCAGCAATCTGCGCCGCAAGCCTCCGCATTGGGGCAGGGTGAACCCCAGCCCCAGCAGGAATCGCCGTCCCAGCAAAAAACTCAGGACCAAACCGCGACTCGAAATCCACATCGCCAAGCTGCTCGATCCGGCGTCGGTCGGGTGCGAGCCGATCTCGAGCGATTCGGGCCGGGGAAAACCATCCCCCCGCTCGCGATCGACGAGGCCTTTGCCTATTGCCGCGAATTGGCCCAGGCCCATTACGAAAATTTCTCTGTCGCGACCCGACTCGTCCCGACAAGTGTGCGTCCCCACTTGGCCAGCATCTATGCTTACTGCCGATGGTCGGATGACTTGGCGGACGAAATGGAAGATCCGGGCACAGCGACCCAGTTGCTGGATTGGTGGCGAGGCCAACTGGATGCTTGCTTTGCTGGTCAAGCAACCCATCCCGTATTTATTGCACTTCGTCAAACCATAGCGCAGTATCGCTTGAAGCCCGAACCATTCACCGATTTGCTCTCTGCGTTTCTGCAAGATCAATCGCAGACCAACTACGAATCCGATAGCGAACTCGTCAAGTACTGCGAACGATCCGCCAATCCAGTCGGGAGGTTGGTAACACAACTCGCACGGTTATCATCGACGCAAGCAATCGCATGGAGCGATTCTATTTGTACCGGCTTGCAGTTGGCGAACTTGTGCCAAGACATTCGACTGGATGCGCAGAGAGGCCGAGTTTATTGGCCGCTGGAACGCTTGCAAAGCCTGGGAATCGAAACAAAGAGCCTGACTCTTGATTCGCCCGGCGCTGCGGCATGCCGCGGAGTGATGGACTGGACTCATGTTGCGCGTCGCTACCTGTGCGATGGACTTCCACTCGTGCAGCAAGGCCCACTATGGTTCGCCAGGAGCGTTCAGATGTTCGCTCGCGGAGGATTGCTGATTTTGCGAAACATCGATTCGCAAGGTGGAGATGTTTGGTCTCGCAGCGTTACCGTTTCCAAAGTACAAAAACTGCAACTCATGGTTCGAGCCATCCTGTTTCCACGGTCGACCGCAATTCCTGCATGCGATCAACCTCGATTGGACGCATGATGGATCTGGAACAATCGTACGCGTATGCCGAACAGATCTCCCGGTCGAGCGGCTCCAGTTTCTTCCGCTCCTTTCAATTTCTAAAGTCCGATCGCCGCCGTGCGATGCATGCACTGTACGCTTTCGCACGTATCGCGGATGATGCGACGGACGATGCGACGGACGAT
>JBILVV010000287.1:0-6490 GCA_044370255.1 Pirellula sp.
TGGATCGGATGTTCGGTCTTGGTGTACGAGATCCCGAGCAGCGTTGATCTTGGCATCGAGTTCATCGAGATACTGAAAGGCGAGGGCCTCGAGTGTCATCGGAACTTTGGGGCTGCCGTGTTCCAGAGCGCCATGATGACTCACAATGATGTGTTCTAGTCGCAGCACGGTGTCTCGGTCGATACTTAGCCCCGAGTTGGATAGACGGGAGGTGATCGCTTCGATCATCGCGACCCCCTGCACCAAGTGCCCAAGCAACTGGCCCGAATCGGTATAGCTCCATTCGGATTGGAAGCTCAACTCTTCCAGTTTGCCGATGTCGTGGAGCATTGCACCGGCCACCAGCAAGTCGCGATCGATATCCGAATAATGTCCGGCCACCATATCCGACAACTCCATCAAGGAAACGACGTGTTCGAGGAGGCCGCCCGGATACGCGTGATGGGTCTTCACTCCCGCAGGCGCTGTCTGAAGCAGCGAGGACAGCGACGAGTCATCGAGAAACACTCTGCAAATCGCATTGAGCGTTGTGTTGCTGATGGAATCGACCAGTTGCGCAAGCCGCGACCAGTCCTTGTCGATCTTGGATCGATCTAGACCATTAAAGTCGTCGTTGTTTACTTGGGAGGGATCGATGACCGTGAGATGGTTGACGATCAGTTGCAGGACACCGTTATGAAGCTGGGATGCACCCTGAACTCGTACAAACGAACCCTTGGGATAACGATCCGCGACTTTGTCATCGACATTCCAGCGTATCGCCGAAACCATTCCCGTCTTGTCTTGCAACTGCATGAGTAGATACGAATTGCCCTGACGGTTTGCGCGTACTTGTCGATCAGCAACTCGGTAAATTTCATCCACCGAGGATTGGGGCTGGATGTCGCGGACGAAAAGTCTTGCCATGGGTGAGAATGGTGAGTGGTGGGCGATGCGTATGAGTCAGCTGCTGGCGCTCGAATAGCTTCGGAGCGCCCGCTGAAAAATCCAGCGGCTTATTCCTAGGCAAGCGATCGTAGCCACAAACGCAAATGCTGCCAGCCCCCACTCCCATCCCTGTCTTGGAGCTAGGGGTTGGGCTACGATGCGGGCAGGTACATTCACGATTACGAGGATCGGAAAAACAAACGTGAAGATGTACCACAAGGGTAATCCCCATCCTGTTTGATAGATCTCCATGGGATATCGCGAGAAATTGGTAATGTAAAACCAAAAATCATAGAGGCTTTGATTGCGCCCCAACCAGATGCTCGTCGCTGCCAAACAAATGATAAGGCTGTAAAAGAGGCCTATCCCGCACAGGATAAAGACGAGGTACAACGCAATCATGCCTGGATGCCACTCCCATGCTGGCTCGACACGAGCCTGCAAGCGAGAGACTCCGTAAACAAGAATAATGATTCCCATCAGCAGGTTGCTGAGCGATGCCCAGTCCACCTTGCGAAAGGAGATCAAGAACTGAGTATCCATGGGCTTGAGAAGGGTAAAATCCAATCCGCCGGTGCGTATCAACTCGCTGAACTCCTGCGCGTTGGGCATCAGGAACGCCTGGACGATGGAATTGATAATCCAGGTCGTGGCGAGAAAGATGTAGAACTCGTCCTTGCCCCAACCCGTCGCGACGCCTATGCTCCGCACGTGAAAGAAGACGAGCATGTAGAAGCCTAGATTCATGAGCAACCATGACAGGCTAGAGACGCAGTCGAGGAAAAAATTTCCTCGAAACGTCATGTCCCGAATAAGGCTGTTCCTCGCAAATGCGAGGAACACAGACAGATAACTAGGCGTCACTTAACTAGGCGTCACTCGTGAGACTTAGAGTTCGCGATGTGATCTTAGTGTTCGCGGTACGGACGCTTCCCAGATCCGGAACCGCCCCCTCCGCCACCTCGATAACCACCGCCCCCGCCACCGCCGCCACCGCCGGAGTAAGGTCGACCGCCACCGCCGCCACCACCACCCTGGTTTTCACGCGGGCGGGCTTCGTTGCAGGAAATACGGCGACCAGCGAGTTCCTGATTGTTCAAGCCGTCGATCGCGGCTTGCGCTTCTTGACTATCGGGCATTTCAACAAATGCAAACCCTCGCGAACGATTCGTCTCACGGTCAACGATGATGCTCACTCGCGCCACCTTGCCGTACTGAGAAAACGCTTGCTTGATTTCGTCCTCAGTTGCTTTGAAGGACAAATTACCAACATAAATATTCGTCACTGAACCAAACCCCTGAAATCAACACGTCCCCTTATTGCAGAGGACTCACCAACTTTGCAACGGCCATCCCTCGCGAGACGCCGGAACCCAACCGAAGACCGACAACTTGAATGAATCCCCATCATCGTACGACTCGTCCGATGTGGCGGCACAAGCCGCGGAACTACAGCACATGAGCAAAGATTATCGAGAATCGGACAGGGCGAGTCAACGCGAGAGTCATTGGAATTCACGGAATCCGAGCAATCGATGGATCGTGAAGAAACCCTCGGTTGCACTCCAAGGAATTTAATCCAAGGAATCCCAGGGTTTTGGAGCAAAAGCCTCCAGCCACCGCGAGTCTTCCTCCGCTCGGTTGGTCAGGTGCAAGGCCTCTAAAATCCGGAGCCGATGGAATCTAAGCGTCGCCATGATCTGGTATTCGACGTCCATCCGAGTGCTCCAAGTGAACCTCTCAACCAGTTTTTGATGAGCCCAGCCAACGCCCTCTTTTTCGATTGCTTTTCGCGGCGTTGACTGTGACGGGCTCGGCGACTCCGTGGTCGATTCGCTTTTTTCGCTATCTCGCAACATTTCTTCCATGGTCTCGAGAACCGGGGCGAACGCCGAAACGCTACGAAGAGTTTCCATGTGCATTTCAATACTGCGATCGATCACTTCGAGGGCTTCGTCATTCCGTCCCATCTGGTGAAGGATCCAGGCCTTGGTATCCAGAAATGATTCATTTTCCACGCGTTGCAGCGCGAGGTCGACTTCCACGAGAGCTTCATCCAAGTCTTGCTTCGCCAAAGCGCGCGTGTATGCAATCAGGTTGTTTTGGCGATAACTCCGCCGCTCCGGCGCTGGGAAGAACTCTTTCAGCACAGAGAGTGCATTCGGATACATCTTGCGATCGAGCATCAGTTTAGCAACCTCGGCTGCCGCGTTGGCTCTTTGCTCGGGTTCCGGAATCTTTCGTACAATGCTCAGCCATGTCGAGTCGCTAGAGACCGGACTGTCAGGCGATAATTCGATACGACCAAGCTGTTGCCAGAAATTTGCATCGCGCGCGATCTCGGGCCAAAGATCGTAAGACCGGCGCAAAAGTCTCTGCGCCTTTTCGACCTCTCCTCGGTCGTATTGATTAGCTGCACTTGCCAATAGCCATTTTGCATAACTCGAAGGGTAAAAAACATCCGAAAAAACCGGAATCATGGGCAACGCGATCAGCAAGAGGACGAGCAAGCGATTGGTCCATGGGGATGAAGTCATCCGTGATTCCTAACTCAATTCAGCGGTAAGGGAATGGTGGGGTGTTCGGTATCCGGCGGCGGTCGACTACAATTTTAAGCAAGAAACCGGGGAAACAACGCGGATCCGCATTATTTCGAGCATCTTGATTTATGCCACTTTTTGAAATCGAAACCGATTCTCACATCATCATAACATGGGCACCGGACCAACAGGCAGCACGTGTGGTATGCTCCGATGCGTACCCTCATGATGCGGTGCGTCGTATCACTCGTCGCCCGCGCGATACTTGGGTCATTTCCAAAGGGGCACTCGGGGTCGCTGGCGCTTCGGTTGACATTTGTTCGGTCGCTCGCGATTGCCTATCGAAATCTTCTGGGGACAAGCTTCAGGCAATTCGACTCTATATGTCGGAAACCGGTGCCGACCTCGATAAGGCCAAACGGGTGATTGAGTCCAATATGGTTATGGGTTGGTAACGAAACAAACTTTGGTAGCGAAAAAGATATGGAACCAAGATTGCCAAATCTGGCCAAAAGCTGCGCCGCGTTCGAGCGAGCGACACAGCTGATCCCCGGTGGCGTGAACTCCCCTGCGCGGGCCTTTGGGGCAGTCGGCGGACACCCGCTCTTCATCGAACGAGCGCGTGGCCAATACTTGTTCGATATCGACGAGAATCGATACCTCGATTACATCGGGTCCTGGGGGCCAATGATCCTGGGACATGCAGACCCACGTGTTATCGAAGCGATCCAACGCGCTGCTGAAAAAGGCACTTCCTACGGCGCACCCACGGAAAACGAGTCCCGTCTGGCCGAATTGATTCTGCGGGCCGTCCCGAGCATCGAACGAGTCCGGCTAGTTAACAGCGGTACCGAAGCCACGATGAGCGCGATCCGAGTCGCTCGCGGTGCGACCGGCCGATCCGGAATCGTGAAATTCTCCGGATGCTACCATGGACACGTCGACTCGCTCCTCGTAGCTGCCGGCTCTGCCGCAGCAACGTTGGGTGTTCCCGATTCACCCGGGGTTACTCCCGGTGTCAGCTCCGATACGATCGTCCTCAATTACAACGATGCCGATGCAGTCGCTCAGGCATTCGACTCGCACGGTGAAAAAATCGCGGCCGTGATTCTCGAACCAATCGTCGGAAACATGGGGACTGTGATTCCCACAAAGACTTTCCTCGAGACCCTGCGCCGAGAAACCTCCAAACATGGATCGGTTCTCATCTTCGACGAAGTCATGACTGGGTTTCGCGTTGCCTACGGCGGCGCACAGAGCCTTTTCGGTATCGAACCGGACATGACAACTCTCGGAAAAATAGTCGGCGGCGGACTCCCCCTCGCGGCCTACGGTGGAAAGGCCGAGATCATGGATCAAGTCATGCCGGCGGGGAAAATCTATCAAGCGGGTACTCTGGCAGGAAACCCTTTGGCAACCGCCGCAGGAGCGAAGACGCTCGAGATTCTGCGCGATGAACCACCGTATCAACAATTGGAAAACCTCGGAGCGCAGCTAGCAGCAGGCCTCGAAAACGCAGCCAAGCGGGCGGGCATCCCTGCCCAAATGCAACGGGTCGGGAGCATGATGACCCTTTTCTTCAGCGAAGCAGAGGTGACCGACTGGCCCTCAGCCGATCGTTGCAATCGCAAACGCTTCTCGGACTACTTCTGGGGCCTCATCGAAAACGGTGTCTACATGCCCTGCAGTCAGTTCGAAGCCCTCTTCTTTTCCAACTGTCATACGCAAGAGGATATCGAACTGACAATCGCTGCTGCGGAAAGAGTGCTCGCGAAGATGGCCAACAACTAGACGCCGATGCTGGTCAAACCTCGCAAATGAGCATCGACACTCTCAGGCATGCGATCGAGGTGATAGCCTCCCTCGAGCAGAGATATCAATCGTCCCTTGCAATGCCGACGAGCCAAATCAGCGATCCATGCTCCAGCTTGTTCATAGTGTTCGCTTTCGAGTGTCAAACCTCCAACCGGATCGGCGACATGCGCATCGAAGCCTGCGCTCAATAGAATCAGATCCGGCCGAAGCCGCTCAGCAAACGCTTCGGTAGCATCGATCAGGCGGTTGAGAAACTCGCGTGCGGGAGTATCGGCGGCAACAGGGATGTTCACGGTGAAACCTGTACCGGCGCCCGCTCCCGTCTCGTCCTTCGTGCCCGTTCCCGGATAGAACGGAAAACGATGAATCGAAAGAAACCCGACGTCGGGATCGGTCCAAAACGAAGCCTGCGTGCCGTTGCCATGATGCACATCCCAATCGACGATCAAGACGCGTTGCAATCCGACTGCCTGGGCACGTCGCGCTGCAACGGCGACATGATTGACCAAGCAGAAACCCATCGGCGCATCGATCAAAGCGTGATGTCCCGGCGGTCGGATGGCGCAGAATGCATTTCGCTCCTCGCCGCGCGCGATCCGTTCCACGGCATCGCACGCAGCACCCACTCCCAGCATCGTAGCATCCCAGGATCCGGTAGATACCACGGTATCCGCCTCGATGCGTCCTGCATTCTCAACACACCATTCGTGGATTTGCTCAAGATAGCTGGCTGTGTGATTGAGTTGGCATCGTTCCATCGTTGCTGCCATCCAACTCGGACGGGTGCAGGAACGGAACCACCCCTTCTCTTCGAGCATACGATTCACATTTTGAATCCGAGCTATGCATTCGGGATGGCTTCCCGTATCGTGCTTTTCGAACCAATCGCTTGCGTACAGCAACATTCCCTTGGTACCGCCTATTGTCGAGGTGCAAAGCTATTTAGGTACGAAAAAGCGAGAGCGTAGCTTTCGATCGCTGAAATGCTGACCCGAGCGCCTTGGATGAAGAACCCCCGAGCCAATCATCAATGACGACCGAATAAACATCTCGGAAATCAGTATGAAATTTCAAGTCTCCATCGTCGAGGTCGGTCAAACTGGGCAGTTCGCCGATCCGTTGCGAAGCGAAAACAGGCCCCGTGAAGAACATGGGAGCCGCGGCCCCGTGATCGGTCCCGAGGCTGGCATTCTCTGCTACGCGACGGC
>JBILVV010000288.1:0-6485 GCA_044370255.1 Pirellula sp.
AGGACGAATCCAAAAAGGTTGGCTGGACCTTTTTTGGCAATCGTCAAGATCGGTTCGATGGGAAACACTTCGACAGGATCATTTTCGAGGAACACGTTGTCGGCACCGATCAGCTCATGGAGCGTGAGTGACGGTTTCAGATGCGTGCCGACAAAATCGTCGATGGTGTGAGAACGCACTCGTTGATCAGCGGGGCTCAGAGGAAGAGAGTCATCGAAGATTTGCGTGATCGGGATGCGTTGGCCGCGCTTCCATCCGGTCCCCCGTTTGTTCATGGTTTGGATCATGCATTCGATTTCGAATCCGTCACTTAGGTCGATATTCCATGCGATCCGTCGGGCTTCGGTGGCATGGCCTGAGCCAGGCAAACCATGGTTGACATCGAGGTTTTGGAGGGAGGAGCAAAGAGTGGCTAGTTCCCGCAGGCTATCGACGCTTGAGTCATAGGTATAGGTTTGCAGATCGAATGGGGTTTTCGACCAGTTTTCTTCCAAGATACGTTTCGAAAGGTCGGAACTCGAGTCGTACAGTTCGTACTGGATCTTCTTCAGCAGGTGGATCAGGTGCTCGCACATCACATGTCCTGGAATCCGTTGGCAATTGCAACGGGACTCCATCGCCCCGGGCGAGGCGAAAAGCCGGTAGATTTTGCCGCGATCGTTGAATTCCGCGGTGATCAGTCCCTTTTCGTAGACGTCGTGTATTTGGAGGCTTTGACCATGCGAAAGGGACAGAAAGCGCAGGCCACGATCGTGGTATCTGAGCATGTCATTGCATGCATCCGACCATTTTCGGAGGATCGAGTTCGTTCTTGATTTCGCGTTGATGGGAGGCGAGTTGGAGAGGGGTTCATTTGCCCCGTGGATCGCCAACCCCGTTTGCCGGGCGATCGATGAGGCGAGTTCCATCATCTCCTTCTTGCGCTTCGCGAGCGCTTTTCGGAAGCTCTCCCTATCTCTCTTGCTTCGCCCCATAGGAATCCTCCGAACATCGCTCGATGTTTTTTGAAAGACGACTGGTACCATCCTTGCCGACGCCTCACGATTATAACGTAGACTAGAGCGGAATCGATACACGTTGGTTTTTTGCAAACGGGGTCGGTGTCTCCTAGGAGGCGGGTGGCTGATATGGCTTATGTGATAGAAACGCGGGGATTGAGCAGGGCGTTTGCTGGCAGATTAGCGGTCAAGAATTTGGATCTGCAGGTAGAGGGGGGTACGTTTTATGGTTTTCTTGGCCCGAACGGGGCGGGAAAATCGACCACCATCAAGATGTTAACCGGGTTGCTCGCCCCGACCAGTGGTTCGATCCGGATTCTGGGCCGAGACATGCTCGATCACTCGGAGGCTCTGCAAGCCAAGCGATTCATCGGAGCGATCCCGGAAAATCTTGCTCTGTTTGATAACTTGACCGGCCTGGAGTACCTGACCTTCGTCGGCCGCATTCACGGCATGGAGCGAGGCGAAATACGGCGCCGGAGCGAGGAACTATTGAAGCTGCTGACATTGGAAGCCGACCGAGACAAACTGACGCTGGACTATTCGCACGGCATGCGAAAGAAGCTATCGCTCGCCGCTGCTCTGATCGCCAATCCATCGCTCTTGTTTCTCGACGAACCTTTCGAAGGGGTCGATGCCGTTGCCTCGTTGACGATTCGAGATCTGCTCAACCAATTCATCGCACGCGGCGGGACCGTCTTTTTAACCTCCCATGTTTTGGAGGTGGTGCAAAAGCTTTGTTCGCATGTCGGGATCATCGTCGAAGGTCAATTGGTTCAGCAATCCTCCATGCAAGAGATTCTTGCTGAGGGATCACTCGAGCAATCGTTCCTGGCAGCAGCTGGCAAGGACGCGGTGTCGGTCGCTACTCTGGACTGGTTGGCATCGTCGCCGAAGGATCCGTCATGAACTCCCCTGCCCTGCCCCGCGAGGATGGATCTCGTTCTTGGTTGCGGGAACTTGTCGATCCTCTGCAGACGCTTTTCTATCTCCGCTACTGCATGCGCCGCAACGCTTGGCGCAAAGAGAAGCTTCTCGGTCGGGTCATCACCGTCCTCTTTTGGTTGGCAGTGACGATCGGCGTGATTTTTGTTTCGTTGCTCGGCATCTTGTTGGGGTACTTTGTTCACTTCAAAGGGGGGTCGGATGGCCCCCTTTATTTCTGGAACATCGTTGTCGTCATGTTTCTCGTCGCATGGTTGATTCAACTGTCCACCGACTTGTTTCGCAACGATGTATTAACGCTCGATCGAATCATGCATTTGCCGATTTCGCCGCGCTATGCCTTCGTGCTCAATTACTTCAGCTCGTGGATCAATTTCCCTTTGATCTACTTGGCTGGATTGGTTTCCGGAGCGATCCTCGGCACGTCGCTGGTGTATGGCCCGGTCGCGTTGTTGCTCGGCATCTCGCTGTTGGCCTATGTGTTCATGGTCACCGCGGTGACTTCGCAGTTTCAAGGGGCGTTGTCTGCATGGATGGCGACTCCGCGTCGCAGGCAGACCGTCATGATCGTTTTGTCACTATTTTTCATGTTGTTTTTCCCAGCCGTCTCACTGGTGCTTCATCGATCGGATGATGCCCCATCTGCACACTCTCCCCCTGCGGTTCCAATACCCGACGAATCGAAGACTCAGGAACCGACTGTTTCTCAGGAGACTGCGGGTGCAAAGACCACGACTCCGACTTCTGGGGAAACTAAATTAAATCTTATTTCAAGCAACTTGCGATGGATCCAACTAGTCTTTCCTCCGCTGTGGCTAGCTGCGTGCGGCAGTGCGTTGAGCGAATCGAGTTGGAACGCTTGGTGGATTACTCCCTGCATGATCTGCTTGGGCTGGCTGTCCATGCAGCGCGGTTACCAGACGACCTTGCGTTACTATCAAGATGGATTCGGAACGGTCGTCCGTTCGCGCAAGAACACCGTTGGCGGCAATGCAAAGTCAGTCGCCAGCAGACTTCCATGGATCGAGCGTTCGATTCCTGGGGCCGATGCGATTACTTCTTCGATCGTCATGCAGACGTGGCTGTCGATGTTGCGCTCGCCGGAATTCAAATTTATGCTTCTCGTTCCGTTATTTCAGCCGATCGTGTTGGGGTTCTTGGTGCAATATTGGAAGCTTGGCGAGTCGGAAATCACCAGGACATTGATTCTGCTCGGGTTTGCGGGCTTGCAACTGTTCACGGCTTCGGGGCAACTGGGTAATCAGTTTGGCTTGGATCGGGGTGGCTTTCGAACTTGGGTATTATCCCCGATTCCGCGTAGAGCGATTTTGCACGGACGTAACATTGCGTTTGGATTGCCGGTTTGGATCCTTGCTGTGATGTTAACGTTGGCACTAGGCGTGTGGTGGGGGCTCGCTTGGGACAAACTCGTTTTTGTGGCGCTAGCGCTGACAACCTTTGTTCCTATGTATCTTCTGGTTTCCGATCTGATGTCGATCCTGAGCCCGTTTGGAATCCCTCCGGGCACGATTCAGCCCAAGGAGTTTTCGTGGAAGCAGATCGTGGTGAGTCTGGCCATCTCGACGTTGCACCCTACCCTGCTCTGCTTGGCCGCCCTCCCCTTTGCCGTGGAATTGGTTTTAGAGCGACTGTTTCCGGGCACAGCCGACTGGCCGATCGCTGCAGCATTGGCGGTGCCGTGGCTCGGTCTATCGATCGTACTCTACCGACTTCTTTTGCCATGGGTAGCTCGCTGCTTTGAGCACTTTGAACTCTATATTCTGAGAATCGTGACAGCTCCGATCGATTGATGTTTCCACCTCGCGGCGGAGAGTGGCGGTTTGCGATCAATCCCAACCCGAAGCGTAAGCGAGGGAAGAAGTAACGTCGCTCGCGACGTCTTCCCTCTTGCATCCCTCGCTCACGCGTCGGGTTGCGAAAAACCCAAGGAAATATTGCTTCGAAGAAGTCCACTGAGCGAAAATCGCACCTTCCAAAGCGACGCTTTGGTAAAGCGGGGAAAATGCGAGGATTGGGTAAAGTTGCCATACTCAAGAGCCTTGCGGTTTGCCAGAATAGTTCATCCCGCTTGGTCCCTCGAATCGATACACTCGCTACAAAGCCCCAAAACGACTCTTCATTGAATTTACTATGTCAACCGAAGCTCCGTCGGCTACTGAAAAGCCAGTTCAGTTTGTTCATCGCATCACCGTTCGTTTGGTAGGAGACTCTGGCGACGGGATGCAGTTGCTCGGCCAGCAGTTGACCAACACCTCAGCCCTCCTCGGGAACGATGTTGCCACGTTTCCCGACTTCCCCGCTGAGATTCGTGCCCCGCGAGGTACGCGAGCAGGTGTCTCCGGCTTCCAAGTCCAATTCGCATCGCACGAAGTCCATACCCCCGGCGATACGCTCGACGCCCTGGTCGCGATGAATCCAGCCGCCTTGGTCACCAATCTGGCCGACCTGATCAAAGGTGGCCTACTCATCGTCAACGAAGATAGCTTCGAAGACAAGGATCTCAAACTAGCCAAGCTCAACACCAGTCCGCTTGAAGATCCATCGATGGAGAACTATCGATTGATCAAGGTGCCGATGACGCGGCTTACCAAAGACGCAGTCGCCGAGTTCGGGCTGAGCACGAAAGAAGCGGATCGCTGCAAGAATTTCTTTGCAATGGGTTTGGTCTATTGGCTCTACGGCCGCACCATGGATGCGACCCTTCGATTCATCCATGGCAAGTTCGGTGCAGGCAAGACCGACATCGCCAACGCGAACGAGAAAGCGTTACGTGCCGGTTGGGCTTATGGAGAAACCATCGAGGCCATCGGGCAATCATACAATGTAGCTCCTGCAAAACTACCGCCGGGCAAGTATCGCAACATTATGGGTAACCAAGCTTTGGCATGGGGCTTACTCGCTGCCGCCCAGCGTTCGGGTAAGGAATTGTTCTATGCGTCCTACCCGATCACACCAGCCAGCGACATCCTGCACGAATTGGCTCGCTACAAAAACTTCGGCGCTTGCACCTTCCAAGCTGAAGATGAAATCGCCGCTATCTGCTCTGCGATCGGAGCAGCCTACGGCGGCCAAATGGGTGTGACGACATCGAGCGGCCCAGGTATCGCGCTCAAAATGGAAGCGATGGGGTTGGCGGTCATGCTCGAGTTGCCCCTCCTCATCATCGACGTACAGCGCGGTGGTCCTAGCACGGGACTTCCAACCAAGACCGAGCAAGCGGACTTGTTGCAAGTCATGTTCGGCAGAAATGGCGAAGCACCAGTGCCAGTGCTCGCCGCTCGCAGTCCTGGCGATTGCTTCGAAATCATCCAGGACGCTTGGATGCTCGCGACCCGTTTGATGTTGCCGGTTGTGGTCCTGTCCGATGGCTACATCGCCAATGGTGCCGAGCCGTGGCTTATCCCGGATATCAGCCAGTTGCCCGCGCTGACGGTCAAACATCCCGAGGAAAACAACAACCCCAACGGTCCATTCAAGCCCTATTTGCGAAACGAGTTGCTGGCGCGTCCATGGGCCATTCCCGGAACCCCCGGCTTGATGCATCGTGTGGGCGGGATTGAGAAAGAGGATGGCACGGGCAACATCAGCTACGATCCCGAGAACCATCAAAAGATGGTCAATATTCGCGCTCAAAAAGTTGCGAATGCAGCCAAGCTCTTGCCGCCCCAACAAGTCTCGGGTCCGCAGAGCGGCGAACTACTCGTGTTGTCTTGGGGCGGTACCTACGGAGCATGCTTGACCGCTGTCGAGCAAGCACAGAAAGCGGGTCGCAGTGTTGCTCATGCCCACATCCGTTACCTGAATCCATTCCCAAGCAACCTGGGGGAAATCCTTTCCCGCTACGAAAAGGTATTGATCCCGGAACTCAATATGGGGCAACTACGTATGCTGATCCGAAGCCGTTATTTGGTGGACGCGATCGGATACAACAAGGTCAAGGGCAAGCCATTCACAGTTACGGAGTTGGTCGAGAAGATTTTTGAACTCTCCACCAGCACATCCCGTTAAGACTCCCAGTAGAACTCACCCATCAACTACCTCTTTCGATACCACCATGAGCACTGCACTCCCTCTCTTGAAGCCAGACGACTTTGCAAGCGACCAAGATATCCGTTGGTGTCCTGGATGCGGCGATTATTCGATTCTCGCCCAGATGAAGAAGGTTCTCCCCGAGATCGGCATCCCGCCTGAGAAGACGGTGTTCATTTCCGGCATCGGATGCAGTAGCCGCTTTCCCTACTACATCAACTCCTATGGTGTTCACTCGATCCATGGTCGGGCACCTGCGGTGGCAACGGGACTGAAACTGTCCCGACCCGATCTGAGCGTTTGGGTCATCACCGGCGATGGGGATGCCCTCAGTATCGGCGGCAACCACTTCATTCATTTGCTCCGTCGAAACGTCGACCTGAACATTGTACTCTTCAACAACCGAATCTACGGTTTGACCAAGGGACAATACTCCCCCACGAGTGTCGAAGGTCAGATCACCAAGAGTACCCCGATGGGAGTCGTCGATCA
>JBILVV010000289.1:0-6434 GCA_044370255.1 Pirellula sp.
TGAGCATGCATCCGTATCGCACCCATTCCTGTTCCCAACTGCGAGCTTCCAACGTCGGTGAGACCGTTCGCCTCTCCGGTTGGGTCTATCGCAAGCGGGATCATGGCAACCTGCTGTTTGTTGACTTGCGTGATCACTACGGGGTCACTCAGGTAGTCGTCGATCGCGATAGCGACGCATTCGCCGTAACTGAGTCATTGAAACTCGAAACGGTCATTTGTATCCAGGGAACAGTGAAGTCTCGCGGTGCCAAGGAAGTCAACCCGCACTTGCCGACCGGCGAGATCGAGGTGCGTGCTTCGTCAGTCGAAGTTCTCTCGGAGTCTGCAGAACTTCCGATGCCGGTCGCAGGCAATGTCGACTACCCCGAAGACGTTCGACTCAAATATCGTTTTCTCGATCTTCGTCGAGAGAAACTTCATTCGAACATGGTTCTGCGAAGCCAGGTGATCGCGAGCCTTAGGCGACGGATGATCGATGCGGGCTTTACCGAGTTCCAAACGCCGATTTTGACAGCCTCCAGTCCTGAAGGTGCTCGCGATTTCCTCGTACCCTCGCGCATCCATCACGGAAAGTTCTACGCACTCCCCCAAGCGCCTCAGATGTTCAAGCAATTGTTGATGGTCGCCGGATTCGATCGATACTTCCAAATCGCACCTTGTTTTCGCGACGAAGATGCCCGTGCCGATCGATCTCCTGGGGAGTTTTATCAGCTCGACTTCGAGATGAGCTTCGTCACGCAGGAAGACGTGTTCGCGGCGATTGAACCGGTCCTGTATGGTGTCTTTGACGAGTTCTCCAAGGGACGAGCCGTAACGCCCCCTCCGTTTCCACGCATCGCCTACAAAGACGCCATGCTGCGTTACGGTTCGGACAAACCCGATCTGCGCAATCCGATTGAGATCGCCGATGTCACCGAGGTCTTTCAAGGGGGGCCCTTTGCGGTCTTTGCCAAAGCCATCGAAGCTGGATCGGTCGTTCGGGCGGTCCCCGCTCCCAAAGCAGGAACCATGGCCCGCAGTTTCTTCGACTCCACGAATCAGTGGGCTCGCGACGAAGGGTTTGCAGGCTTGGCCTATATCAATTTCAAGGGTGGCGAAGGTGGCGGTATCGCCAAGAATCTCGGACCCGACAGAGTCGCTCAGCTCGTGGCAAAAATGGGACTGGGCCCCAACGATGGTGTATTCTTCGCATGCGACAAACCCGCTAATGCTGCGAAGCTCGCGGGGATGGCGAGAACCCGCGTTGGGCAAGAGCTGGATCTGATTGAGAAGAATGCATTCCGGTTCTGTTGGATCGTCGACTTCCCCATGTACGAATGGGACGAACTCGAACAGCGCGTCGTCTTCAGCCACAACCCGTTCTCGATGCCGCAGGGAGAAATGGATGCGCTGCTCCATAAAGATCCGCTTGAGATCTTGGCCTACCAATACGACATCGTGTGCAACGGGATTGAATTGTCCTCGGGGGCGATACGAAATCACAAGCCCGAGATCATGTACAAGGCTTTTGAGATCGCCGGTTATGATCGAAGCGTGGTCGATGAGAAATTCCGTGGCATGATCAATGCGTTCAAGTTCGGTGCCCCACCGCACGGCGGCTCGGCTCCCGGAGTCGATCGCATCGTGATGCTGCTGGCCGACGAACCGAACATTCGCGAAGTGATCCTCTTCCCGATGAATCAGAAAGCGGAAGACCTGATGATGGGGGCACCTTCTAATGTCTCCGAAAAACAGCTTCGCGAGTTGCGGATCGCCATCGTTGGCCAACCGAAGCCGTCTTAGCCTTTGGATGCATAGCGTTTCGTTTAACCCGCAGCCGTAGGCGAGGGAGTCCATCTCCGGTCAGGCTGTCGAAAAATGGGTGTCGAAAAATGGAAGATGCAGACACGATCCCACGCCGAAAATCCAACCGCTCATGGACACTAATGAACGCTGATCGACCCAGATAGCGATCGGATAGTACGAACAACTTGTTGCACCGACGTGCTGCTAAGCCACCACGCGGCTCGCCTACGTGCAGCGATGATCTGCTTCGGGTGGCACACCCAGAGGCTCGGCGATGGGTGTGGAAGAACCGCTTGGAGCTCGTCGACATCGGATCAGCATGCGACGGGGGCGGGTCCTAGCATCATCCGCAGCCTAGGCGGCTGCAGCTATGGGGAACGCGGTGCAGTTCGTTTTTGAATATGGCCGTTGGCCAAACCGGGACGGAGACATATCCACGGCCTGGGGCGTTGCCCCAGGCTACGTTGAGTATCGCCGTTGGCGATAGAAACCCATTGGCCAAAGGCCATTTTCAACTTAGCCAGGGGCATCGCCCCTGGATATCGAACAATTGACAATCCCTTTGGCCAAAGGCCATATTCACCCTAGCCAGGGGCATCGCTCCTGGAAATCGAGGTTGCAAAATGATCCTTATGGTGCATTGCGAGTTCGCTTCACGCACACGATCGAACTAATCGCTCCATAGAGCCAGGTAACGCGCTAATTGATCTTCGAGACGAAAGACGGTCTCGGCTCGGGTTCGGTTGGCTGCTCCCAAGCTTTTCCGAAGTTCGCGGTCGTGACCGATCTCGATCACTCGGTCTACCCAACCCGGCCAGTCTTCCTTGGGTACCGTCTGGGCATCTGTTGCGTCTCCGAGCAGTTCCTCGATCCCTTCCACGCGAAACGCCGCGATGGGTAAACCATGCGCCATCGCCTCGAGAACTGCGTTGGGCATCCCTTCATAACGAGCAGGATGCAAAAGAATCTCGGCATGAGCCATCCAATCATGGACCGAGTCGACTCGCCCCAAGATTGCGATACGGTCTGCACAGGCCATCTTCGACCGCTGGTGCTCCAACGATGCTCTGAGCGGACCATCTCCCAAAATGACCAACTGATGGTCCGGCAACTCCTTGAGCAAATGGGGTACCCAGCGCACCAAGGTGTCGATCCCTTTCTGTTCCGTCAATCGCCCGACGAAGAGCAGTATGCGGTCCTTGGCTGAGTGTCTCGGATCGGGACAGGGACGCGTGAAATCAATCGGCTCGATGCCATTGGGAATCACGATCAGTTTCTCGGAGGGGGCTCCTTCCACACGCTGGCACCAATCGGCAACATCTCGGCTCACGCAGACAATCTTTTTGCTCTTGCGAACCCACCCGCGCGAGAGCCATGCTCGCCATCGCCGAGGTTCGGTGACTCGCACTCCAGCACAAAAGGGGACGGACAACTTGTGATAAGCGGATGCCCCAATCCAATTGGCATGCCACAGGAAGCCTTGGGCAACCTCAGGACGTGAAACATCAAGCAGAGCTAGCAATCGTCGGCGAACGGTCCAAGGAGGGGTTCGCGGGGTCGCATCGAGGAAATGAACGGGAACGTTTTGGCTTTCTAGTTGGCGAACCAATGCATCCAAGCTCGAATCGGGTCGCTTGCCAAGCGAAATCACACGCACCGAATGATTTCGTTGCTGCGCGAATATTGCCAAGGCAACGCAACATCGTTCCGCTCCCCCCGGTTCCAGTTCGGTAATAAGCAGATCGATCTTCATGGATGCTCGGCTTTGGGGGGCTGAAATGGGAATCCGTGTTGTGCCCATCTTACAAAACTTGTAAAGACTTCTGAGTGTCTCGGCAAGGAAGCCGACGGAATCAGAAAGGATTGGCAGGATGCCAAATCAAGACGCGACGACGCTGGACCGATGCGTCACCGACCCGGCATTTGCATCGGAGCAATGGGCGTTCTTGCTAGAGAAAGTCGCTAGCCAGGACGAGACTGAACTGGAGCAAGCAACCGAGGCGCTCGAGAATTGCGGCACCGTTCCAGACGCGGCGATCAAGGAACTGGGGCGTCGCTTGCAAGAGGATCTCAAGGGGCTAGGCTCGCAGCGAATCTATTGGATTTGCACCCTGCTGGGCCGGTCAGGCGAGCAATCTCGCGATTTCCAGGATCGTCTGGCCGCGATCGCCTGCGACGAATCGATAGAACTCCACGCCCGCGAACGAGCTGCTTGGTGCTTGGGAGAAATCGGTCCGCTGCTTCCTCCCGTGCGGGAAGCGTTACGCGGGAAAATACAAACGTCCCCGGACCGGATGAAGCGATTGCTTCAGGCGGCGGTGGGCTTGTTGGCGTTGGTTTTGAGCATGGGGCTGATAGTCGGCTGCGATGTCGACCCGAGCGCCATTCAAGATTCCATCCAGCAAAACGTCCCTCAACAAAACATCCCTCAGCAGAATGGGCCGATCGCAGGGCAATCGGCAAGGCCGACTGCGACACCGCCAACCACCGGAGCAACTTCATCCGGTGTGCCCGGGCAATTCGTTTCCACGAATGTTGCACCCTCGAATAACGGGGCTATCCCGCAGCGCACGCAACAAACCATTCTGATCGCTAGTTTCAATATTCAGGCATTTGGCGAAAAGAAGGTTGGAGATCGGGCCATGGCGGAAAAGATCGCAGCGATCATTCGCCAATTCGATGTAGTCGGTATCCAAGAAGTCCGCGCCATCGATCAAACCGTCATCCCAAGACTGCTTCAGTATGTGAATGCTCAGGGAGCAAAATACGATTACATCTTGGGACCGCGCTTGGGTCGATCCAATTCCAAGGAACAATATTGCTACATTTACGATACCAATCGCCTGCTATCGAGTCCTCAAGCGTCGTATACAGTTGAGGACAACGCCGACCTGCTGCACCGCGAACCATTAGTAGCTCGATTCGTGACCCGCGTGCCCCCCGGCTATCAGCCGTTTACTTTTTCTTTGATGAATATGCATACCGATCCGGATGAAGTGAAGTTGGAGATGCCGGTCATGCACACTGTGTTGCGGGGCGTTCGGGAGTACGAGTGGGCAACGGCTGGCGAAGATGATGTCCTGATGATGGGTGATCTCAATTGCGAACCGTCTAAGTTCGGCCCCTTGGCACAGGTCCCTGGCATTTTCTGGATCATTCAAAATCAGCCGACCAATACTCGCAAAACGAAGTTGTACGACAACATCATCTTCGATTCCGGGCTGACCTCAGAGTATACAGGGCGCAGCGGAGTCTTGGACTTTGCCGCTTGGTTTGGAATCTCGATGGAGGAGGCCCTGACTATCTCGGATCACATGCCGGTCTGGGGTGAATTCACGTTGCTCGAGCGACCCTCGGGAGCCTCGCCATCGGTAGCGAATCAGCCGACAAACGGAATTCCATTCCGATAGTTCAGACGACCGAGCTTGAACCGTACAGCATTCGCAGGGCGACGTGAGCGGGCTCGAAGTCAGGATACAATCGCATCGACTCGTAGAAGCATTCGCGGGCTGCGGCGTTGCGATTCTGGTGCCAGAAGCATTGTCCGAGAGCCACGCAAGCTCGATAGCAAAACGGATCGATCGTCAGGGTCTTTTTGCAGTCCTCGATCGCTGCATCCCATTGAACATTGCAGACGCGAACCCATGCCCGCAGGAGATACGCATCGGAGCGCAGTTCTGTCTCCTCAACGAGTTGGTCGGCGAGGCTACTGGCCTTTTCCATTTCCGAAGAAGCCAAAAAATCCTCGACCTCTTCGGCGGTGCGACGATGCCATGGACTTTGGGTGCGAAACAAAATACTGCGACGGGCTTCATCGGCAGCCAAACGGACTCCTCGAATGTCATCCCGCAACATGTGGCCGAGGGGCCTTAAGTGCATTTCATCTCCGATGAGTCCTAACCCCCACGCAGCAGCCATCCGAACCTGGGATTGCGACGATCCGATCAACCGGAAAAGCGTAGCGGGGGTGTACCAGGCTGCCACCTGAACGGCGGCAAACGCGACGGAGGCACCGCGCTCGCTGAGGCAAGCGTTGAAAAATTCCACCAGCTTCGGCAGTCGGCTCATGGTTTTCTCAACATTCTCGAATGGTGCTACAATCAACAAGTAGTGACGACAGGATCCACTGTAGTCGGTGCGAATCCCATTCGCAATCGATTCCATGAAATCATGATTTTCTACCGTTTATGCAATTGACATTCACGACCTCGGTAAGTCTGACATCGACTTGGATGGCATGTTATTGCTTCCTGTCGTGGTTCGTGATCATGTGCCCGGCCCTTGGGCAAGAGACTCATCCTTATCAAACCGCATCGTCTATCGCCTTAACCAGTTCGCTTCAAAAAAATTGGCAATCAAAAAACCTCCGCATGCCGTTGCTCGATGTGATTGCTCAGTGGCGGATCGGTTACTCAACGCCTGTCTGGTTGGATCGTCGCATCCCCAAGGATACCGAGCTTGTGCTCTCCGAGTCATGGACCACGCTTGGGGAATCGATTGCCGGAGTCGCTGAACAAATCGATGCCGATGCAGCCTACATCGATGGTGTAGTCATGATTGTACCCAAGGGGATAGCTGCGCATCTAGAGACGGCATACTGGTCTCTTGCGGTAAGCAAGATCCCGCAATCATGGCTACGAATCGAAG
>JBILVV010000290.1:0-6430 GCA_044370255.1 Pirellula sp.
GACCGGGATCGGGCCAGCGACCGTCACGGGATCGGCGATCACATCGCCTCGATAGACCAGCACATCCGGCCTCCACGATGCGAATCGCTGATCTTCCGTTACGTAATCGCGTGCCCAGTTGTTGGTAATTTCCATCGTGTAGGGGACCGGTTTGCGAGGGTCGCTCGGGAAGGAGTCCGCCCCCTCGACGATTGCTTCCTTGTTGGTAGCCAGTTTGCCATCGGCGGCTAGATAGACCGGTGTGGAAACCATGTTGGCGGGTGGCCAGGTTGGAAACTGTTGCCAACTATCCGAGCCGGTATCGAATACGGTGGCTTCGGGAATCGCTGCGCCGGATGTGGCCGAGCCTGGGGCCCCTCGCAGATGGGACTCGAAGAACGGTACGAGAACTTGCTTCTGATACCAAGCGGACGTCGCGAACCCGAAGTCGGCTTGTCCCAATCGTTTTCCGTCATCGCCGGCCCATTGACCGTGATACCACGGGCCCATCACCAGCGTATTGCGTATGCCGGGGTTTTGTTTTTCGATGGCTGCATAGGTTGCGAGCGGACCGTAGAGATCTTCGGTGTCGTACCAACCGCCAACGGTCAGCACGGAAGCTTGAATGTTCTTCAGATGCGGAAGGATGTTGCGAGCTTGCCAGAAGGCATCGTAGTTGGGGTGGGCCTCGAGATCGTTCCAGAAACTGATCTCGTTCTTGAAGTACTTTTGATCGACTTGCTTCATCGGCCCGAGATCGAGGAAGAACTGGTATCCATCGCGCGTTGGAAAGTCGAAGGATGGATTTCCCTCGGTCGTAGGCTGAGGTCGCGCCTTGCCGAAGGAAGACAGAAAGTTGAAAGCCATCGGCAAAACGAAAGCTCCATTGCGATGAAAATCGTCGAAGAACCAGTCTGCGATCGGAGCTTGCGGTGATACTGCGGCCAGGGCCGGGTGGGATTCGATCGCACCTGCAGAGGTGTAGAAGCCTGGATAGGAGATTCCCCATTGACCCACTCTGCCGTTATGGCGAGACACATTCTTGATCACCCAATCGATCGTATCGTAAGTGTCGCTGCTCTCGTCGATTTGATCGTTGCGGGTCTTGTTGCGAATATGGGGACGCATATTCACGAACTCTCCTTGGCTCATGTATCGGCCGCGGACATCTTGCATGACGAAGATGTACTTGTTTCGCTCGAATTCAACGCACGGTCCCAAACGTGAAGGGTAATTGTTGAGACCATACGGCCCGACGCTGTAGGGGGTGCGGAAGAGCATGACCGGATATTTGCTGTTCGGGTCCAAGTCATTTGGGGAATAGATTGCCGTAAAGAGTTCGACTCCATCGCGCATGCGGATGCGGACTTCGTCTTTGGTGTAGTTGGCCCGGATGAACTCCGCTCGCTCGTCGGTCTGTGCAGACGCGCGATTTCCGGAGCAAAAGGCCAATACAACGTAGGAAAGGATGGCAAAACGGTAAGCCGAACGGAACATCGATCGCTTCTCCTGGT
The DNA here is from genome assembly GCA_044370255.1 of Pirellula sp. GTDB lineage: Bacteria > Planctomycetota > Planctomycetia > Pirellulales > Pirellulaceae > JBKCUI01. The sequence goes on from JBILVV010000290.1 coordinate 1,494, forward strand.
TTCTTGGGATGGATTCTTGCAGTGTACATGAAGGATCCGGTCGGTTAACTTCAGTCGCAACAAATTATCTGTTTACTGCGTGCCACTTCGATGAAATCCAAACCAACAAGGGCCAAACGAACCCTCGCCGACTTCATTCGCGGTACCCCCGTGCCCGTCGATGACCCGAACGATCCAGAGACATTCGATCTGGCTAGCGCCGAGTCGTTGATTCGCATGGCGACGGAAGGGTCGGAGACCGAGCCGACGGCCAAGGTTGAGAAAACTTCATCACGGTCGGGGGTCTTGGCAAAAAAAGTAGACGAGAGTCAAGAGCCGAGTCCTGCGCCCGCGCTCCTGGATGCCATCGGCGCGTTGCCGGAGTTCCAATCGGCGACTCGTGCATGGCAGGCGGGTAAACCGATCTGTTGGGAAGGAGCGTGGCTAGGGGCCGTCCCCCCGATCGCTGCAGCGACCGTCCGATCGCTCAAGCAGCCGTTGCTGATCGTCGTTGCGCATCATCAAGACGCCGAGACGATCGCCCGCGATTTGGAGTTTTTCCTCGAGCATGATTGCGATGTGTTCCCGCCCGCTTCGGACGATAGCGAAGTCGACTCCTTGCAACAGCAAGAAGTGATCCAGCGCCTGCAGGTGCTGGCGCATCTGCATGAGTTTCGGAATCATCCAAGCTCGCGAGTGCCGGTCGTCGTCACCACGTTGCCTGCGATGATGCATCCGGTCCCGAGCCCTGAACAAATGCAGCGCGATCGACGCATCATTGAAGTCGGCAAGCGGACCGATCTGGCCGAACTCAAGGGATGGTTGTCCTCGGTGGGGTATCGAACGACCACGAGCGTCAAACTGCCTGGTGAGTTCACGGCCCGCGGCGGTATCCTCGATGTCTATCCTCCCGATGCGTCCGAACCTCGTCGCATCGAATGGTTCGATGACGAGGTCGAATCGATTCGAACATTCGACAGCGTCACTCAACGATCGATCGATCGAATGGAACGGATCGATCTGTTGGCGGCTAACGAGGCGACGCGCGAGGAAGCATCGATGCTCGATCATCTTCCCGCAACCACGATGGTCTTGGTCAGCGAACCGATCGCAGCCTTGCATCAAGCCAATGCATTTCGATCGCGAGTGCCGTTTCCTGAGCGATTCATCGATCCGATCGCGCTTTATCAACGATTGGAGACTTATCCTCTGGCGCAGATCACACAGTTGGCTGTCGAGGGTTATTCCGGGGAACTGATTCGGATTCCGATCGGGAATGTCGAACGGATCGGCGGAGAGTTGGAAACTCTTGCTCGCGATATTGACCAGTCTCTGGGGGACACGCGCAATGCCGCGATCGTCTGCATCAACGAAGGGGAACTGGCTCGGATGCAGGAGATCGTCAAGTCGAGCGACTCCTTCGCGCAAGGGCGACTGAGGCTTTTGGTCGGCATCCTGAGCTGTGGGTTCGAGATCCCCAGCGGCGCATTGATTCTGACCGTCAATCAATTGCTTCGACGCACGATGCTCAAACGTTCGAGCAAGAAGCATGCATCGCGAGCCATCGACAGCTTCCTCGATCTTCGCGAAGGAGATCTGGTGGTTCATCTCTCGCATGGCATCGGGATTTACCTCGGCCTCGAGATGATCGAAAAGGAAGGACAACGCTTCGAGCACTTGGCCCTCGAGTTCGACGGCGGGACCAAGTTGTATGTCCCCGCAACGAAGATCGATTTGGTCCAGCGATATGTTGGCGGGACCAAGACACGTCCGAAACTAGCGAAGATCGGCGGGCAATCGTGGGCCCGACAGAAACGAGCTGCCGAGTCTGCGGTGGCTGACATGGCGGCCGATCTGCTCGAGCTGCAAGCCCAACGGCGCGCACAGCAAGGGATCGCGTTTCAGGGGGACTCGGTATGGCAACAGCAATTCGAAACATCGTTCCCGTACGAGGAAACTCCGGATCAGCTGTCAGCCATCGAGGCCACCAAGAAAGATATGATCACTCCCAGGCCAATGGAGCGGTTGATCTGCGGCGATGTCGGTTTCGGAAAAACCGAGGTTGCCATGCGAGCCGCGTTCAAAGCCGTCGAAAGCGGTTACCAAGTCGGTGTCCTGGTCCCCACAACTGTGCTCGCCGAGCAACACTTCAAAACCTTCCGCGAACGCATGGCGGAGTTCCCGTTCGAAATCGCGAAACTCAGCCGATTTGAATCCGCCGCAGAACAGCGCCAGACCATCGATCGGATCGCGAGCGGCAAGGTCGATATCGTTATCGGTACGCATCGCATCGCATCGAGCGATGTTCGATTTTTCAATCTCGGGCTTTTGATCATCGACGAGGAACAGAAATTCGGCGTTGAACTGAAGGAACGCATCAAACGCTCCGCCGCTCAAGTCGATGTGTTGACCCTGTCGGCAACACCTATTCCTCGCACTCTGCACATGTCGCTGGTCGGTATCCGCGATATCTCTAATCTTGTGACTCCACCCGAGGAGAGGATGGCGGTCGAGACTCGCGTCGTTCGGTGGAACGATGCCTTGATTCGCAATGCGATTCTGAGGGAGTTGAATCGAGACGGCCAAATCTTTTTTGTGCATAACCGTATTGAGGATATGCATGCGCTGGCATCGCGACTGCAACACATTGTCCCTGAAGCGCGCATCGTGATCGGCCATGGACAAATGGTCGAGGATGGACTCGAACAAGTCATGCTCGAATTCATCGAGCATCGGGCCGATATTCTCTTGTCGACTACGATCATCGAAAGTGGACTCGACATCCCCAATGCCAATACGATTTTCATCGATGAAGCGGACCGCTACGGATTGTCCGAACTGCATCAACTCCGAGGACGGGTCGGGCGTTATCGCCATCAAGCCCACTGCTATCTGCTGGTCGATCGGCACAAGCACCTCAATCCGGATGCGGCCAGGCGACTCCACGCGATCGAAGAGTTTTCGCAACTGGGCGCTGGCTTTGGCATCGCGATGAGGGACCTGGAAATTCGCGGCGCAGGAAACCTTCTCGGTACCCAACAGAGTGGCCACATCGCAGCCGTGGGATACGAACTGTACTGCCAACTGCTCGAGAGTGCGGTCCGACAACTGACCCATCAACCTCCGAAACTCAGCCTCGATGTCGAGATCCACCTGCCGATCGAAGCCTATCTGCCAGCCGACTATGTCGTCGACATGCGACAGAAAATCGATATCTACCGCCGAGTCAGTCGCTTGCAGGATGTACAGGCTGTGTCCGATATGCGCCAGGAACTGCTCGACCGCTTCGGGGAGCTCCCCCAACCCGCTGAGCGATTGCTCGAATTGGCGGAACTGAAAATGGATGCAGCGTTATGGTCGGTTCGGTCCATCGGCATCGAAGAGCATTGCATCAGCTTCGTCTACACCGACTCGCGACGCATGGGGCAATTGGCCCTCAAGCATGCGGGCAAGCTACGTGTCATCGACCAGCACAACGCTTTTTGGCCCCTGTGGGACTCGAGTCCAGCGACCGCACCAAATGATAGCGATCGGACGAAGCGACTCGCAAAATTGGATTTGCTAGCCATCCTTCGACAGATATTGCGTTACGACGGCTAAATACCGTATAGCCCTTGTGAACGTGACGTTTGTCAGGCGTGTTGTCCAATCGGATTCTTTGGTCATGAAGTTCTTTGCTCATGCAATAGTGTTCTTCTGCGTGTTGGTGTCTGCGTGCAGTGCAGTAACACGTTCGCAAGGGCAAGAACCGGTCCGAGTTGCCAGTCTGCCACCAAGTTCGGCGCTTTCGTCAGGTGATTACGCGACGTTTGATCCTGAGCAAGCGAAGCTCAGCCAACCGATCCCGCGTGGAGAGAGGTTCGAAGCGGGGCGGATGATCGCGGTTGTCGGCACCGAGCCTGTGTTGGTCGGCGATTTACTCAGTCCCACACGCGTCCCTGAGGATGCGTTGTCGGATCGTGAATTTGAAATGAGGTTGCGCAAGGAGTTGGTTAACTCGATCGCAAAGAAGTGTCTTGCTCAGCATTTCCTCAACCTGCAAACGGCTGGTAAACCCAAAAAGGAACGGGACGAGATTCGGTCCAAGATGATGGCGAAAACGGCCGAGATCTTTCGTAATCAAGTGATGCCTGAGCAGATGAAGCAATTCAAATGCGAATCGGAATTGGAGTTTATGAAGCTCGTGGAGTCGCAGGGTTCGAGTCTTCCGACCCTGATGCGAAGTTTCGCCGAGTCGGCTTGGGCGGAGCAAGCGATTCGCGAAAAAACCAAGGAAAAACACGACGCGCAGTTATTCGAGCTTCAAGACTACTACGATCAGCATCCCGAGCAGTGGGAACGGAATCGTCGGGCCAAGTTCCGCGTCTTGTCCGCAACGTTCAAAGCTTTCGAGAACGACCGGCAAGCAGCCTACACAGCCATCGTCGATATGGGGAACCAAGTCTATTTGGGTGGTGCTCCGTTCGAAGCGGTCGCGAAGCAATCCTCGAAAGGCTACAACGCCGATGAGGGTGGCGTATTCGACTGGGTGTCTCCGGGTGCTCTCAAGAGCAAGGCGGTCGAGGATACCGTCTTCTCGATCGAATTGCGGGCCCTGAGTCAGATCATCGAAGATGAGGACGGGTACTATATCGTCGAAGTCCTCGAGCGCGAGGAGCCTCGGACTCTATCGTTCGCGGAGTCACAAGCGGACATCCGAACCAAACTCATCGAGCAGAAAAAGGAACGGGAACGAAAGAACTTCGTCAAGGAAGTCATCGAAAAGACCCCTATCTGGACACGGTGGCCGCAGGATATCCCAGGCTCGAGGGATATCGCCGAAATTCAATAGGCGATCCCACCAAAAGCTCGCCCCTTCCGAACGGGCCTTGCAAAGCATGGATGTGAAATGCAAGCAATGATGGCGAGAGATACTTGAGTTCGGAATTGCAGAATATCGTGGCAATCTGCGTCGACTC
>JBILVV010000291.1:0-6425 GCA_044370255.1 Pirellula sp.
GCTGACGTTTCTTCCAATTGCGCCAGTTTTCGATCTGCTCTTCGGTCTTGAAGTACTCCGGAGGTGCTGTGGGGAGTCCGAGTTGCTCGCCGAATGTGTCGGCTTCGTTGCCGCAAAGGAAAACGTGAGGAGTCTTGTCCCGCACCGAGCGGGCTAGCGTGATGGGGTTACGGGCGCGAAGGACGTTGGCCACCGCACCGCAGGATAGGTCGGAACCATCCATAATGCTCGCGTCGAGAGAATATTCTCCGATTTCGTTGAGTACGGTACCGCGGCCCGCATTGAAGTTCGGGTCATCTTCGAGAACTCGCACCACCGCCTCCGCGACATCGATCGCTGTTGCCGACTGCTCCAGCATCTGCTTCCCTTTGCTCAGCGCAGCCTGCAATCCGACGATACGATCGCGACGTTGTTGGTCATTCCATCGATCCAGGTCACCTCCAGCACCGCCATGAATCGCGATTGTCCATTTGGGTTTCGTTGTTTCGTCAGTGGATGGGGAACTCGATTCGGTATTCACGGATGAGCTAGGATCGGAAGAGGGTTCGAGTGAATAAACGGGGCCAAGGCACAGGGCAAGCCCCACGAAAACAAGTGTGCAGAACCCAGAAAAGTGGGAACGGCGACAAGGATGGGTCGATCTCGACATGATGCATGCCTTTCTCGGTCGCTCACAAGTGCTAAGTCAACTCGACGAGGGTACAGCGACCGTCGCGATTGTAGCGGGTCCGAGCCGGATCTGCGACAACCTCGAGAGTTCGAGCGAATGGCACGATACATTCCTCGCATGAGAGTCCGAACAGAATCCGCGTTTTCCCGTGCAACCCCAATATCCGCAGGTCGGGGACCACAGGTCGGGGACACACACTTTTTGCCACGTGTTCTAAGCTGGTAGCATTTAATATATACCAGCGGGCGTCCCCGGGGACACACACTTCTTAGCGGGACCAACCCATCGGGGACACACACGTCCCGCCACAGCCCTTCGGAGGTAGCCTGTCGGGGATAGCCTGTCGGGGACACACACTTTCAGCTGAGGTTTCTAAGCTGCTAGCATTTGGCGTATGCCGCAATCGGGGTGTGTCCCCCCCAGCACCGCTATCCCCCCAGCACCGCTACAGTCCACTATCGATGTCATGCCTTTCGAAGGATTTTTTCCATGGCTTTTCCTTTCGCCAACTCATCGATCAATTTATCAAGAGATCGAATCTCTCGCATTGTCGACTCTTCGATCTGCTCGACGCGGATACCACAGATAACGCCTCGAATCAGTTCCCGTGCTGGATTGAGTGAAGGGGCGTCTGCAAAGAAAGTCTCGAAGTCGGTGTTGTTCTTCAGGCGTGCTTCGAATTGCTTCTGGCTGTAGCCGGTCAACCAACGGATGATCTCGTCGACTTCTTCCTTGGTGCGTCCCTTCTTCTCTGCCTTGGCGATGTAGTGCGGATAGACGCTCGCGAAGCTGGTGGTGTAGATCCGATGTTTGGTCATGGCAACCTCATCTCACTGTGTAGTCGACAATGGTATCGCCTGCGACCAAGCGACCGGAGGCCGTATTTATCACCTTCTCCTTCGGGATCAGCACCACGACGATCGCATCATCCGGCTCGATTTCAACTCGGAGTTTACCGTCGGTGACGTGCTGGCTGAGAGCTTTGTCGTGCACCGTATCCCACGCTTTGAATTCCCCTTCCTCGACTCGAAGGTCGACTTGGACCTTGGCCGAACTTGGGTTGTAGAGAAGTCGCGTCGGAAAGGATTTCGGAGCAAAGGTGTCGGTAACGTTTAGGTTGAGTGACAGGACGTTCGGGACCGATGTCGGTTCGATGATGGCGCCGAAGGAACCCGACAAACATCCGCTGTAGAGTCCCAGATTGCTCGGCCCCCAACCGTGAATAGTCGGATCGCCACAGCCATAAGGACCGGGCTTGCCAGTGTCGCAATTGCGATCTTTTATTCCTTCGTAAGGCAACGCAGTCGAATGCTTAGATGCCCACTCCCAGTCAGTCTGCATTTCGGGTTCGAGCTGATCTGGGTAGAAATAGCGAGCGCTGTGGGCGGCGTGATACATCCATTTGCCGGTAGCTCGGGCCAATCGGTCGTCGTAGCGAACCGCCGCTACCAAGGGCCATGCATGAGCAAACGTCTCCATGGCGAACAGATAATACCCTTTGCCCTTGGGTTGTTTGTTGTTGCTCAATAGCTCGATACGACTCGCGCCTACTAAACCTGCTACATCCACCTCGCCAAATCGTCCGCTGATGATGCCGTAATCGTCTCCTTCCGTTGTATTCTTTGCGTGAGGAGAGATGCCTCTTACCTGACTGCTTTCAAAACACCAAGAAAAGAATTTCTCTACATCGTATTTCGAGCCGTATTCGGCATTTGACCGTGCTGCGGCGTAGACTCCGAAGGGAGCGAAGATCCCATAATTGATGTTCGTAGGATGCCGATCCATCCATGTCAAAGCATGATGACATTCGTGGTAGAACCTTTTTTCTTCCGGCCAATTCTGATAAGCCATCAGCATGAGATAGGCCAATCCGGCAGCGACGTCGGGTTCGGTCCAATCCTTGACCACGGCATGCTTTTGCTGCAGGTCATACGATTGGAAATTGTAATTGTTCAGTCGCCATAGATGACTGCCTACATCGGACCAAGTCAGGCACGAGCGATGCCATTTGTCGGTCAGTTCTTGTTCCTGTCGATAGCGATCACACAGCGGCGCGATGAAAATGGAGGGAGAGAGTTCGTAGAAAAAAGTTTGACCGGTCGGTTCGTCGCCGTTAATAAGGTCGCAGTAGACCTGTTGCTTGCCGGAGAAATACTCCCCTTGCATCGCAACCAAATTGACCGACGATGCGGACCCTGGGATCGGATAAGCGGACATGTCCATACCCAACCATGTTCCGGAGACAACGGTACCCATGGAAACAAATGATTCGTGAGCGTTGCGAAAGACGTTCCATTGCCCTTTCATCCCGACATAGCTGGGAAGGCCAAAGGTCGTTTTGCGACCTGCGATCCGCGTGTCATCCCACCACATCAGCGGGAGATAATCCCCCTGTTGCACCGGATCGAGCGCGAATCGGATGTAATCGGTGCTTCGCTGTCGCCAGTCGATCAATCGGTATCCCCGTGGATCCCGAGGAAACGACTCGAGTCGCGGAGTCGTGATCGGCTCGCTAGCCAACGCGCCATGAAGAATCCCGAGGGAGACGAGAGTTCCGAGAGAACAATAGACTCTCATTTTACGATCTTTCGACATCAAGGGTACCTCGCCATTTGGGCAATCATCGCCGGGGACGTTCATTCCGAAACAAGGATGGTAATCGAAATCCCCCTAGACTGGATGCTACTGATATCGGACTGCTATAATTCCGATGTAAGAATGGCCGACTTCTGAAAGTTGGTTCCGACGCGCGAGACGTCACACGTTCAGCGATTTTCCCCATCGTTGACAACCGATCCGTTCCCCTAGAAGAATTGAGATTTTAGATGGATCCGATCAATCCCTACCAACTTTTCGATCAAGCACCCGGTAATCCGATGGCTTCGCTGGGAGGGTTGAGGCGATCGATTCTCACGCAGGTTCGAGTGATCGCGACCTTGCTCATCGTTCACGGTGTTGGTTTGACATTGATGGGATTGCTCTACATCACCATGGCATTCATCATGCCCTCGTTCATAACAGCTCAAAATAATCAGATGCAACGACCGGGTGGTCCCAGTCCCGAGCAGATGACCATGATTCTCTACGCAACCTACGGCGTAATGGGAGCGGGAGGCATATTGCCAGGGATTCTACAGATCTTCGCCGGCATATCCAATCTGAGGTTCAAAGGCCGTGTTCTGGGTATCACCGCTCTTGTAGGCGGTTTAGTTGGCGTAGCGACGTGTTATTGCTTCCCCACAGCAATAGGTCTTTGCATCTATGGCCTGATCATCTATCTCAACGAATCCGCGGTGAGGGCTTTTGCATTGGTTGCCGATGGCAATACCGTTGAGCAAATGGAACAGATGGCGAACTAGTAAACCGCTGTCTAGTAGACCCGGGGCAAATCCACACAGGCATGTGGTGAAATTTCGGGGGACACACACTCTACGATAAGCGACCTGGATAGTGCCGCCATGCGAATCGGTCTAAGTCAGGTTCGTATCCCCCCGTATGGTTTTTTCCTAACCCGGTTGCCTGTCGATTTCATATTGAAGTATTGTGGGTTCAACCCCTCTATGGGTATACTATTACGCGCTATCCCTGGGGACACAAACTTTCACTTCCGGCTCCTGAAACAACTAGCATTGGTAAATGCGAGATCAGTGTGTGTCCCTTGGGTATCCTGTCCCTTGGGCAGCCTTGGGTAGCTCTCAATCGAAGACCAGCCGAACGCTGCGAGCATTTCTTGCAGTCACAGGGCGAGTGTGGTAGCATTTTCAAAGATCCTTTAAGGTCAAGGGAATCTACGTTCGAACGCTCGGAACCAATCATGAGAGTTGCAATCACTTGGCTTTTCATAGTCTTGGCAACCTTAGCTACATCGATTGCGGACGATGCCCAAGCAAAGAAAACGCTTTCTGTTGCCATTCGCTATCTCGACGATGAGCAATCTCCTGATGCAATAGAAATTGAGAAACTCCTGCAGGATGTCGATTCCTCATCTCCACTAAGTCCGATAGCTATCCAAGCCGCTGGATTTCTCTACATCAAAAGCAATGAGTATTCCAAGGCCTGGAAAACACTGTCCCGCCAAAACGATTCCCTAGATAGAGCATCGCAATCGCTGAAATTAGGGCATGATCGACTGATGCTATGGTTGGCGCTCGAATCCGGCCAAACTGAGAAGGCTACGGAGTTGTTTAAAAAATTAGTCAAGCAACTTCTTGCCAACGACAATTCAAGCGCCAGTGAACAACGTATCCTCGCTGACTTTCTCGGCCGTATTTGCGCAATTATCCTAGAGGACTCAAATCCAAAGTCGATTCCTCATGAATTGATTCGCCAAGCAATCGCACGAATCGAATCGCACGAATCTAAAGCTACAACGCAGCAATTTCGAGCGCAGCTTGACGAAGTTCTACCTGCTGCCAAAGCCTTGGCCGAGATTTATGATCAGATACTTTCCCTATCGGACCAGGATGCCGCAGCAAAACTCCTGCAGGCAAGAAAAGATCTGGAGTCCGCTCGGATAAACCTGGAGAATACGCGAAGCGACTGGGAATCGGAGCGAAACAATCTTAGACAAGCCAATGAAGCTTTGAGTAACCAAGAGAAACAAACCAGAAAACTTTTGCACCTGCTGCGAAATACCGAGGAGCCTGGCCGCCCACGGCCTCCTACCCTCCATGCTAAACGGCCGACGGAACCAAAAGGATCTCGCTACGATGCCAATGCCAGCAAAATTGGTTGGGACCGTTACGATCGCGACATGCGAAAGTACAGGCAAGAGGAATCGGAGTACCTGCGTGATCTTCAGACCTTCCCTGCTCGTCTTGCGGATTGGCAGAACCGCAACGCCAAGAGGCAGCAGCGGCTTAATGCGGAACATGCCCAGTCCTCTGCGGAAATTCCTCCATTGCAGGCGGCAGCGGATGCGCAGAGAAAGTTCTTCGAACCTTTCGAACAAGCGAAGTCCCGATCGGAGTTGGAATCGAAAAAAGCGGAGCAAGACGTGAGGTTCATCGAAGCATCGATTCAGGCAAAGACCTCTAATAATAAGAGGAGTATTCATCGCCCTAGTCTTTTCCCCGTTCTCGATTATGCCTCGGAATCCGAGAGACTCATTTCGGCCATGCGCGCCGCTACCAAGACTTCGGATTAGTTGGAGAGGGCGAATCCCGGGGACACACACTACCTCTTGGGAATGCCATAATCCCTGGGGCCCTGGGGACGCAGACTTCTTAGTGCGGTCCCTGCAATAGCTAGCAACTGCGAACGCAAATTCAGTGTGTTTTCCGCGCCAATCCCGTGCCAAAATCTCTTCATCGGTGTTTGTGCCTGTTCTCTAGTGTGTGTCCCTTGTACATCGACCATCTTTCAATACGAGATCGGTGTGTGTCCCCGGCTAACTACCCTGCAACAGCTAGCATCTGTCAAAACGGGTACAGAGTGTGTCCCTGGTTTAACTCCCCAAAAATAGCTCCATCAAAGGTAAGGGCCTAGTTGACACTTTCACCTCTCGTCGATTCAATCAATGTGGTTAGAGGAACAATTGATTCAGCCAGGGACGGCGACATGACTCAACGGAGTGTTTATCCATGGCTCGTCTCGCTCGCGCAGAGGTCTTTGATCCCTCGGAAGTTGCCATCGTTCACGTGATGGCTCGAACAGTTCGCCGATGTTTCCTTTTAGGTTTCGACCCTGTCACATCGCGGAATTACGATCATCGCAAAGATTGGATCGAGAATAAACTCAGGCATCTCGCGGCCTT
>JBILVV010000292.1:0-6407 GCA_044370255.1 Pirellula sp.
GCGATCGCGCCGCGTCTTCCTGTGCGTCCTCAACCATCCATCCTAGCGGATAACCCGGCTGTCGCCAGCATCGAAGTGCCGAGTTCCAATCCCACAGTACCCAACATGGCAGCAGCACCAAACGTCCCGGCGCCGAATGTGTCCGACTCCGATACCCAAGAGACCAAGCGGGCTTTGGAATCGGTCCAGCGAGCATTAGCGCAGTCCTACGAGACGACGCGACAACTCGAAGAAACCGCCGCGCGACTCAAGCAACTGCTCGAAATCCAAGAAACTCGACTTCGTCAACAGGAACTGTCGCGAAGAGAAGAGCGCAATCTGCCAAAAGACAAATAGTCGATGGACCGTCCCACCAAGGATCAGCTTTTTATGCATCTATCCGGAACCCGAGTGGCTTTGTTCATATTGCTCACATCCGGCCTGTCACAGCTTATCGCCAGTGGTGAGGATTGGCCGATGTGGCGAGGTCCGCGCGGCGATGGGATCAGCGACGATGCCTCCGTACCCACCGAGTGGTCAACCACCAAAAATATCCGCTGGAAGACTCCGTTACCGGGACAAGGACTTTCCTCCCCGATCGTCGTCGGGGATTCCGTGTTTGTTACATCGGTGGTTCCGGCCGATCAGGCGAGATTTTTGATTCGACTTGATAAGGCAACCGGGCGAGTCCTTTGGACATCGCTGATACATACCGGTCCGATCGAGAATCAACACAAGTTCAACAACAGCGCATCGAGCACTCCCGCGTCCGATGGCAAATCGATCTTCTGCACGTTTGTCGATAACGAAAAGCTGGTGGCGGCTTCCGTCGGTTTCGATGGCATCGTTCAGTGGAAGGTCTCTCCAGGCAGCTTCTTTTCAAAGCATGGATTCGCTGCCTCCCCGATCGTTTGCGAAGAAGGAGTTGTCGTAAACGGTCATCAGGATGGTGCCGCATTCGTTGTCATGCTCGATCGCAAAGATGGTCATGAGATTTGGAGATACAAACCAGATACCGACCTGCGATCCTTCTCCACTCCGGTACTCACCCACGAGGGTGGTCAACGTCAATTGATCCTCTCGGGTGCTAAACAAACCCTTGGGTTGAATCCATCAACCGGAGAGCGAATCTGGTTCGCGGAGGGACCGACCGAGAAAGTGGTTTGCACCCCCTCGGTCGGGCACGGTCAGGTCTTTGCCTTCGGTGGTTCTCCGGAAACCAAAGCATTTTCGGTCAAGTTGGGGGGAACCGGCGATGTCACGCAGTCCCATGTTGCATGGAGACGCGAAAGGGGCATGCCCTATGTGCCTACCCCGCTCTTGTACGGCGACTTCTTGCATGTGGTGGACGACAGTGGCATCTATACCTGCATGGATCCCACGACAGGGGAAGTTCTCAAGAATCTCCGAAAGGGGGGAAACACTTACAGTTCTCCGATTGGCATTCACGACAGAGTCTATTCGTTTGATGATTCGGGGAAGTGCACGGTGTTTGAAAACAACCCCGGTTATCAGATCATCGCCGTCAACGAGCTCAACGACCCAGTCCAAACGACTCCCGCTATCTCCGATGGCTGCTTATTTGTTCGAAGCGAACAGTTCCTGTGGTGCATTGGTGAACAACGTTAAGAGCAACAAACTCGTTGTTAAGATTGCTTGCGAGAATCCTCGCAATCACTTCATCGAAACCTCATCGTATCCTGAGTGGTCAATCGTCACGACTCTTCAATAATCATAGACGTTCTTTAATCCGTCTATCAGTTTGATTTTAGGAGATTTTTGATGACTCTCAATGCTCGTCGGCAACGAGCCTTCACGCTCGTGGAACTGTTAGTGGTAATTGCGATCATCGGAGTCCTTGTGGGACTCCTCTTGCCAGCCGTACAGGCCGCTCGCGAAGCAGCGCGGCGGATGGATTGTTCGAATCGCGTTCGTCAATTGACGATGGCATGTCACAATATTGAAAGTGCCACGAAGAGTTTTCCGCCTGGGTACGTGACGTTTTCGGAACGTTATACGTCTGCTCCGAACAACCAGAACGCAGACGGTTCTGTTCGAGGTAGTTATCCGAACTTCCCGGCATTCGTCGTAACCGGTTCTCAGGGTGGGGGTATGGTTACCCGCGCTGAGGTATTTGGTCCATCGTGGGTGATGCACGTTTATGGTTATATGGAGCAAACCGAATTGTCGAGGCGAATCGATCAGGGCATGGCTTCTGACGACATCAATGAATCGTGCCCGTGGGATAACTTGGATGGTCTTCCTTGGAGACGGCCTGATATTGACACCCAAAGCTTTATTCGCTCGGCGATGTCGTGCCCAAGTTCTCCTCAGACCAACGTCATGTATAGCGATCTGTCGGTCGAGAATCTGTTCAAGGCTAATTACGTTGCCTGCTTCGGTGGTCAATTCATGAGGGACGCGACTATGCGGGGAGACCTTCGGAAGCGGGGGGTCTTTGGTGCGTTGGAGTCTGTGAACAAATTCCCGTACGGTCAAAGATTCGGCGTTGGAAAAGGACGTCGATTCCGTGATATTACCGATGGATCGTCGAATTCAGTTATGTTCAGCGAAGTTATTGCGAATCATACCCCAGACGGACGCACGAGCAGTTCTCATCCTGGCGGCATGAATCGAGACGTTCGAGGAGCGTTCCTCACGCCGATGATGGGCGGAAATTCCTTCACGGGATTCTTCCCCCCAAGTTCACCTGGAACGGACGTCACCAGCGGGTGCCCCTTGGCAACAGATCTAGCCGCTCTTCCGGCGACAAACCCAATGTTTTGCACCCAAAATAGGATTGTGGACCCAGCAACGGGCGGGCAATGGCAAGTCGCGGCAAGAAGTTATCATGGCAGCGGTGTGAACGCGTCCTATGCGGATGGTTCGCTGCGATTCATCGCCAACAACATCGACCGAACAGCATGGCAGAATCTTTGCACTGCGGGTGGCGGTGAGGTTGTTACGTCTGAGGAATAGTTGAATAAGTGATTGCGAGGGCTTCGCCGAGCGTCCGCGAGCCAATGCACTCCTTTCCATTCAAAAGGAAACGCCGTTCATGTCTCGGAACTTGAAATTATGGTTACTTATCGTATCGTTGATTGCGATGGGTTGTACCACAACAAAGGTCGTGGACATGGGCGGCGACGAGGGGACGGCAGTTGCGGGTGTCGTGGATTTATTGAATGACTACAAGGCTGACGATGCTCGAATTCAATCGATTTTTGCCACCGGTACGTCGTTGCCACCCGCAACCGAATTAAACAAGTATTCGTTCTACATCGTCGGGAAACCGAAGGTCGAGAACGATAGCGCAACCAGCACGATACTTGTCGAAAAAATGGATGGAACCCCGGTGGGCGAGCGAGAGTGGACGTTCAAAAAAGTAGGAGGCAACTGGAAGATTGCATCCGCTATGTATCAATGAGTCCCCCTCTGCAGCAAGGTTGGATCCGATCAGCTTGGTTTGATCTGTTGTTTATCTCGAACCTGGGGTGGGTACTACTTCTCATTCCAGGTTTTTCTGATTCCAACGGAACCGTCGTTGATTTCTGGCAAATTTACTTTCTGACATTACCTCACCGTTGGCTGACCTTTTTCCTCGTAGCGATTGATCCGGATCGACGCAGTAACCTAGCATTCTCGCTCGTAGGCTTAGCGTTGTTTTTCGCTGCGTTGGTGGTTGGTTTATTCCTGGGTTCCGAGGCGTTCCTTTGCCTCGGGGTCGTCGATTACATCTGGAATGGATGGCATTTTGCCAGCCAGCACTCCGGTGTCCTTAGAATTTACTCAAAGAAAAGTGGTGGCGGGGTTGCGTTGCTCGAACGCTGGGGGATACGACTGATGATCACCTACGTGATCCTTCGCACAGCCAATCGAATGATTTACTCGTCTTGGCTGCCAGGAATCCCCAATGATATTCTTGATGGACTCGATGCAGTTGCCTTGCTATTCGCAGTTGGATTAGCGTGGAGCAATGTCACCCCGTGGAATCTCCAGCGATTGCCGAAACTGATCTATCTGCTGAGCGTTCTGAGTCTTTACTCAGGCTACCTGCTGTCGTTTCGCGCCAGCAACACTAACTGGATACTTTGTTTTGCCACCGCTGCCTCGTTATTTCATGCGGTCGAATATCTCGGCATTGTCAGTCACTACGCGATGCGGAGGAAGACCTCGGGTTCCGCGGGTTGGATGCGCATCATCAGTGCCTATTGGCCTCTGATCCTCGTGTGCTTCATTCTGCTTCTGGGATCGTTCTCTCTTTGGGTGAATTCCTGGTCTGTCGAATTGGCGACCATGTGGCAGGGGCTGAATCTCTGGGCGGCATTCACACACTATGCATGGGATGGGATGATCTGGAAACTGCGTCGGAGCGAGACATCGCAGGCCTTGGGCGTCTCATGAGCCGACGTCGCCATACGAGTTCCCAAGCGGCCAGCATGCCGATCAGACAGGAGCAACGGTCCATTGACAATACCGATATTTCTCCGAACTCCCGGCAATGGATCCTCTGGGGAAGCATGACCCTCTTGGGCGCAGCGTTTCTCTATTTTCTTCCCGACCCGACCCCGGTGTTCGTCAATCATCGAATGCTCGTTGTTCATCTGCTTGTGGCAATGCCGCTGGCATATTGCCTGGCTTGTCCATTGCGAATCCCTAGCGGCGTCGCGCTTTGGATGAGCATCGCCGTAGTCTTAGCAGTTGCCAGCTTCGATGCGGCTCTGACAGTGCTATCCGATCTCATGATCCCAAGCACCTGGGGGATGAGCGGACGCTGGACCGTGCGAACCCTGCTTGCCTTGATGGTGGCCGTGCCCTGGATAATCAGTTGTCCGCTGCCTTATAAACAACCGTCATGGCAAGGATGGATCCTCTCAGCAATTCTTATCACGACCCCATCGTCACTCTATACGATGCATACCCTGCAGAGCCTGGTTCGAACTGCCCAACAGATCGACCCGATGACGGCCCCCAGAAAGCTGATGCTCGTAACGCAACAAATCATGGAAATCGACGACACCGCGTCGATCGCAGGTGAGAACTGCAAGAAAAAGCTTTTGGATTTGCTGCAGCGCGTCGATTCGTTCGAACGCGAATGTCAACTTCCGCTCGACCCAGCACGTAACGATGCCAGGATCGATCGAGCCGTGAAGCTGATGGCGATCGATCGGTTCTCCGAAGCATGGCAACTCTTGAACCGCGGACAATCCGACAACAGCTCCCCCATCCTGCTGAAAATCCTTTGCACTCGCGGTCTCGAAGATTGGAAATCCTCACAAGAACTTTGCGAGATCGCATTAGTTGATTCGATCGAGGACGGGCCTCTTGAGCGTTCACGCCTCTACTCCTGGTTGGCCGAATCATTCGCACGACAAGGACGCATAAAAGAATGCATCGATGTCCAACGCATCGCCATCGACAAGTGCCCCGACAATGCCGACGCCTTTCGGTTGGAATTAGCTCAGCGACTCGCGGAATCGGGGCAAGTGCCCGAAGCGCTCGCAATCCTTCGAGAGCTCGAACATACAGACCGTGCATCCGATACTCAGTTTCAGAGTTCGATCCGTGAACTACGACGCGGGATCAAAAACAATTCCTGTACATTGTCGCGATAAGTGTGCCCACCTCTTGGCGTTGATGTGGTGAGGGAGTTTTAGATTCACCACGCCCTTCGCAAAGCCTCAGGGCTTGCCACCCACGAGCAAAGCCTCAGGGCGTGCCACTATCCAGGCTCCTCCGCCTTTCATCTTTCGCCACACATCTTTCGTCAGATTGTCCTCGCACCGAGTCCCTCGCCTGCGGCTACGGGTTAAACGAATGACTCGCCTGCGGCGGCGGAACGAGGCTTCAACGATGAAACCAAAGCAAGGATGAAAGGATCGGAGGTTCGCAGGATAGCAGGTTCGCAGGATCGGAGGATCGCGGAGCGATCTGCGACATTTTATTTCCGCAACGTGGTCAGGTACTCCACGATGTCGACTAAGTCCGATTCGCTCATCGTCTCTTGCAAGTTCTCCGGCATGAGGGATTTCTCCATCTTGAGGAACTCCTCCAACTCGGACGCCGGGATCGTTCGCTCAATCCCCTTGGCGTCCTTGAGCGTCACACCCGACTCGGTCTTGGAGACCAACAAACCGGTAACAACTTCTCCATCCGTGTTGCGTGCTGAATACGCTTCGTAGTTGTGGCTGATCCCGGCACTCGGGGACAAAATCGAAACATACATCGCCTCGCGCGTCAGCTTGTCACCGATCTCGGTCAAACTCGGTCCGACGTTCTGACCCTCTTTACCAACCATATGACATTGTGAACAAGTCGATGCGCCGAAGTAGAGTTTCCGCCCGTTCTCAACATTTCCTTTTTTCTTTGCCAGCACATCGATTGGTGGCAATGGATTCTGATTCGATTTGAGCATCGGGAAGAGTTGC
>JBILVV010000293.1:0-6384 GCA_044370255.1 Pirellula sp.
ATAACCCAAGATCTCTCCATAGATGCGAGCGCCCCGTTTCCGGGCATGTTCGAGTTCTTCAAAGACGAGGACGCCGCATCCTTCGCTCAATACAAAACCATCGCGGTCCATATCGAAGGGACGGCTGGCACGCTCGGGTTCGTCGTTACGAGTCGACAGGGCCCGCATGTTGGCGAAACCCGCGACGCCGATCGAGGTAATGGCTGCTTCGGTGCCGCCGGTCAGCATGACATCTGCATCATCGTATTGAATCGCCTTGAGCGCATCACCCATGGCGTTGTTGCTGCTGGCGCAAGCTGTGGCAACAGCGAAATTGGGGCCCTGCAAACCATAGCGGATCGCCAAATTGCCTCCTGCCGCATTGAGCATCATCGTAGGGATCGTGAATGCGCTCACACGATCCGGCCCCTTGCTGAACAACCGAAACATTTGCGATTCGATTTCATTCAGACCACCGATGCCTGATCCGAGGATGGCACCGCATCGAAAGGGATCCTCTTTCGAGAAGTCTATCCCGCAATCCAAGACCGCTTGATATGCGGCAGACATCGCGAACAAGGAGAATCGGTCGAGTCGCTTGGCATCCTTGGGATCACAAGACGGACCGGGATCGAAGTTGGGGATGTCTCCTCCGAACTTGACCTTTTGTTGCGATGTATCTACCACCGAGAGCGCGTGGATACCGCTCTTGCCTTCCAAAATGGCTTGCCACAAGCCCTCGACACTTAAAGCTAGGGAGGTGACGCATCCCAAGCCTGTAACGACGACACGACGCTTCATTCGACTACCAACTATCGATCACGGCCTTAAGCCTGTTGCTTCTCGATGTAATCGACCGCCTCACCCACTCGCTGAATCTTCTCGGCGGCATCTTCCGGGATACTGATATCGAACTCTTCTTCGAGTTCCATCACCAATTCAACTGTATCCAGCGAGTCGGCTCCCAAGTCATTGACGAAGTGAGTTTCGCGACTGATCTTCTCTTTTTCGACTCCGAGTTGCTCGGCGACGATTTCAATGACTCGTTCCTCAATGGTTGCCATAACAGGGAGCTCCCGTAACCACTTATCTGATTCTGATGCGTAAAATAAAAAGGTTCTCAAAACGAGTGTGATTCGCTTCGGAACGGGGCACAAAGATAGAGGATTCTAGCAAAAGCGGTCAAGCCATGAAGGGCTTGTAAAGCCCTAAACGATAGCGCTTTGAGCCACGATTTTTTGGAAATCCTCTTATCGAATGCCAGACTGTCCGGAATTCCCGGCTCCCAGGCCTGCAGGAGGCAAGGGAGGGAGACTTCCCGAGACACCGCCAGGAGCACCCGGCAAGGCGGGCAATCCGCCAGCTGCAGGTGGGTTGCTCGAGGGAAAGTTGTTCGAGGGTATGTTTGCGGGCGGCAACGCGGGAGCACCAGGATTGGCAGCCGTACGTGGAACATTGCCTGCGGGATTGCTCGTTGGTGGAGCATTTGCTGCAGGAGCGTTGCCTGCAGGCACCACATCCGAGAGATTCTCAAAGTTGACGACTTGGATCTCTTCGCCCTCTTGGTGGGTATCAACCGCCATCTCGCAAATACGCCAGCCAGCAGACTCGCGAACCAGGGCCCATACCACCTCGTACTCGCTGGCAGGCTGTCCATTGGCTACTCCCGGCTCTAACCAGTTGCTCGAGACCAGCACCGTGTTCGGATCGTTCGGATCGGCCACTTGGGCGACTCCGATCTCGAATTTCGCCTGCGGTGATCCGATCGGTGCAATATCCAAGCCCTTGTCTGCGATTTCTTTGCGTGCTCGCGTGGACAGTAAGTTAGCAATCACCGTCGCATTACCAGTACGCATGCCATCCAGGAAAGCGCCGACCACTTCCTCTGGCTTTGTCGGATTGGTCAAGTTCAATGAGCTCAGCGGAACCATGGCATCGAGCGAGCGCGCTCCAGGTGCTTGATTGGCTGTGCCAGGAGGTGGGGGCGGTGCACCAGCACCCTCTGCGATTTGATTTGATTGCTGACCAGATGCCGAAGACCCGCCGGCAACCGAAGGATCCGATTTGCTACCACATCCAAATTGAGCAAGACCAACAGCCACGAAGGCTATCCATAAAGTTCGTTTCATGATCTTTGATTCCACGTTCTAGGAATTGCGGGAGGGATCGCGCGCCACTCGCCTGGGCGCACAGAACGGGAATTAGTCGCAGTCGGGTACTCAAGTCAAGAGCAATCCCCGTCCCTAACTTCAACGCAGCGGATCCCAACGTGGAGCATTGACTGTTGAGGGTGATTGATGGAGGCGGCCAGCAGATGGAGAACTCGGAACTCGCGAGAGTTCCATATAAGACTCAGGATAGGACTTAGGCCCCGTCTCGCGGTGAAACCAACGCATCGCCGAGGGTCGCGAATAGGAGTTGTGGTAGCCAGGACCATATCCGATACCGTGATATCGTCCCAAATTCGTCAACGGTCCTTCATTGGTCCGAGACGAATGCAGTCCGAACGGATACTGTCCCCAAGCCACTCCCGAGAATACAAACACCAGAGCAAATGCAAGCATTGAGCGGATCATGATCATCTTCGAGTTGGAGGCAATTCATCCAAGTTCAAAATCGGCTCGGCAAGCGAAGGAGTTCATCTATGTCGCTCTTTGTGATCTTCTTGATATAGCGGCGGTATCGATTATTCGTGATGGAGAAATTGAGACACCAAGGGTGTGTCGGCTTAGTCGGCCTTGATTCACCTTGATTTCTCAAGAGGAAACCTGGTAAGTCGTAGGGTAAGCGGACGGCGGTTGGGTGCCTCGGTTCGCTCCTCAAGTCTCCGTTACCGAGGCCATCGTTTCTGAGGTCATCATGTCAACTTCGAAATCCAAATCGAAGATACCATTTCGGTGTTGCGTGTTTGCATTGTTGATATTGACCGTCTTTGCGAGCGGATGCCAATTGGGGAGCCGCAATCGGAATGGCCAAGGGGTGGCCCTCTATCAGCAGGGCCGATACGCGGAAGCTTTGCAATACTTTGAACAGGCCAAGCAGACAGACGCAGCGAATCCGGATACTTACTACAACCTGGCATCGACCTATCACAAGCTAGGCGTGGCCGCTAAGGATTCCAAGATGCTCGACAACGCCGAGGCCATGTACAACCAATGTTTGGATCTATCCCCTAATCATGTCGAGTGTCACCGCGGTTTAGCCGTGTTGTTGGTAGACATGGGCAAGGCGGACAAGGGCTTCACTCTTCTGAAGAATTGGGCGATCGCCAACCCGACTTTGTCAGAACCGCGGATCGAGTTAGCTAGGATGCATCAGGAGTTCAATCAGAACAAGGTGGCCGAGCAGTACCTCGATGAAGCGTTGGCCATGGACCCCAACAATTATCGCGCTTGGTCGTTTAAGGGGAATCTGCGCGAGTCATCGGGGGAGTTGATGCAGGCGATCCAAAACTATCAACAGAGTTTGGCAATCAATGCAACGCAACCAGAGTTGTATCAACGGATCGGAGCACTCAACGTTCGGCTGGCCCAGGGGACGGCTTCCCCTTCGGTACCGACGACCAATCGTTAGGTTCGCGATCCAACAGTTCTCTCAATTTCTCTCTCGGTCCCAAAGATTGCGCTACGCATACGGCCAGTAGGGCTAATAGGATCAATAACCGCAGCGTTGATCCGATCCAATGACGGTCAGTCTTTTGCAGAGAATTCGGAATCTCTTTTTTCTTGCGTTGTCGCGATGGCCTGGAGGCATCTAGATCGTTGTTGCTGAGAGAGACGGATTCGATAGGCTCTGGTCGCGCTCTGCCTGTTGGGATACCGAAGGGATCAGGGACAGAGTTATGGGATGCATCGGCGCGCAATCGCTGAGTATCGGATTCATCGTTATCGAATTGGTTTCCCCCATTTCTCCGATTCCACAGTCCCACGATTCGATTTCGAAAGCCGATCGAGACAGGCGCCGGAGACCGGACGGCTTTGACCAAGATTTGGTGGCAACTGGCTACCTCCGAAAGAAGTGCATCGCTTTCAAGGCATTTGCGTTCCATGTCCGCAACGCGATCGGTCGCCATGGCATCGTCAAGAAAACTTGCGATATCGTTCGGATTGAGCCCAAACTCGAGAGCATCCACCGCCAACGGAGTCGCGACCGGGTGGGCGAGAAGGTGGCTGATCTTGTCGGAGATATTTCGAGCGGTCTGGCTCTCGCGAAGCCGTTGTTCCAGGATCTCCGAATCCTTGGGCTCCAGAACCTGGTCGCGGTATGCAAGAAGGGTTCGCAGGGTTAGTCGCATAGTAACACTCGCAAGGAAAGATGACGTCTGTTGGAAGTTGTTCTTATTGCGAACGCGATCCGTGCAGAAAACCGAAAAAATTCCCAATCTTTTTTGCCGAGGTGATCTCCTAGGAATCGATTGCTCGGCCGATAGGGCACCAGTACCCAACCTGTGTGCCAACGTTAGAATTCCTGTTACATATTTTTGCTGCACATTTTCGCGGATCCTCGATGACGCAGACCAACCCTCGAAACATTCGAATTTTTGACACCACGCTACGCGACGGGGAACAGTCTCCGGGTGCGAGCATGAACCTGGGTGAGAAACTGGAAGTGGCCCATGCTCTGGCGGCGCTCGGTGTCGACATCATGGAGGCCGGTTTCCCGATCGCCTCGCCTGGAGATTTTGAGGCTGTGCGGGAGATCGCTGCCACGATTCGTGGTCCTGTGATCTGCGGCTTGGCCCGATGCAACGACGGCGATATCGACCGGGCTTGGCAAGCCTTGCAGAAGGCTGAGCGGGCCCGAATCCATGTTTTCTTGGCTACCAGCGCCATCCATCGGGAGTTCAAGCTTCGCATGACCCAGGACGAGATCATCGCCCGAGCCGTCAGCGGCGTGCAGCGGGCTCTCGCCTATTGCGACGATGTCGAATTCTCAGCCGAGGATGCAGCTCGTACCGAAATCGATTTTCTGTGCCGAGTCGTCGAGGCAGCCATCGAAGCCGGTGCGACCACCATCAACGTTCCCGACACCGTTGGCTACACCACTCCCGAGGAGATGTTTCAGCGCGTGCAGGCCCTGCTGAACCGAGTTCCCAACATCGACAAGGCGATCATCAGTTGCCACTGCCACGATGATTTGGGGCTCGCTGTCGCGAATTCGCTAGCAGCCGTCGCGGCTGGAGCGGGGCAAATCGAATGCACCGTCAATGGAATCGGGGAACGGGCGGGAAACTGCTCGCTCGAAGAAGTTGTCATGGCGATGCGGACTCGTCAGGATCTTTACGGAACTCATACCAACATCAAGACCGAGCGATTGGTACCTACCAGTCGACTGCTGTCCAAGATTACCGGTCTAGATGTGCAGCGCAACAAAGCTGTCGTCGGCCGAAACGCGTTTGCTCACGAAGCGGGAATTCACCAGGATGGGATGCTCAAGGAGCGGAGAACCTACGAAATCATGAGGCCCGAAGATGTCGGTTTCGCCAAAACCGACTTGGTCTTGGGGAAACATAGCGGACGGGCGGCCCTGGCTGATCGCGCCCGTGAACTCGGGTTCCAGCTCAATGGCGAGCAACTTCAACTGGTGTTCGATCAATTCAAGATTCTCGCGGATAAGAAAAAGCAGATCTTCGACGGCGATATCATCGCGCTGATTCAACAGCAGATTGCAGATGCCAGCAACACCGCTTGGACGCTCGTCTCCTATTCCTTGGATAGCGGAACCGATCGCGTTCCTTGCATTGAACTCACATTGCGCCACGGTGACCAAACCTTTACCCAGCGCGTTCAACAGGGTGACGGCCCTATCGACGCTGCGTTTTGGGCAGTGGAAAAAATCATCGGGATCAAGACCGAGTGCAAGGAATTCCGCGTGCGAAGCGCAACGATCGGACGGGATGCGATGGGTGAAGTCAATGTTGAAGTCGAACATGAAGGCCAGACCTACCGCGGCAATGGCGCATCGATCGACTCGGTCGAAGCCACTATCTCGGCGATCCTCAACGCGATCAACCGTATTGTCACTGAGAAAAATCTACGCACCAGCGGTAGGGTCTCCCCGCAAGACGCCTAGCACGGTTGGTGAACAAATCGACTCAGATGGTCGACCGCATCATCTGCTCAGACACATTGCGATGACTCAAGAAGCGTCTTCGTTTTTCTCAAAGTCTTCGAGTTGCTGCTGCAACTCCAATATGCGATTCCAAACCTGGGACGATCGATTCGTCCAATCGAATTGCCCCTCGGCGAACCAATCCAACCATTGCAGTGCCGACAAGGCAACCGATGCGCGATGGATAGCGACGAGGTCTGTCAATACAAGACTATCGTCAGGCCGCTGATTCAGGTAATGCTCCAAGGCAATAGGCCACCGAGGATCGGATTCGAACATCAATGTTCCGAATGC
>JBILVV010000294.1:0-6371 GCA_044370255.1 Pirellula sp.
GAATTTGAAGTAGTTGGAGCATCTCTTCGTCCCACCGTCCGGTCTGCAATCGCATAAGCATGGTGCGTGATGCGTTGCTAGAATCGGTTACGTGAAGCCTCCCCCCCGTCAAATTCCATATCAACCAGGAGTCGATCGTTCCAAATGCCAGATGTCCCGCATCCGCAAGGGAACGAGCGCCAGGCACATGATTGAGAAGCCATTCGAGTTTAGTCCCAGAAAAGTACGGGTCGAGGACCAAACCTGTTACTGCTTCGATACGTAGTGCGACGCCCTGTTGCCGAAGCTCGTCGCATCGATCCGCGGTACGTCGATCCTGCCAAACGATCGCACGATGAAGTGGCTTGCCGGTGCGTCGATCCCATAAAACGGTCGTCTCTCGTTGATTGGTAATCCCGATCGCTGCGATCTTTTCAGGAGGAGTGCCTGTCTTTGAGAGAACTTCGCGAGCTACCGCAAGCTGTGTATCCCAAATCTCTTCGGCATCGTGCTCGACCCAACCCGCCTTGGGATAATGCTGCGCGAACTCACGCTGAGCGACTCCCAGTACGTTGCCTTGACGATCGAAAAGGATGGCTCGTGAACTGGTCGTTCCTTGGTCGAGTGCGAGAATCAGCGAAGCGGTCATAGAGAGAGTATTTCCGTTCGGATCGCCATATGCGTTACTGGCTTTCCGCTCTGAGGTACGAGATGATGCCGGCGATGGACTCCGGTGCAACGAGTTGTTCAAAGCCTTCGGGCATGAGGGACATTTTTGACATGCGAAACTCGGTCAATTGAGATTTCGGTGTCCGCTCTACGCGGCCGTTGGTGTTCACCCATTCGATGACATCGCCGTCTTCGCGAAGCTTCAAGCCAGTGATGATTTCGCCGTCATCGGTCTTGGCTTGAAAGGCCCAGTACTTCTCTTCGACGGAGCGATGTGGATCGAGAATGGCGGTAACCCAAGCTTCGTTGGTCCAATGGATCAGTCCTCTCAGATTCGGACCAACACTTTCCTGCGTCCGACCATCTACCACACGCGAATCATGGCATACCGCGCAATGTTTTTGGTATGCCGTACGGCCCACTTCTAAATCGGTGTGGGAGGGCCATTTCGCCAACGCATCGCGCACGATTGCTGCTCGATCACTACCCGGAGGAGGACCAAACAATTCCAAGACCATTTTCGCGGCAGGGCTTTCCGGCAACTGACGCAATCGCATGGTGGTGACCGCGTCGACGTCATCGCGTGAAATCCTTCCCTCGCGAATTGCATCCAATAGCATTGGAACCGAATCGACTCGATTCGCCCATTCGGTCAGCACAACCGACTGCGAATCGGAACTGAGGTCCTTCCATGCATCGGAGAGTTTTGAAAGAGCCGGGTTGCCAGTTCGAGCGAGTGCCAGCGCGAGTTTGCGATCGACTTCTGGTCCACGCTGCTTCTTCAGGGCATCGAGGAACAATTGATGCAGGTCGCTCCACGATTCCCCGATCCGTGTCTCGAGCAGTCCGATGACCGCCGAGGAGACATGCATGGATGCTTGTGGATCGGCGAGCGACATTTTGGCATCGCTGATGATTTGATCGAGTGCAGCGGCATCGATTCCCGAAGACTCCGAGGCGGCGAATTGCCGTGCGAGAACAAAATGCCAAGCTGGGCGAACCCCAGAGGTTTTTGAGATCGAAGCCAACAAATCCTTTCGCAAATCGGGCGAGATCCTCGCAACGAGTTTTTCCAGCAATCGTTGGCCGTTCGGCCCCGCCTTGGTCAACGATGGATTCGCGGGATCGAGCAAAGAACGAACGGTGCCATCGATCGCGCGCGGTGCGAGCATGCTCGTCATATCCAGTATCCATGGATCGCTGGAATGCAGGGCTAATGCATTGGCGATGGCGAGGGATTGCGGCGAAGCGTCGATACTTCCCTCGATCGCCATGGCCAGTGCCAAGGATGCGGAGTTCTGCCAATGCTCGGGTCGAATCGTTTGCCATAGCTTGGCTCTCAAGGCTTCGCTGTCCGGTGCGCGATCAAGCCATCGAACGGTTCCCTCGGCAACGCTCGGATCCGCATCGTGCAGTCGATTTTGGAAATCGTCGTTCGCTGCAATGCCACAAGCGCACAGGGTTGCGAAGGCTCGGAATCGAACTCGCGGTTCAGCGTGCTCGCTGGCAACACGTCGCAATTGCTGAATAGTATTTGAGGCGAGTCCTGCATCGCGATGCCGTCGGACCAATTCTTGTTGAGCTTGGTCGGCCTGCGCCGAACTATGGCTCGCAAGGAATTTTTCGAGTTCGGATTCATCGACTTTGGTTAGGTTGACCAGCGGCATCGGTGTGTAATCCTTTTGCCGAACCCGATAGATACGACCTGCGTGGTCGCCGGCACGCACATTGATTCTCCGTTGCCACTCCTCGGGGATCCATTCCGGATGCTCGATCACATAGCGATACATATCGACGATCCAGAGGGTCCCATCCGGCGCGTTTTCGATTCGAACCGGTCGGAACCATGGATCGCTACTGCGCACCCAATCCGACTTCGCATCTTGCGAGTCGCGAATCGCAGCCCAGGTCGCTCCGCGCGGCTCCAGTCGGAATCGGGCCACCAAGTTATGGACCGGTTCGCAAACCGTAGCCCATCCCCGCATCGATTCTCCTTGGCCTGGACCGCGGTTGATGATGGTGCTGCAGGCCGAGGTAAAGCGATTGATCGTGTACAAGTCGTTGAAACGGTCCGCTTGTTGGCTGATCGGATAGACCGGCGGGATACTCGGCGGGTTGGTCATCCATTGAAAACGACGATAGGGGAGCTTACCTCCATAGCTGGCCCATTTCTGATCAACCACATAGTGATACATCGGGTAGCTGTTCTCATTCCCAAACCAATTCGCATAATCGTCGGTCGCCCGAATGTATTGGGAGTCACCTGTTTCGATGCGCATCGTTGCCGTATCGGGATCGAGGCTGATATCGAAGCCCGAGACGTTGTGAACCTTGGATTCCGTTTTGGTGGTAACGCCATCTCCGGTTGCGGTGATCTGCTCTGCGGCTCCACCGGTCCCGAAGTAGAGTCGATGTTCTAGACCATAGGTAAAGCCATGGACGCGGTGTTGCGGATTGCCTTCCGGAAAACCGGTCAATAGCACACGGCGTTCGTCAGCCGCTCCATCGCCATCGGTATCGCGAGCAAAGAACACATCCGGAGCGCATGCGATCACGACTCCATCACGCCATGGATAGACACCCGCGGGATAGTTCAGATTGTCGAGGAACACCTTCACGTGATCCAGTTGGCCGTCGCCATCGGTATCTCGCAAAGTCTTCACGCACCCCGATCGCCCACCGCCTGAGGGATAATCCCCCATCTCCACGACCCACACGGCGCCATCGCCACCAAAGGCGATATTCACAGGATCCATGACCATCGGCTCAGAGGCCATCAGTTCGATAGTAAAACCCTCGGGGACTTGAATCGAAGCCAACGATTCTTGCGGAGACATCGGCTCATCGGCGAGCCTTTTCTGCTTGGTCATTTGTAGAACTCGATCGACGATGGTCGCTTCGGTCCCCGAACTCCAACGTCCAGGTTGCAAGTAATACAGCATGGAGCCGTCCACTTCGTATCCTCCCTCGCCGCGAATGCGTTCGCTGGCAACATACGCGAAGACATCATCGACGTAGGCAGCCACCCAAACGTTGGCGAACTGGCTGAGTTCCTTCTCCAATCGAATTTGATAATCGACGACCACTTCGCCACTCATGAACACCCACGCCAGTTCATTTCCAAAAGCCCACAGGTGGATGGGTGCGGGATAGGTTTCTGGGATGCGATCTTTTCGTGTCAACAAATCGAGCCAGTAGTTGCCGAAGTTCCGTTCATGAGCCGATGCACTCTGACGCATTTCTTCGAGCTTCTTCTTATTGGGACGCTCGGAAGCGAGAGCAACCAAGCCGAAGGCGGCCTGCGCGGGATGGGGCAATGGCTTCAGAGGATTACCGATCACTTGCTTGACTGCGGTTGCCATTTCCTGGCCATGCTGTTGGGCCAGTTCCATGGTGCCGCGAGGGTTCGGATTGGCATCTGCACCACAGCCGATGATTGGCAAGGCAACGCAACCCGGCATTTCGGACTCAAGCTGCGCGGCGGATATGCCAGCCCAGTCTCCACTGATCCGGTTGTCGTCGGGAGATATCGAAGTGCAATGGCACGCGTATTGGTATGCCACCGCGATCGGTTTGCCCGCTTCATCCGCAACACGTAGGACGCGAACGCTACGGTCGACGGGGCCATTTTCGACAACTCCGATACCGGTCCATTGCTTGTCCTTGAGTTGTCTGCGGTTGATCGCAAAGTCCGCTCGGCCAAGTCCGTATTCGACCGATGCGTCGCGGCGATTGTCCGATGCCTTCAAAATCACCGACACGATCTCGCGGCGCAGGCGATCGGTGTAGCGCACCATTTCATCGCGTTCGTCACCTTCCAAAGGAATGCCAAAGAGATTCGGAATCGTGGCATCCAGGTGTGGAGCAGTGTGCGAATGGGTGGTGCAGAACACGATTCGCGAGCGGGGAATGTTGAGCTTGGGTAGCACCTCGGCCAGGATCTGCTCGGTGAGGACCGACGAGATGCCGATCGCATCGACGGAGACGATGACCAAAGGTTGAGGCACCAAAGGTTGAGGCACTAAAGGTTGAGGGACGTTTTGAGCCTGGCCACCAGATTGCGGTGCAGTCGGTTCGAGGACCAGGGCTCGCACATTCAATCGATCTGCGACCGAAGCGAACGGCTTGGTGCGCGATGCGTAGCCGCTGAGTCGGATCGGGGTCTCAGGGGTGATGTCGGCTTTAGCGACACCGGCTCGCCATGAGGGGGACTGCGAGAAGGCGATTGGGTGGAACGATGCGATCAAGATAAGGGCAATGAAGCCCGCGGTCAGCGGCCGAACCATACGGATCGAATACTTCGAGACACGAAACATCGAGACACGGAACATAGTATGGGTATCCAAGAGAAAGACTTGCGAGCGCTGCTGGCTCCGTTGGTGCTGGTGTCGTTTGGGGCCAGTCCGAATCCCAAAAAACCGCGGCTAGCGCCAAGGCGGCTCATGGTTTCCGAATCGAGCTTTACTATACCAGACCGCAATCTGCTCAGCACCAGCAACCGCTCAAGCTGCCGCGCGAGAACTCCACTGTTTCCAGTAAAACAGGAATCCTTGCAACGCCGCAGGCCTAGGCAAGACGGCATCTACCCCCAATTGCTGCCATTCAGACCACTCGCCCCAGTTCGGGAAAGAAGAAACCACGGCAAGAAAAGCTTCGGGATACTGCTCGCGTGCAGCACGCGTGGCCGAGTCGATCGTCGGTTTCGAGCGGTCGGAACGAGAAACGCAATCAACGACGATCAGTTGCGGTTGCAGGGAGGGGGGATCTCTATCCCATCGACTTGAAACCACTCGCATCCCCACCGACTGACATGTGTCCTGCCACAACTCACTCTGGTCCCGATGATCGGTGATGACCCAAGCCAACGGATGATCATGCTGCTCCCTTCCCAACCTCGATGATTGCCACTGGGATCGATCCATTAACCACTGGATACGGGCTGGGGTCGCATGGCTTTGCGATGCTCCACTCTGCTTTTGAATCGCACGCTTTCGTTTCGAGGCTGCGGTACTGTCCCAGGAATCCGACTCGATGAACTCGGACAACCACGGGAAGATTCGATCGAACCATTGATACCAGTAGAAAGTCGGTGAGAGATCAGGAAGCGGATGAGTCCGTCGATGACCATGCCAGTCGTTGCCTAGGATGACTCCGATCTCGGAACTCGGGATCGAAGTCCTGCGCGATGATCCCTCTGATCGTTGTTGTTGTTGCTCCAGCCATGCGACTGGACGGGTATCAGTTCGATGTTCGATACCTAGCAAGACGACGCGTTTGAAGCTCGGGTCTCTGTCCCTTGGTCCATGCACCCAGTCGTCAATCGTTTGCTGATTCAGCAGACTTGTGCGTTCGAATTGGCTTTGGATCCATTCCCAAGGGCCATGCGATGGGCCCCACCAACCGATGCACAGGTGGGATTTCATTTCGAGTTGGCCTGAAGCAGATCGACTTCGGTGGTACGGATCAACTCCAGTGCTTCCGCAGGACTGGTCGTTGAACGAAGCATGGTCAGAAAGACTTCATCGCTTACCAGTCGAGCCAACCGAGCCAGGATACGAAGGTGAACTTGATCGTCGGTCGAGCAGATCAAGAAGAAGACATCGGTCAAGTGTCCGGCCGCGTTTCCGAACGGGATTGGCTGTGGAGAAATTCCTAGGGCGACTAGCGAATCGGCCAGAATCGATACCTGGGGGCGACGGGGGTGAAGGAGTGCCACTCCATTT
>JBILVV010000295.1:0-6366 GCA_044370255.1 Pirellula sp.
TGCATCCCTCTCCTCGGACCCAAACCCGCGATGGTCGTTTACCCGTCGACCGGTCTGGCAGTTCGGGCTCGACGAAGCTCGGCGATTGTTGCACGATCATTTCGGCGTGCTCGATTTGTCGGGCATGGGTTGGGAATCGGGTCCTGAAAGCGAATCGGATCCACTAGCGATTGCAGCCGCAGGTGCTGCCCTGGCCTATCTGCTGGAAACTCAGAAAACCTCGCTCAGTCACATTCAGCAATTGATACCGGCCCGCCAGCAACGAAGCTTGGAGATCGATTCCGCGACCCGGAGATCCTTGGAACTGACGCAAACCATTCGTTCAGCATCGCGCGAGGGGTCGCTTCTCGATGTCCTGGATCGGACGAGAACTCCGATGGGTGCGCGACGGTTAGGCCAATGGCTCGCGTCCCCGTTGGTATCTGCAACGCAAATCGAATCGCGGCTCGAAGCGGTGGAAGAGTTGGTGACCGACACGCGACTCCGCTCCACGATCCGAGATACGCTCGACCAGGTCTATGACCTAGAGCGGCTTCTGGCGCGGGTCGCTACTGGCCGATGCAGCCCACGGGATCTTCAGCAAGTCGGAAAGACCGCGCGTCAGCTACCGAAGATCAAGGCACTGCTCGAACAGCGCTCCTCCGCCCGATTATCGCAACTGAAACAAAGGATCGATCTCTGCGAATCGCTGGTGCAACAGCTAGAAGCTGCCTTGCAAGCCGAATGCCCGCTCCTGGCGAAAGCCGGAGGCTTTATCAGAGAAGGTTACGACTCGCGACTCGACGAACTCCGCGCCCTAGCGACGGGAGGCAAGGAATGGATCGCTCGCTATCAAGCAGAACAAAGTGCAGTGACCGGCATACCCAGCCTCAAAGTCGGCTTCACCTCGGTCTTCGGTTACTACATCGAAATCACCAACACCCATCGAGACCGCATTCCCGCAAACTACATCCGAAAACAAACGCTGAAGAATTGCGAACGATACATCACTCCCGAGCTAAAGGAATACGAAGAGAAAGTTCTCACCGCCGACGAATCGTCGAAGCAACTCGAATACGAACTGTTCCTCGAACTACGCGATCGAGTCCATCAAGCGACCGTTCCGCTCCAAACCAATGCCGCAATTCTCGCGGAACTCGATTGCTTGGCATGCTTGGCTGAATTGGCGGTCAAACAAGGGTACGTGCGCCCGAAAATCGTCGAGGAGTCCATTCTGGAGATTTTCGAAGGGCGGCATCCGGTTTTGGATGCGATGTCCGCCAAAGGGAAGTTTGTCCCCAATGACTCGATGCTCGGCTCAGAGCACGGACGAATCCAATTGATCACCGGTCCGAACATGGCGGGCAAGAGCACCTACATTCGCCAAACCGCCTTGATTGTGGTCCTAGCACAAATGGGTAGCTTCGTTCCCGCCAAACGAGCCACAATCGGCATCGCAGATCAACTGTTCGCACGCGTCGGTGCAAGCGATGAACTGGCACGCGGGCAAAGCACCTTCATGGTCGAAATGGTCGAAACCGCGCGCATCCTCAACACCGCAACGGATCGCTCACTGGTGATTCTCGACGAAATCGGACGAGGCACCAGCACCTACGACGGGTTGAGCTTGGCCTGGGCAATCGTGGAGCATCTGCATGAACGAAATCGATCGAGGGTTTTGTTTGCAACCCACTATCACGAATTGGTCGAACTTCAACGAAGCCTGGAGAGCATCAGAAACTGGAATGTGTCGGTCAAGGAATGGGACGATACGGTCGTGTTCCTGCATCGCATCGTGCCGGGAAGCGCAGACAAGAGTTACGGGATCCACGTCGCGAGATTGGCCGGCATCCCACGATCGGTCAATGAGAGAGCGAAAGAAATCCTCGGGCAACTCGAATCGAGTCGACTCAACCGGTACGACCAACCGCGTCTGGCTCCCTCACCCCCGAAGAAATCTGGGCATATCCAACTAACACTGTTTCAATGGCAAGAGAACGAGGTCGTTGAGAAGTTGAAGGGTACTGATCTGCACAGCCTAACCCCCATCCAAGCGCTTCAGTTGCTCGAGTCGCTGCAGAAACAGGCGCTCGAATCCTGACCGATCAGTCCGATCAGTCCGATCAGTCCGATCAGTCCGATCCATCGCGAGCGCAGCGCACCAGCGTCATCAACGCAAATCCCGTTCCGTAGGGCTGATGGTAATTGTACAGCGGGTAATCCCACCACGAACCGTCTTTCTCTTGGAGACGGATGATCACATGGGCCAGATGATCCTGCATTTCCGGTCGCACTTCTTCGGGTAACTGCTCCAGCCCTAGGGCTGCGTAGTAATGCCCGTAGTAAAAGAAATAACCTGCGACCAAGAACCATGACTCATGCGGAACCGGCCGTTTGCGTCCTATATCAAGCCACAGGTTTCTTGCGTACAGTCGCTTTGCCCATACCAGCATCGCTGCATCGCTCACACTTTGATCGCCATAGAGCCTCAGAACATAATTGCATGCCTGGCTTCGACCGACGCTTCCTCCCGGCTTATTGACATCCATCCCCGGATTGGACCACATGTCTTCGGAGTAAAGATAAGCCAGATCGGGGCGCTGTTGTCGACGAATCACATCCAGGCCGCGATCGATCAGTACCTGCGGAACCTGGGCACCGATATCACGGGCCCGATGCAGTGCATAAAGAACCGTCGCGGTGGTGAAGCTGGTCGGTTCTGCGGCGGGTCGTTGCAATCCGACTTCAAAGTCGTAATAGCCCCAACCACCCTTGGTGGTTTCATAGCGTCGCAACAGATCGATTTGATGCTCGATCTCATCGATCAACAGCTTCTGTTTCGCCGCGTCTCCTTCATGGTAGGTGTGCAAACGGGTCAATGCTTCAATACCGTAGGCGTGTCCCCACACGTTGTAGAGTGCCGTTTGATTGGCCCGTCTCAAGCTGTGCAAATGCTCGAGCAACCATGTTTCTCCTTTTTCGATCAATGCATCGGATCGGTAGGAGTAATCTCGACAGTCGACCAATGCCGCGAGGCACAGGGCGGTCGTCCCGGCTCGAAACGCATGGTGCGCCCCAGGTGTGGGTGCATAAATATTGAGATCCTTGGTCCGTGTCGGTCCTCCCCACGAACCGTCCGCATTCTGGCTTTCGGCTAGAAAAGCGATACCTCGTTCAATGGCGGATTCCAGTTCCAGCTTCGATGGGGTGTTGACCGGTGCGGGTTCGGGGCCGCTCTCTGATAGAGGCCGCTTTGGCTCTTGGGCAATAACGATGCTCGCGACCAAAATCGCTAAGCATCCGGCCGAGCGAATCCAAAGTGAAAGAATCCTGGAAATGATTCGATGAGTTTCCATTATTTCTTTGAACCATCCGATTCGACAACTTTGTCATCCGTCGACAGTCCGCTGACAATCTCGGTTCGATCGCCGGAAACAATCCCACGCTCGACGATTCGTTTTTCCGGCTTGGACTCAGCGTTCAGGATGAAGACGTAGCTGACTTCCTCGTTGTCGGCATCTTGATGCAGCAAGCGGGTTGGTAGGGTGATCGCTTTGGGATTGAAATAGGCGACCCATTTCGCGCGGCCGGTCATCCCTGCAACCGCCTTCTTAGGCGTTTCGCCTTGCAGTTCCAATTGAACCGGGAAGTTGCCATCGGCACCCGGGATCGAGGAAACGCTCTGGACTTTGGCATCCAATTTCATTTTCGGGAATGCAGTGGGAGCAACACTCGCCGCGCCGCCGCTGGTTGCGTAACCCAACTCGGCTTCGGGAATCGAGCCGAAGAAATGAAGCGAGCCTGGGCGAACAATGGTCATAAATATCTCGTTGAGAGCAACCACTCCGTTCGGACGCAGCTTTGCATTCATCTCGGCAATATTTGCAAATCGGCCATCGGTGGACTTGCCGTAATAAACCACGCCGTCGTGGGGAGCTTCGACTCGGAACTTCTTCAAGTCCGCGCGCAGTTCATCGAGATCGCGCGATGCCTTCTCGAAGTCCATGTGCTGCTTCTTGAGAGCGATGCGCCGTTTCTCAAGAATTAACGGACGAGTCATCTTGAATTGCTCGAACGCGATCTCGGCCAATCGATGTTGCGCTTGCTCTTGGATCTTGGAACGAGGCAAATTGAGATCCACCGAGCGTTGATGATTGAGCTCCTCGCGTTCCAGTGCGAATCGCGATCGTTCTAAATCATCCTTAGCTCGCCTGAGCACAATCTCTTCCGACTCTTCGGTGAGGTCATCGGCGTTGTACATCTTCTCGAGTTGTCGCAATTCTTCTGCGGTGTAGTCGAGATAATCTCGCATCGATTTGAGCGATTGCTCAACAGACCGCTCGTTCATCGGGAATTCGCGATCGTTGAAGAATGCGAAATCCTCGTCGGCACGATTCTTGGCCAACTCTGCAAACTCCTCATCGAGCGGATCGCGGGCTTGTGCGATTTGGTGCTCTCGCTCTGCTTCTTCTAGATTCAGTTTCTGCAGATTGAGGGAGTGCTCCATCTGCACCAGTTGTTCCTTGGCATCCTGAGCATCGAATTCGACCAAGACGTCTCCCACGCGAACTGTGGCCCCGTGCTCTACCGCTTTGAGAACTTTCAAGTTCAAACTCGTTTTGAGCGTCACGCTCACTTCCGTGGAGGAAGCGGGAGCGAAGTAGCCAGTCATCGCGATGGTCTTTTGAATAGGACCGACTTCAGGCTGAATGCTGGTTGGCGCTGGTTCTTGGCCATGCCCGCTCGCGGCAATAAACAAGCACGACATTGCCGGAAGGATAACACGAAACACAAAGTGATTGAAACGTCGCAGCATTGAACCGCCCCCACATTCGTTCGATGAAAAAAAGACTCAAGGTTTGGGATACCTCGCCCCAATCTTAGGTTAAGAGGCTGGCAGTGTGGATCTGAGGAGATCGAGCATCCCGTTTTTTTCGGATTAGGACGTTTTGTCCGTCAGATCCGGAAAGGGGTGCAACCTGTGTGGGTTTCGCGTACACTGATCACAACGATTCTGCGTTGTTCTACCCTCTCCCAACCCCACCTCCCAATCCCACTGTGTGACCATGCATCCATCCTCCCGTCGCCGTTTTTTGGAAACTTCCATGCTCACCACGGCTGCGATCCTGGCAGCCAAATCCCGCCCGTTAGTGGCCAGAGAGCAAGATCCCCCAACCTCTTTTGGACCGAATGATACGATTCAAGTTGCTGTCGTTGGCGCCGGCGGTCGCGGGCAGTCGCATATCGACGGTTTTGCTGGAAAGCCGGGGACCGTCGTGACACATATCTGCGATTGCGATGAATCGCATGGACAACGAAGCTGCGAATCTGCCGCTGAAAAGCAAGGAGGACGCAAGCCGGTTTGGGTGAAAGATATCCGAAAACTGCTCGAGGACCCGTCGATCAACGCGGTTTCGATTGCGACACCGAATCACTGGCACGCGTTGGGAGCCATTTGGGCCGTTCAAGCAGGTAAAGATGTGTACGTGGAAAAGCCGGTATCACACAATGTGCTCGAAGGTCGACGCGCAGTACAAGCCGCACGAAAACACAATCGCATGGTGCAAACCGGAACGCAAAGCCGTTCTAACCCCGGTATGCGTGAAGCGATGGCGTTCATTCACTCCGGGGGTATCGGGGATGTCAAAGTCTCCCGAGGCCTGTGCTACAAACCGCGACCCTCGATTGGTCCGAAAGGAGTCTACGAAGTTCCCAAGGAAGTGGACTACGATCTTTGGTCCGGACCCGCGAGGATTCTCCCTCTGACTCGAAAACGATTTCACTACGATTGGCACTGGCAGTGGGAGTACGGTAACGGTGACCTGGGCAACCAAGGGATCCATCAAATGGACTTGTGCCGCTGGGCGCTGGGTGAGGACCGCCTCAGCGATCGCGTATGGTCCTTCGGTGGACGATTCGGATATGAAGATGCTGGCGAAACCGCAAATACTCAAATCGTTGTCCATGACTACGGTCCACGCAAATTGATCTTCGAAGTTCGTGGCCTCGAGACTCCGGAGTACAAGGGAGCCAAGGTCGGCATCATTGTCGAAGGGACCAAGGGGTATGTCGTGATGACATCCTATGCCAGCGGAACAGCTTTCGACTTGGATGGTAAGCCGCTCAAGCAGTTCCAAGGGGGCGGAGACGATCGTCACTACAAAAACTTTACTGATGCCATGCGAGCCCGCGATCACAAGATCCTCAACGCTGACATTGAAGATGGTCATTTGTCGAGTGCCTTGTGCCACCTCGGAAATATCTCGCTCCGATTGGGCAAGAGCATCGCTTCCTCCGATATGCCAGCAGCGCTGCGGGACGGAGGAGGCGACTCGGTGGTCGAAGACGCTTGGCTGCGAACAGCCGAGCATCTGACCGCAAACAAGG
>JBILVV010000297.1:0-6349 GCA_044370255.1 Pirellula sp.
AATCGCACCGCAAGCGATCATCAGCACCGATGCCACATCGCGCACCGTGACAGCTTGGGCAAACGAAGAACAGCATCAGCGGATCGCTCAAGCCCTTGAGCAAATCAGCAAGACGGCTCAAAGCGCAAAGGTACCCGCCACCTACATCGTGAAGCCAACGCAAGTTTTGTCGGTGCAGACGGCCGTTCAATCCCTCTTCCCCAGCGCCTCCGTTGCAGGTATCGCAACCACAGGTCAACTGATCGTGGTCACGACCGACGAACAGCAAAAACGGATAGCTCAAGTGATCGAGATGCTCGCCAGTGGTTCCAATGGTGCCGATCGAACCCTTCGTGTCTTTCGTCTCGATCCCGAGCGGATGGACACCACCAGCGCGATCACGGGGCTGCAGGCAGTTCTGCCATCGCAGATTCGCTTGGAACCCAATACAGCCAGCAACACAATTCTGGCGATCGGAACTCCTGAAGAGCTGGATTTAACGGCCAAGAAGCTTGAGGAAATACAACAGCAACTCCCGGAACCTGACCTTGCTACTACCCATGTCTATTCCCTGCGACATGGCAGCACTCTGAGTGCGCTGACGATGCTCCAAGCGATGATGCCCAAGGTGTCGATGGTCCAGGATGCAACCACACGCACCATCTCCGCCAATGCCAAACCTCGCGATCACCAGCGGATTGAATCGTTCCTCAAAGAATACGATCGACCACGCGAGCCAGCGACCTTCATCGTGAAACCGACTCAAGCAGTCGCGGTACAGACTTCTTTGAAAGCTCTTTTCCCCTTCGCTGATATCACAGGCGATGCGACCACTGGGCAATTGGTTGTGGTGGCTGAATCAGAGCAGCAGAAGCAGATCGCGAAAGTCGTCGAAATGCTCGGAACAGGTCCCAATGCAACGGAGCGGACCGTGCGTGTCTTTGGAATCGACCCAGGTCGCGTTGATCTGACTGCGTTGGTCAACACGTTGCAATCGACGATCCCACCCAACATTCGGATTGAAACGAACGCTCGCACCTATTCAATCGTTGCGATCGGAACGCCCGAGGAACTCAATGTCGTTGCGACCAAACTCGACGAAGTTCAAAAACAACTTCCGATGCCCGAACCTTCTACGACAGTCGTTTATTCACTCGCGCACGGAACGCCTGCGGGGGCATACGCTCTCCTCACTTCGCTTCTTCCTCGCACTACGATCATTCAGGACGCGGCCTCCAAAACCATCGCCGCTACCGGAACTCGCGGCGAACATGAAAAGATTCGTGAGGTTTTGGCAACCTACGACATCCCGCGCCAAGATCCATCGGAGACGAAGGTATATCGGCTTAAACAAGGCAGTGCCTACGGGCTCGCTACGGTGCTGGTATCGCTGATGCCTCAAGCTGCATTCTATGGAGGTCGCGAGGATGGTGTCCTAGTCGCTACGGCTACCAAGGAACAGCATCAACGGATCCAAGCGATTGTCGCTGGCTATGATCAGGGTGCAGAGGGGATGGAGACGCGCGTGTTCACGCTTGCGAAGGCGGATGCAATCACCTTGCGAACGGCTCTCGCAGCGTCATCGACGAAGATCAATGCTGTTGCAGACGTTGCAACGAACAGTTTGGTGGTCACCGCACCGAGCAATGAAATGCAACGCATCGCCGAAGTAGTGAAATCGATCGACGAAGGAGATGGACGAGACAAGACGACGCGTTACTTCCCGATCGCGATGGCGGACCCAACGGCCCTGGCCCGCGCTCTGTCCGAAAGCTATCCCAAAGCGAAATTCGGTGCCGATGCAACCAATGGCGGCCTTTTCGCTACCAGTAGCAACGGGGAACTCGAAGCCATCGCGAAGATCATCGCCGAGGTCAATCAACAGCCTGGTAAACTCCCCTCATTCCGAGCGTTTCCACTCAAACACGCAAGCGCCGAGGCAATCGCTAAATCGGTGACGGGTGTTCTGGGAAGCCGGTCCACCACAGGCGTCACCTTTCAACGGGATGCCAATACGGTCTTTGCAGTGGGTAGCAAACAGGATCTGACCAACATCGAGCAGCTAATCGCTCAATTGGATACCCCGGAATCGCGTGACAACGCAAGGCGGTTGGAGATCTTCTCTCTCAAGGGTGTAGATGGCAAATCCATCTCGACTACCCTGGAGAGTTTGTTTAAGGATTCCGCAACCCCTGCCGAGATCAAGTACGATTCGTTCAACGAGCAACTGTTTGTCGCCGGTGACGCCAAGCAACTCGCATTGATCGCGGACTCGTTACAAAAGCTTGCGCCTCCGAAACGCGAACTCGCTATCTTTCAACTCGAGGATACCGATCCCAACTCGTTCAAGTTCGCGGCCGATGCACTGTTCGCCGACGAACCGCTCAATACAACACCCTCGATCACGATCGACTACAACCAACAACAAGCGTTGGTTCGCGGCACTAAAGATCAGATCGAGAGCATCCGAAAATTAGTGAGCCAGCTTGGCGAACCGGATCGAGCAGAAATGACCAAGGTGGTTCCAGGTTCAAACGCCAATTCGCGATTGCGCTTCGTTCCCATTCACCGAAATCCGAAAGCTTTGCTCGAAGATGTCGAGCGTCTGTGGCCCATGATGCGAGGAAACCCAATTCAAGTCATCGACCCCAAAGAGATCAACAAGAAACCAGCAGACCCGCCCCCCGCAGTGCCGCCACAAGGCGATCCCAAAACGAGTGCCCTTCGGAGTGCTGAACCCGAAGGTCGCAGCCGATTCGTTGCGACACAGCCTCCTGCTGATCCCGCTCTTGAACAACCACCCTCTTTGCCCCCGGTCATCATCGTCGCCGGAGAAAACCAATGGACCATTGCGTCCGATGATCCGGAAGCGGTCGCTCGCCTCGAGCAACTGCTCACCAGCCTGCTCAATCCGGTCATGGAACCCTACGCAACGGCGGGAACCTACTCCGTCTACATCCTGCGCCACGCAGACGCAAAACAACTCGCTGAGCTTCTCCAGGATCTGTTCAAAACTTCTGAACGAGGAAGCCGAACGACTTTCTCCGAAGCCATGCAGCGAATCAAGATCGTAGCAGACGAACGCATCAACGCGCTGGTCATCGGTGGCAATAGAGCGGATCGCAAGATCATCGAAGAGTTGCTAGGCGTATTCGACTCCAAAGACCTCATCGATCGCCTTCAGCGAATCACCCCCATTCTCGTCCCGCTCCAAAGCGCCAGCGCGAAGAATGTCTCCGATATCGTCAAGGAAGTTTACAAGTCACAGTTGTCCAGCGGAGCCGGTCGTGACCCTTTGGATATCCCCGAAGGCGTTTCCTCCGATGTCGCGACCATCCTCCAGCAGATCAATGCTCAGTCCTCGGCACCGCTTCTCACGCTATCGGTAGACGAATCGTCCAATACGCTGGTACTTCGAGGAGCCAGCGACTTGACCGAAGAAGTCAAAGCATTCATTTCCAGTCTCGACCAGCAGGCAGCCTCTGCACCGGCACGACGTATTCAGGTCCTCCGGCTCGAATCGACGAACTCGAAAAATCTCGAGAAAGCGCTGAAGCTTCTTTACGGTAAGTAATCGCTAGACGCTCGACCCATCAAGCTGGCGTGCATCGATTCCAATCGAAACAAAACGGACCCAACGGCGTGATACCCGCCGTTAGCTATGCCTTAGGCCAAAGGAGGCCAAAACATTAACGTATTGATAGGCTGGATACGTGTCTTCGTATCTACCGATAACCAACGTGATTGGAGTATCGCCAGGGTTGCCAACGAGGATCGCAACCTTGACCTGAAACTACCCTTCAACGATACTTCCGTTAAGGATTGATTGCTATTCGTAGCACTCGTTCCCCCCCACCACCCACCTGCCTGTACCTCACCCTCCCTAGTTAGTTCGCGGAGCGAACCTTTCTGCTTTCATAGGAAGATGCCCTTGATTTCCGATCCCCAAGGAATGCAACCGTTGTTGGATTCCGTCAAGCTTCGCGAACTGGCGGATTGCTTGAACGGAGGCTCTACGCTTGAGCAATTGGTGGAACGCTGGAGCTTTAACAGCACCCAGGATCTATTGGCTACGAGTGCACGGTCGATGCAACTGGAGTGGCTCGAATCGGAGGAATTGGAGGTCGGCGACCATTCCCTCGACGGTTTCCCCGCGAAACTGATTCACCGCCACACTGTTTTCCCGATCGAACGGGGAGACGGCTGGCTTCGGTTGGCCGTGAGCAATCCGTTCGATTTCGCGGCGATCGACTCGGTTGCCTCGGCGCTGGAAGTCGAAGTCCGCCCGGTCATGAC
Organism: Pirellula sp.; assembly: GCA_044370255.1. GTDB lineage: Bacteria > Planctomycetota > Planctomycetia > Pirellulales > Pirellulaceae > JBKCUI01. The sequence continues at coordinate 4,276 of JBILVV010000297.1, forward strand.
CACGACCGAAACCATTCAGCGACTCATTAAGCGGCATCTCGGAGTTGGCTCAGAAACGATTGATGGTTTGATTGCCCTGCAGCGTCAGCAAGCTGGCGATGTGGAAATGCTCGAAGGGATCGACCCCGACAGCCTCGAGGATGCGGAGGAGGCACAGCAAGCCTCTGTGGTCCGATTGGTCAATGAGATCCTGAGCGAGGCGATCGAAGCGCGGGCCAGCGACATTCACATCGAGTCGCAAGAGGCTGGTTTGAAAATACGCCATCGCATTGACGGTGTGCTCCAGCGTCAGCCGACTCCGTCCGAAATGAATCAGTTCCGCGCCGCGATCATCAGTCGCCTAAAGATCATGGCCAAGATGAACATCGCCGAGAAGCGGGTCCCGCAAGACGGCCGAATCAAGCTGCGAGTATCCGGTCGAGAAATCGATGTTCGCGTTTCGGTGATCCCGATGCTTCATGGCGAAAGCGTCGTGATGCGTGTCCTCGACAAGTCGAATTTGAAATTCTCGTTGAAAGGGATCGGCATGCCGGACTCCGTCTACGACAAGTTTCAAAAGCTGATCCGCCTACCCCACGGCATCGTCTTGGTCACGGGGCCTACAGGCTCAGGAAAGACGACGACACTGTACAGCGCACTGAGCGAGATCAAGTCCGAGGATATCAAGATTGTGACCACCGAGGATCCGATCGAGTATCAACTCGAAGGGATCAACCAAATCCAGGTCCACACGAAAGTTGGTTTGACCTTTGCCGCATGTCTGCGCGCGATTCTTCGCCACGACCCGGACGTGATTCTCGTCGGTGAAATCCGCGACTTGGAAACCGCGGAGAATGCGACCCAGGCCTCTCTCACCGGCCACATGGTATTTAGCACCCTCCACACCAACGATTCCGCAGGAGCATTCATGCGATTGGGGGATATGGGTGTCGAACCATTCCTCGTCGCGAGCACGGTCGAAGGAGTGATGGCTCAGCGTTTGGTTCGCGTGCTCTGCGAAGAGTGCAAGGAACCCTATCAGCCATCTCAAGAAGACCTTCCGGAGGATTTTCCCGTCGAGGCTCGGGCCAATCCAGATTTGATGCTCTATCGCCCAGTCGGATGCGAATGCTGCCGTCGGACCGGATATCGCGGTCGAATCGGAATCTATGAACTGCTAGTAACCAACGACGAAATACGCCACTTGATCACTCAGGCATGCACGTCGGATGTGATCAAGCAAGCAGCGATTCGCAACGGAATGGAAACGCTTCGTATGGATGGTTGGCATAAAGCGATCCGGGGAATCACTACTGTCGATGAGGTGCTGCGTGTCACCAAAGCGGACTAAGGATCCCAGGACAGTACCAAGTATAGGTGTGCGATCATGACCGACTTTGCATATACGGCAAAATCGCTCAGCGGAGAGAGAATCTCCGGTTTGATCGCCGCTTCGAATCGATCCGAAGCCATGCAGAAGCTACGTTCGCAGTCTCTGTATCCGATGACGCTCGTCGATCAGCAATCGAGCGCTCCCGCCTGGACGAAGATCTCGCTCCCGAAACGGATCACCAAAGAACAAACAGCCGATCTGTGTGCCCAACTCGCTGACCTTTTAACAAACGGCGTTCCGATGCTGGAATCGCTGAAGATCCTCGCCGACGCTTCAGAGAACCCTAGGCTCGGAGAAGCCTGTATGCGTATTCACGAGGCAGTCTCTCAGGGTGACAGTCTCGATGTCGCGATGTCCAAAGAGTCCGGTATCTTTTCGGAACTGACCCTCAGTATGGTTCGAGCAGGCCAAGAGGGGGCGTTCCTCGAAGAGGCGCTACAACGCACCGCGAACTTTCTGCGCAAACAAGATGAAATGCGCAGCAAAATCATCGGCGCACTCACCTATCCCATGATTTTGGGCTTCGTTGGAACCATCATCGTGACCGCGATGGTTGTGTTCCTGGTCCCAAAGTTTCAGCCCTTCTTCGATCGCTTGGAACAGAACGGTTCCGGGTTGCCACTTATCACGGTTCTGCTTCTCGGAGCGAGCCACACCATGATGAATTACGGGTTGTTTGTTTTGCTGGGTGTTGTCGCGATC
>JBILVV010000033.1:0-21179 GCA_044370255.1 Pirellula sp.
GTGGCGGACCAGGGATCATGGAAGCCGCCAATCGCGGCGCAAAAGATGTCGGTGGCCGAAGCGTGGGAGTCAATATCGAACTCCCCTTCGAACAGAAACCCAACCCCTATGTCGACCGTACCGTCAACATCCGATACTTCTTCGTCCGAAAAGTTCTGTTGCTCAAATACTCCTACGGCTTCGTGATCATGCCCGGAGGGTTCGGTACCCTCGACGAACTCTTCGAAACGATCACCTTGATCCAAACAAAAAAAATTCATCGCTTCCCGGTCGTAGTCATGAACCAGGAATTCCATCAACGACTCATAGACTACGTCGATCATATGATCGAAATCGGAACGGTTTCTCCAGAAGATAAACAACTCTTCCTCTGCACCGATTCGATTCCCTTGGCCGTGGAGCATCTTCGAGCCAATACCATTGACCACTTCCAACTCACGCACGAAGAAGCCCAGCACTGGCGACCCTGGCGATGGTTGCTCGAAGGCTGATTCATTACGTTGCTTGAACAACTACTCTGGTAGTGGCTTCCCCTTCGTCTCAGGCAAGAAGCAAAGAGCAATGAGTCCCACCAGGAAGAAGAAGCTCATGTAAGTACATGCGTTCCGAAACGCGTCCACTCGGTCTGCTGCCGTTGCGTCTTGGGGAACAAGCGCCTTTTGAAGTTTGCCCAAAGTCAGGGGTGCGGACGCAGCAATATAGCGCCCCACGTTGTAACAGAAACTAGTCCCCGTACTTCTTAATCTTATTGGGAACAACTCCGGCAAGTACAAAGCGAAACCCGCAAAAAGAGCCAGTTGGAAGAACCCCATCACACTGCTCATCCAAATATCATTCACTCCATTGAAGAATTGAAAGAAGGCCATCGTAGCGATCATCGCCGCGATGTAGCCCATTGCGAATGCTGGCTTGCGGCCAATTTTCTGCGCCAAGAACGTAAACGCGATCATCCCGAAGAATGCCCCGGTGTTCTGAAAAATACCGTTTACGCCTTTCCAATAAGTTGCCGCGGAAGCGACCTCTTTGTCGATGACGGACTTCATTTCTACTGTGAGTTCATCTGCTCCCGACGCGGCACCCGTGGCCGCCATGTCAGCCATCAGATCTTTTCTCACCGAATTCGTAATGACCTCTCCTACTAACTCAGGGCTGAAGAATCCTATTCCCCAAACCCCAACCACCCCGGCTACACACAAAACCATTCCAGCCAGCGCGTTCTTCCGTAAGCGGTCATCTCCGAACAGAGACGAATAGGAACCAAACTTGACTCCGTTCGCCTTACCTTCACGTCGCGCCTGAACCCACTTGTCCGGTTCCTTGAGTTTGAGTTGGATCAATACGCAGAGGATCGCGGGCAAAGCACCGATCAAAAACATATACTTCCATGCATACGACGGGTTGATCGTCCCGTCCTGCCCGAGTTTTGCAAGAAGCATGCTTACGAGTCCCGCAGTGATATTCCCTGCCGCCGATAGCGCTTGCAAGAGCCCCAGCGCAGGTGTTCTCGCGCGATCGGGCAACGTGTCGGCAACCAAAGCCACCGCCAAACCAAAGACACCACCAACTCCCAGACCCGTGATAAACCGATAGATCATGAAGTCGATCGTACCGACCGAGAAAGCTGATAAGCCGGTACAGAGGGAATACAGCAGCACCGTAAGCGTCAATGTCTTCGCTCGACCGATACGATCTCCGATTGAGCCAAAGATCATCCCGCCGGTCGCCCAACCGATCATGAAGATCGACGTCGCCATACCACCATAGTCCTTGACGATTTCGGTCGCGGTGTCTTTCGGCAACAACGACTTCAAGGCATCGTTGCGAGCAAGAATAAAAATCTGCTGATCCATGCAATCGAGTACCCACGACATGGCAGCCATGATGAAAACAAACCAATGATATGAGGTTAACTCGCGATACCATGGTCTCATCGCTGACGTATTTGTTTGGGATACCGAATTGTCCGTCATCGCTTCGTATTCCAATCCTTCTGAGGGATTCACTCGATTGTTCAGAGACAACGACCCAACGCGGCCCGTCGATCGAGAAGAGTATATCACCTGCGACGACTTCTTTCGAGCTAAGGGTGGCACGCCCTGAGGCTTTGCGAAGGGCGTGGTGATCCAGCGCTATCATCGGGGATATAGCAACTACCCTCAATACAAGAACGTGGCTGAGCATCGAAGGGGTAGTCTGGCAAGTTGATGCCCCCTTAACACGCCCTTCGAAGACTCAGGAGGCCGTGCCACCCTATATCGGTACGATTGTGCACTACTCGCTTAAGCTCTTACGCTTCGGGTAAGTGTTTCTAGGCATCGCATGCCCTTCGATTTCACCAAAACTCTTTCACCAGACTTCGGAACCATCACATCTTGACTCCCTTCACTAAACTCCCGAAGAGTCATAACACGATTCGGTACTTTCGACCTGGAAGCTGGACCGATAAATCGCCGAATCGGAGAACAAGGGTACATCCTTTGTCCCGTTCGTCTCACTGATACAAATCAGGAAATGCTGTGATTCATCCAGAAGAACCTACCGAAATTGACGGGGAAGCCTTCGTGGATATTGCAGTGCCGCCCGAGGAAAGAGACCGTATCGATCATCTCTTGGATCGATACGATGCACTCCTTGCCCAAGCCGAGGATCTCAGTCTGCAAATCGAGGGGCTTCTCAAGGAATGGAGCCCTACAGCCACGCCCACTGGTGGCCCAGCGAGCAATCGCTCCCCTGAGAATCAATCCCCTGAGAGCGATTCATAGCAATAGCCGATTAGAAAGCGTCAGACCGTTGCAACCTCGGGGTGTACCCACGGTTCCCGGTACGGACGACGGAGCAGTTTCGTTGCTTCGTCGTCGCCGGTCACAATGCCTTTGGCAGGATCATAAGACATCGATCGCCCCAACTTCATGGACATGTTGGCCAACACACACGCCGCTGTGGAGATGTGCCCTTGTTCGATGTCGGCAACGGGCTTGCTCCGGTCCGCGATCGCTTTGAGGAAGTCGAGCATGTGAACCCGAATGGCGGGAGCCACATGTTGCTCGAGATCCTTTTCGGTCTTGTCAACAGGATACTGATCCAACTCATAAGCGACATCCTTGTGGATTGGTTTTGCATCGCCACCTCGAGGGATGAAGTCGTAGCTCATCACACTCATCTTCAGCGTTCCCTTCTCTCCGTAGAGTGTCGCTCCCCATGGATAAGCCGGATCGGGCGGATCGCCCCAGGTTCGATGAGTCCAGACAACATTCAGCTCTGGGAACTCGAAGGTTGCGGTCTGAGTGTCTGCGATATTGGCTTTCGAATTCTTATCGACATAAATCCCGCCGAGCGAGGAAACCCGAGTCGGCCACCCCAGGTTCAGCATCCATCGAACGGTATCGAGCATGTGAATGCACATGTCACCGAGAATCCCGTTGCCATATTCCATAAAGGCACGCCAAGATCGGGGGTGGACCAATCGATTGTAGGGACGCACGGGCGCAGGGCCGGTCCACATGTCGTAGTCGAGGTTTTCAGGCGGTCGCTCATCGGGAGGATTGTCTTTGGCTCGCATGTGATAGTAACAGTAGACCTCGGCATGCGAGATTTTGCCGAGCATGCCGGTATCGACGATGTTCTTTTTCGCCTCCATCAAATGCGGTGTGCTGCGACGCTGAGTACCGACCTGTACAACACGACCATACTTGCGAGCGGCAGCGACCATAGCCTGCCCTTCGACAACATCGACGCTGATCGGCTTCTGGACATAGACATCGGCTCCTGACTTGACCGCTTCGATCATGGGTAATGCGTGCCAATGATCCGGTGTAGCGATCAAGACAATATCAAGATCTTTTTCCGCCAAGAGCTTGCGATAGTCGGTGTAGGTGCGAGGCTTCTTCTTGGATGCTTGTCGCTCTGCAACCATGTCGGCAGCAGCCGAAACCATCTTGCTATCGACATCGCACAACGAGACCACTTCGACGGGTGCTACTTGTAGCAAGCGAAACAGATCGCATTTGCCATACCAACCGGTGCCGATCAAGCCGACTCGTTTTGTTGGTCCGTCGGCGAGGGCCGCTAGCGTTGCTTGATGTCCTGCTAGCAAAACGCTCGATGCTGCCAGTCCGCTACCTAAAAAATGCCGTCGTTGCATGATGCGAAAACCGTTGAGTACACGAGAGGAATGATGGGAATCCTTGGACGATAACGCCATGCCACAGTATACTTGTTTGAAGGGCTTGCGTGGGTGTGAACGCGATCCGTTTTTTCATCGTTCGAATTCGTCGCACCTCTTTTTTCGAAGGGTTTGCGTGTGGATTGGGATGCGGTGATTGTGGGTGGGGGCGCGGCCGGTCTTTGGGCCGCAGGAACCGCTGCCGCTCGCGGCAAACGAGTGATGGTGCTCGAGAAAAACAACAAGGCCGGTGTCAAGATCCTGATGTCCGGCGGCACTCGCTGCAATATCACCCACCATTGCGATAGCCGAAAAATCGCAGAGGCGTTCGGCAAGAACGGACGGGTGCTTTTGTCGGTGCTGAGCCGTATGACTCCCCAGGATGTCGTGCGTGAATTTGAGTCCGAAGGAGTCGCCACCAAAGTCGAGTCAACCGGAAAAGTATTTCCCGTGAGCGATCGAGCCATCGATGTGCGGGACGCTGTTGTACGTCGTATGGCCCGCTTCGGTGCAGAGATGATCACCGGTTGCGCGGTAACATCGGTACGCCCCATGAACGAGGGTGGCGGTTTTCAAATCACTGCATCGACCGCCAAGGAAACCATGGAACTACGATGCCGATCGGTGCTGATCACCACCGGAGGATTAAGCTACAGCGGCTGCGGCACCACCGGCGATGGCTATCCATGGGCCCAGTCCATGGGACATTCCATCACGCCCCTTCGCCCAGCCCTCACTCCTTTGGTTTCCAACGAAGCGTGGGTCCACGACCTGAGCGGCCTGACCCTAGAGGATGTTGCCGTCACCGCCCATCGAAATGATTCGGGCCATGGCAAGAACTCCATGGAACGCACCGTATCCAGAGGCGGCTTTCTCTGGACGCACACCGGATGCAGCGGGCCAACGGCGATGAATGTATCTCGCTGTTTTTCCGATACCGATCACTCGGTGAGCCAATCCCATGTCGGCGATTGCATTGCTATTGATCTGCTTCCGGAGGACTCGCGAGAAGCCATCGAAGCGTGGCTGTTCGACGAAGCAAAGAAAAGCAACCGAGCGATCTCAACCGTCCTGAGCCAACGCATCCCCAAACGTCTAGCCGATGCAATGCTACAAAACTTGAATGCCACCCATGATCCCCACATGGCGGAGCTCCCTAAGAAACTTCGATTGAACATCCTTGATTCACTTAAACGATTTCAAGTGCCGATTCACGGAACTCGCGGTTATCCAAAGGCAGAGGTGACCGCGGGAGGAGTCGCCCTCGGCGAAGTGAACTTTCAAGACATGCAAAGCCGCAAACAGGAAGGTTTATTCTTTGCGGGTGAGATCCTCGACCTCGACGGCCCGATCGGCGGCTTTAATTTTCAAGCTGCATGGAGCACCGGCCACACCGCTGGCCTCCATCTCGGCTGAATCACTGCGGGCTCGATCATTTCGAAGGAGTTTTTCGACTAAGAAGCTTTGTCGCCATCGGCCAGCCAGCGAAATACCACATGCTTCACCTGTTCATTTACGGCCAGATACGCCATCGTGATACCTGCCAAAATCGCAAGCCACCACCACGGCAGTGGCACGAAACCAAACAGTTCCCCGAACGGAGTGTATGGCAACACAAACGCGACTCCCACCACGATGGCTGTAGCCAACGCAAGCCACTTGCCGGGCTGCGAACGATAAAACGATCGACGCGTCCGAACGACCATGACAATCGTCAGTTCCGTGATCAGCGATTCGATGAACCATGCGGTTTGAAATTGAGCTTCAGTCGCCTTGAGCACCCACAACAGAACGCCAAAGGTCAGAAAGTCGAACAAGGAACTGACTGCACCGAACAACAACATGAACCGACGGATCAGGCGTTGATCCCATCGCCGAGAATGTTCGATCTGCTCAGGATCCACGTTGTCGGTCGATATTGCGAGCGATGGCAGGTCCGACAGGAAATTGTTGAGCAGGATCTGTTTCGGAAGCAATGGCAGGAACGGCAGAAAGAGCGAAGCGGCCGCCATGCTCATCATGTTTCCGAAATTGGCGCTGGTCGTGATGAGGATGTACTTGATCGAGTTAGCGAACGTTTCTCGTCCCGTTGCGACTCCTTGAGCGATCACTCCTAAATCATGCCTCAACAAGACCATATCGGCGGCTTGTTTCGCAACATCTACCGCGCTATCGACGGAAACGCCAACATCGGCGGCATGAAGAGCCGAGGCATCGTTGATCCCATCCCCCAAGTAACCAACGACTTCTCCCCCCTTGCGCAGCGCAATCAGAATCCGTTCCTTCTGATTCGGCTCCGTCTCGGCAAATATATCGATTTCGCGTACCCGCTGAATGAGAGCATCGTCACTCATGCGATGCAGATCCTCGCCCGTCAGGACATCTGGACTGGCGATCCCCATGATGGTCCCGAGCCGTGCGGCGACAACTCGGTTGTCGCCCGTAATGACTTTGGTCCGGACACCCAAACGCCGTAGCTGACCGATCGCTTCCGCCGCACCTGCCTTGGGAGGATCCTCGAACAAAAGGAAGCCTGCAAAGGTCATGTCGACCTCATCGTTCTTATCAATGCGAGGATCGTGCGTAACATCTCGATAGGCCATCCCCAAAACGCGCAGTCCGTCTCGGCTGTAACTTTCAAATCGTTCTTTGAGTTGGTCTCGCCACGCTTCCATCGGTTCAACGCCTGACGATACGGCAACATGAGTGCAGCACTCTAGCACGGGGGTGAATGCCCCCTTGGTAATCATTCGATGCGTTGAGTCATCGCATTCCACCACGACGCTCAGTCGCTTGCGAATGAAATCATAGGGGACCTCATCGAATTTACGGAATCGTTCCAGGCCAGTGACCTGAATTGCCGACAACGCTTGATCGATCGGGTTGATAAAGCCCGTCTGATAGGATGCGTTGAGTACCGCCCATAACAAAACCTCAGGGCTGATATTCCCCTGTGGCGACAAAGCGGAGTGCAGATGAACGACCCCTTCGGTCAAAGTTCCTGTTTTGTCCGAGCACAACACGCTCATGCTTCCCAGGTTTTCAATCGACGACAATCGCCGAACGATCACGTGCTCGCGTGCAAGCCGCTGTGCTCCTCGGGCCAGGGTCACACTAACAATGACCGGTAGCAATTCGGGAGTGATCCCTACGGCCAAGGCTAGGGCGAACGTAAACACCTCCAAGGGTTGAGTTTCTTCTTTGAACAGAAAATGAATGGCGAGAATCGCAACAACCAGATAAATGGTGACGCGAACGAGCATCTCGCCGAACTTGCGTAGCCCCCGCTCGAACTCGGTCTCGGGTGCTTTCAATCGAAGGCGATCGGAGAGTTGGCCGAACTGAGTGTCATCGCCAGTCCGCAAAAGGACCGCGCGAGCAGTACCGCTAACGACATGCGTTCCTTCGTAGACAACTCTCATGCGAGATGCGTCAGATTCGCTTGCTCCTGCGGATGTAGCATGTTTCTCCGCGGGATAACTCTCCCCGGTCAGAGTCGATTCATCGACGAAAAGATCCTTGGATTCGAGCAACACTCCATCGCCGGGAATCGTATCTCCCGCTCGCAATACGAGTACATCGCCGGGGACGACACGCTCGTTGGGTACTTCTACTTCGTTGCCATCCCGGAGGACCGACGCCTTGGCTTGGATGATCGCTAAGAGCGCCTTCAAGGACTTCGATGCACGCCGTTCCTGCCAAAACCCGAGGAGCGTGCTCATCGTGACCACCGCCAGAACAATCCCGGCGTCCAATCGTTCTCCAATCGACCAGGAGATAACGAGCGCGACTAACAGGATCAGTACCAGCGGGCTCTGGAATTGCCGAAGAAACAAGCCGAGATCGGTCTCTTGAATTCGACGGCGCGGTGCATGTTCTGCTAAACGTCGCTCCGCTTCGAGCGAACTCAAACCATCCCTGGTTGATCGGATCGATTGGAGCGCCTGCGACGAGGTCAGAGTTTCGATTTCCGTGCTGTTGATTGAAATCACCCCGCTCCCAAATCGCAACCTTGTGATGCACGCAATCCACAGACTGCGTCGCTTGTGGCAAACTACTACTTGCTGTCATCTAGTTCCGATAGAACACGATCGTAATACGCGCGGGCTTGTCCGTAGGCTGCCTCAGCTTCCTGCTGCTCCGATTCGCGGATCTGCGGGCGTTTCTTGTCCCAGCATACATCGACTGCCTTGCGACACCATTCCGCACTGCGACGGTTGGCTCGGATCGGCTTATCGGCCACCTCGACAAAGATCGGGTTGGTGTGCAGGGAAGGGAAGATTCGGATCGCGATCCAACTGGAACGATCGAGATCGATTTCCCACTTGAGGTCGTTCCAGTTTCCGTCCGCTGCGATGGTTTGTTTCGCAGCGACCTCGCCATTGACAACCAACTCGACTGGAACATTTCGAGTTCCAGTCAGACGGCCTCGCTCCAAATGCCAATACGGCTTCTCGTCGAGCCGCCGCGACTGGATCGCCGTCCCGACCGCATCTTGTTTTTCCGGAAGCATCGCGGAAACGCGCGTTGAGACAATCACCTTTCCAGGTTGATCAAGGTCCAGTTGGCTGATTTCATCTCCAGAGCCTGGATGTCCCATCGCGACATCGTTGACGCGAAAGTATTGCAGTTGGCTCAGCCCATCACCGACATAGCTTCGGCCATCGACCAGCCCATGCACCCAGTGGTTGTACGATAAAGACAACTTGGGATCGAGCTCCACATACACGCGTCCCAGTCCAACGCGATCCCCATAGATGCACGGAAAGTCGGTCTCGCCACTGATGCGAGAACGAAGACCGCAATTGAGCGTGTGATACCAAATATTCAGTTCCCATACTGCAGGCGTATCGACCGTACTGATAAAGTCGCACGCACCGATCGCAGAGGCGACGATGTATTCGTTGGCCCCAATACCATCGAACGGAGGCATGGCATAATCGGGAAGCTTATCGGCAGCGCGGCCTGCCTGGTTCCCTCGGGCTCCTCCCCATGTGCCCGGCAAAGCCCCGCGCGATCCATCGGGCAGATAATCCGGTAACGCCAACCCCCAGCCGCTGTGGCTATATCCGACGATCCCTCCCTGCTCCTGTCCCCACTTCAAAATAGGTATCGTCCACGAAGGCCAGTCTTCGATTCGCTTGGTGTTCGGGTAATCATCTTCGACGAGATTGAGCAAGCACAGGTGACCTGCATGCGACGAAGGGAAACCACTCACCTCAACATCGTAACGCATCAAGTAATCGGATCGAGACAGCTTCGACACCTTGCCGTCGAAGAACTGTTTTTGATGGTACCAACACGGTCCCCAACTCAGAACACAACCGACGTTCAGATCTTCTCCGGTGATATGCCGCATCATGTCCTCGGGGGTAACACCCTGAGTCGGATTCTCATAATGGGCACATCCCGCTGCATGCACATGGTGGTCTCCCGAGAACCAGCCGAGACTGGCCATATGCACCCACCGCTTCAAGCGGACCTCCAACTTCGGCGCATCGACTTGTTCAGAAACTGTATAATCGAACGAAATCGGCATGTATTCAGGTCCGCGCGTCGCGGTGATGCGGTACGTTCCCTCGGGAAGTGTGACTGTTTCGCCATCGGCCCGATAGACTTGCGGATGAAAGAAGAAATCAGGTGCCAATCGCCTTGCGGGATTGGGATATACGCGACCGAGTCGATCTTGAATCAGGAGCGAACACGTTGTCGGTCGTCCATCGTGATCGCGGATGCTCAGAGGAACCGCTTGGCTGGGCAACGCCCGAAATAAGACGGGCAGTTCACTGCGGAAACCCAGATCCTGGGTTCCTTGCCCCACGTCAAATTGCAATGTAGCTTCGCGTGGACCCGCATCGCGGCTGTAGAGTTGGATGACCCGATACTCGACTTCGAGACCCGATAGATTGGGGAGCATCGGTTCCTGAACAGGGATGGCGATATCGAGCCATCGGCGGTCGGCTTCTGCGGGTGATATTTCCATTTTCGGCTCGGCAGCGCTCGTGCTGCCGCGGACCATGTTCTTGGCTTGAGGGCTTGTGCAGCGAAGAGGAGCCGTCACCCCTGCTTCGTTGACGACCTTGATCAAAAAAGTCCTCCATCCCTTCTCGACCAACTGCGGCATCATCGGACCGGCTGCGACTTTGACGCGACTCTCTGGATTGATAGAGACCACCGCCAAGCAACGGGGGTCCAAAGCGGACTGAATGGCTGCAACCACTTTGGCATCTTCCGATTCCGCGCGAAGCAACTCCAGTTCACTCATCACCGCATCGGGAAGCGGTTCACCTAAGAACTTCATCGCCTCAGTCAAGCGTTGCACGGAGGCCTCAAGGGGTTGCCGAGCCACACCACGCACCGGATCGATGGCGAGAGTAGTACGCACAGTGAGTGCATGGATCGCACCCGCGAACATGATCAAAACAACGTTATTCACAACGCGATCTATCCACGATCGATGACTTGCGGAAAGAGATGTATGCGACATGGCTGTATCTCCAATACGTTAGAGCATATCGATGGGATCGATATCGATGAGGTAGAGGGTATCCTCGGGGGGCTTGACCTTCGATTGTACCGTAGCGAGGACAACGTGCAGAGCAGCCGCGTCGGGACAAGCCAACATCGCATGATAACGATACTGACCTCGCAGTTTCGGGATCGGAGGCAGGGCAGGCCCGAGGACTCGCACCGTTCCACCGTTGCGCTGCGACTCGACGCGCAAGCTCGACACCACCGACTCCGCGAATTGCTCGACCACCTCGCGCACAACGCCCCGGACGATCATTCGGGCCAATCGACCAAATGGCGGATAGCCGAACGGTCGCCGATGCTCGAATTCCATCTCGGCAAAACTTAGGTAATCATGATTGCACGCAGCGACGATTGCAGGATGCTCGGGCGAAAACGTTTGCACGAGGACTTCACCGGCTCGGTCACCTCGTCCAGTGCGGCCCGCGACTTGAGTAACCAATTGAAACGTTTTCTCCGAGGCTCGAAAGTCGGGAAAGTGAAGTGCGGAATCGGCATGGATCACGCCGACCAAAAGAACATTCGGAAAATCGAGCCCCTTGGCGATCATCTGCGTGCCTAGCAGAATCTGCGTGCGGCCTGCTCGAAATTCTGAAAGGGTTGCTTCATGGCTTCCAGGCTTTCGCATCGTGTCGGAGTCCATCCGAGCAATACGAGCGGCGGGGAATTTAGCTTGCACCTCCATCTCCAATCGCTGCGTTCCTAAACCTGAGAAACGGATCCCGTCGAACGCACATCGTGGGCAATGCGTTGGAGCCGCCACAGTGTGATCGCAGTAGTGGCATACTGCTTTATTCCCTTCGCGATGAAACGTGAGAGCCAAATCGCAATCGGGGCACATGAGCACAAACCCGCAGGCAGGGCATTGGATCGAGGTCGAAAAGCCTCGTCGATTGAGCAATAAGATGATTTGGCCATCGCTTGCAAGGGTCTGTCCAATCGCTTGCTCGAGTGGGCGCGAAATGCTTCCTCGTTCCGGATCAATCCGATGCGATCGAAGATCGACGGTACGGACCGCAGGCATGGGACGGTTGAGTATGCGTCGCGGCAGCGAGACCAAGTGATACGCGCCGGTCTTCGCTCGATGAAATGACTCCAGCGATGGAGTTGCCGAGCCGAGAACCAAAGGAACTTTCTCAAGGCTCGTGCGATGAAGGGCTACATCGCGTGCGTGGTATCTGGGTACGGTCTCTTGTTTAAAGGTCGTCTCATGCTCTTCATCGAGGATCACCAATCCCAGATGAGGAACCGGGGCAAAGATCGCGCTGCGGGGGCCGACGACCACTTGAGCCTCGCCACTCGCGATGCGTCGCCACTGAAAATGACGCTCGGGTCCACTCATATTGGAATGAAGGACCGCCACGCTTCGAAAGCGATGTTCGAATCGGCTACGTGTTTGCGGGGTCAAACTGATCTCGGGAACCAGGACGATCGACTGGCGGCCGAACGAGATCACTTTTTCGATCGCTTGCATGTAGACTTCGGTCTTGCCGCTACCGGTTACGCCGTGAAGTAGAATCGTTTGATGCGTTTCCGAGTCGATGGCGCGAAAGATGGTTTGCAGTGCGAGCCGTTGATCGCCGGTCAGGGCGGGTGGCAGTCCCGCTATCTTGGATGCGTCGGCGTCCGCCTGTTCAAACTGCATGATGCGTTGTTGAAAGGCGACGATGAACTCATCTTCTCGCAGTTTCTTGATGACTCCATCGGAACATTGGGCGAGGGAGCGAAGCTGCTCGATCGAGAGGGGTTCATCCGCGAGGATCAATTGCTGGAGGGTCTGCCTTTGTTTGGTGGGCAGTTTTGCGACCAGCGTATCATCGCTGGCCTTCTCGCCAGGACGAAGGAGCGTTTGATTGCGGGTTCCCGCACCCGCGCGGACGCCAGCCGGAATCACCGCTTCGAACACCTGTCCAGCAGGAACAAGGTAATACTTGCTCATCCATTCGATCAGTTCGATCAGTTTGGGACTGCACAAGGGTTCACTGTCGCAAACGCGCAACACTGGCTTGAGTGCCGCAGGTGGCTTGGCAATCGATTCGACTTTGAGCACATAGCCAGTGACTTCGCGATCACCGCGACCTAGCGGCACAACGACCCGCATGCTGGCTTGCAGTCCCGATGCGAATTCATCGGGCACTCGATACGAATAGGGGCCGAACGGAGTTTCCGGAAACACCACATGGGCGGCAAGTGTTGCCGATCGGGCATCGATTTCCCAGGGAGCCAACTCGCTGGAGAACAGTTCCCCTTGTCGGTGTTCGGACATGCGATGGGATGCCTGGACTGAGAATTAGGTAACGCGCCGTTCGATCTCCGACACACAATCGTCGATCTTGACTCGCCATTGTTCGAGGCTGTCTCGATCGCGGATCGTGACCGTTCGGTCCTGGAGCGATTGCGAGTCGATGGTGATGCAGTAGGGGGTTCCAATTTCGTCTTGGCGACGATAGCGGCGACCGATCGCCGCTTTTTCATCGTAGAAGACGTTGAATTTCTTCTTCAGGTTGCCATACAACTCGGTCGCCAATTCGGGCATTCCATCTTTCTTGACCAGAGGAAGCACGGCGGCCTTGATCGGTGCGATGCGAGGATTGAGTCGCATGACCACGCGAGACTGCATCTTGCCATCTTCATCGGGGGCTTGGTCTTCATCGTAGGCTTGGCATAGGAACGCCAAGGTCGCGCGGTCGGCACCGGCCGATGGCTCGATCACATGGGGAATGAAGCGATCGTTGGTCAGGTCATCGCGGTAGGAAAGATCTTTGCCGCTGCCACGATGTTTTGGTTGTCCATGTTCGTTCATTTCCACTTGAAGTGGCCGCGTTTTAGGATCGAGTTTTCCTTCGGAGTGGGACCGCAAATCGAAATCGCCGCGGTGTGCGATCCCTTCGAGTTCGCCATATTCTCCTTCGGGCAAGAACGGGAACGCATATTCGATGTCAGCGGTACCGCACGAGTAATGGCTCAGTTCGTCGGCGTCATGTTCCCGCAATCGCAAGCGTTCGCCAGCGAGTCCGAGATCTTTGTACCATTGCAGTCGACGATTGCGCCAGTATTGATACCAAGCTGATGATTCATTGGGATGGCAGAAGAACTCGATCTCCATCTGTTCGAACTCGCGCGAGCGGAACGTAAAGTTCCGGGGTGTGATTTCGTTGCGGAAGCTCTTACCGACTTGGGCGACGCCGAACGGGACGCGTATGCGAGTAGAGTCCACGACGTTCTTAAAATTGACAAAGATCCCTTGTGCAGTCTCGGGGCGAAGGAAAGCGGCTCCCTCTTCGCCACTGAGCGCACCGACGTAGGTCTTAAACATCAGGTTGAATTCGCGTGGGTCGGTTAGGGTACCCAATTCACCGGTATCGGGGCCGAGCACAAACGGTCGGTCCTCGGGACTGAGCTTATCGAGGGTCATCATCTTCGAATCGAAGACCAGTTTCTCAAGATCCTTGGACCGGAGGTTGAAGTACTTGAGAGCTCGCCGCTGGAGATCTTCGTCCTCGAGATCCGGTTCCGCCATCGTGGTCACGAAGACCCGTTGCTGATCTCGAGCCACCCACTTGCCACGGACCTGATCGAATCGATATCGCTTCTTGCTCGTACGGCAATCGACCATGAAGTCGTGGAACAGATCGTAGTGACCGGAGCATTTCCAAACTTGGGGATGCATGATGATCGTGCAATCGAGCCCGACCATATCGTAGGTGCTCGGTGCGCCGGGTGGTTGCAACAACTCGTTGTGGTTCTGGCACATGTCGCGCCACCAAGCATCCTTGATGTTGCGTTTCAATTCGACTCCGAGCGGGCCGTAATCCCAGAAACCGTTGAGACCGCCATAGATCTCGCTCGATTGAAAGAGAAATCCTCGTCGCTTGCAGAGCGACACCAGCTTTTCCATCTGCATGCTTAGGTCGTCGGGGGTTGGAAGTGAATGAAGTGGAAGTTGCAATTAATCGTGATCGGGAGAGCGAGGGGCAAGTTGGGCGACGGCTAGTCGCTTCTTGCCCGCAAGATCTCGAACGAGGGAGACTCGTGCCCATCGTTTGTCGGCTTCAAGCGTAGCATGAATCGCGTCGGCGATCATCGGGGACAATTCGCAGATCAGCCATCCGTTGTCTTTGAGTTTGGCCGCCGATTGCTCGATGAGTCGATCGATGATCTCGCGGCCAGTAGCACCAGCGACCAACGCCATTTTTGGTTCATGGTCTCGAACGTTCCGGTCGAGCGACTCAAACTCAGCGTCCGAGACGTAGGGTGGATTGCTCAGGACCATATCGAGGCTTTGGTCCTCGATGGATTCGAGCAAGTCCCCCTGCTGCAGGTGGACTCGATCTTGGACCGCGTGGAGTTCGACATTGCGGCTTGCGAGTTCCAGTGCCTCGGCCGATAGATCGATCGCGATGATGCGGCTGGTGGGAGCATGTTTCGCAACGGCTACGGCTATGCAACCGCTTCCGGTGCAAACATCGGCAATTTGAAACTCTTGATTCGATGGATTTTGCTTGATGCGATCCAAGGCTTCAATCACCACATGTTCGGTTTCGCCGCGTGGAATCAAGCAAGCAGGAGATACAAAAAAGGAGAGGGAGTAGAATTCCTTTTTGCCGACGAGGTAGGCAACCGGTTCGTTGGCCGCTCGTCGACGGACCAGTTCACGGAACTTGCTCTTTACCTCTTCGGTCGGCTCTTCGTTGAACTTCGCGTACAGATCGATCCGTTGGTAGCCGCAGGCATCAGCGAGCAGGACTTCGGCATCAAGACGAGGGGAGGACGATCCACACTTTTTGAAGTAGTCGGTGGTCCATTGCAGCAAGCGCTGGATCGTCCATGGTTCGGATTGCGTCGTGCTGTTTCCACTCATGGTTGCTGGTGGGGTCATCCATTCGTTGTTTTCATCATCAGTTGTTTTCGTCGTCGCGCAACATGGATCGTTCGTATTCCATGAGGGCTTCAGACACGGGCTGCATATCGCCCGCGATGATTTGATCCAGTTTATAGAGAGTCAGGTTGATGCGATGGTCGGTAAGTCGGTTCTGCGGGAAATTATAGGTGCGAATTCGTTCGCTTCGATCTCCGGATCCGATGAGGCTCATTCGTTCTTTGGATCGTTCCTTGCGTTCGGTTTCCCGTTTGGCTTCGTAGAGCCGTGTTTTTAGGACACGGATCGCCTTGGCCAGGTTCTTGTGCTGGCTCTTTTCGTCCTGGCATTGGACGACGATACCGGTTTCTAGGTGGGTCAATCGAATGGCAGATTCGGTTTTGTTGACGTGCTGGCCGCCGGGGCCTGAGGCGCAGAATTTATCGAGTCGGTAATCCTCGGGCTTGAGATCGATTTCGATATCTTCGGGTTCGGGCATCACGGCGACGGTTGCGGCGGAGGTGTGAACGCGGCCTTGTGCTTCGGTTTCGGGGACGCGTTGCACGCGATGCCCACCGCTCTCGAATTGAAGGGCGCGATAGGCTCCATCCCCTTCGATCGACAGAATGATTTCCTTGAACCCGCCTCGCTCGCTGACACTCGAGTCCATGATCTCGACTTTCCAGCCTTTGGTCTCAGCAAAGCGTCGATACATTTCGAACAGATCGCGTGCGAAGAGTGCAGCTTCTTCGCCTCCGGTCCCTGCGCGGATTTCAAGGACGCAGCGCATACGGTTCGCATCTTCGCCGCCGACCGACAGTTCCAGCAGTTCGTCCCAGATCTGGTCACGTTCGGCTTTGATCGTTGCCGCTTCTTCGGCCGCCATCGCTTTTTCATCGGGATCCGCGGCATCGAGCATGGGGGCAAGTTCGCGCAGGTCGTCGGCAAGTTTTTTATATCGCCGATACTTGGTAGCCACCTTCGACAGTCCACCATGCTCTCGCATGATGGTCGCCATTTTGCTTCCTTCGCCCGACAGGATCTCTGGGTCGGACATCATGCCTTCCAGTTCGGTGAACCGAGCGAGGGACTGGTCGAGTTGTTCGCGGATTTTCATTGTAAGCGTTCAAAAAAAAACGCTGCATGTTTGCCGGTTGGGCTCTCATGCAGCGATCGATTGGATTGGAATTCGCCATCGGCGCTGGGCTGTGGAACTACGCCAGCCAAACGCGATTGGTGTAGCTACTTCTTCTTAGCAGCAGGTTTCTTTTGATTTTGGAGGCTGGCGTAGGTGCCGGCCGCGAACTTGTTCTGAAACTTCTCGATACGACCGGCGGTATCGACGAACTTCAGCTTACCTGTGTAGAAAGGATGGCAGACATTGCAAATGTCGACCTTCAGTTCTTTACGCGTACTCCGTGTTTTGAAGCTGTTTCCGCAACCGCAGGTGACCTGCGTTTCGAAGTACTTTGGGTGAATGCCGTCTTTCATAATCTGTGCTCTGTTTCTTTGGGGGTTGGTCTGAATACAACCCGGAAGTCTACTTTTATACCGGCCCGCACCACCATGGCAACGGCAAATACGGTAGGGGGGCACACTACAATCCCGCCCCCCCCAGACGGAATAACCGTCAAGAGGGACCTTCCGGAGGCGTCTGGGACCACCAAAACCCCAGCAAAGGCTTGGTCCGCGAAGGATTTCTGACCTAGGGGTATGTGATGGTTGTATCCGTCGGCGGGAGTTGTGCGAGCTTTTCCCAGCCGCCTTCGGATTGTCACCGCCGTCACCGCAAGAATGGCCCCTACACGAACAAACTTTTAGTTATGTCGCAAATCTTGGAATCCCTGGACAGTACCAACGGCTTTTTCCCAAACCTAGGTTTGATGCGTATGGGGTCCGGCGAAAACCGGGTTCCGACCCGAGAAAACGACAGGGAGCAGAGTTTATCTCAGGCCCCAACGGCCAGGGGTGCGAGCCAGATCGCTGTTCCGACCAAGACCGTTGTGGATGATAAATCCTTCGAGCAGTTGGACTATTACAAGAGCAAGGCATTTCAGCAGGACGTTGAGATTTTTGAGATGCGTGCGTTGCTGCAATCCGGAAAAGGGTTCAGCAACATCCTCAACCTGCGTCAGCTGCTCGAAACCTTCATGGCGGTTGTGCGAGAAAAATACAGTATCGTCAACGCGTCGGTCCTTCTCAAGGATGATCTCGAGAACACTCAGGATTTCTACCGAGTCAAAGCTTATTACGGTCTCGACGAGCGATTCCTCCACCCCACCGGGCTCGAAGAGTCGATCTACATGTTCAAGTTTCCTAAGAACAATGGCCTACTGTGGCAACTGATCCAACAGGGAAATGTGTTCAGTGTCCGCGACATGCAACTCGGGCCGCGATTCAAGTACGCGTGGCAGCAATGGAACCTGGAAGTGCTCAAGTCCGATATCTGGTGTCCGCTGATCAAGAGCGGCGAGGTCCTCGGGATCCTCACGATTGGAGCCCGCGAAGATGGGACCCAGATCCAGGAGAGCGACTTCAAGTTCATCCAGGAACTTGCCTCGATCGCCATCACCAACATCGACTCGACTCTGAAGTACGAAAAGAATGAGCGCATCCTCAAGAACATTCAGACGCTGTATGACATCAATCAGCAGATCGCCAACGTCAACGACTTCAAGAAGCTGTGCATCGAAACATTGAATCGCGCGGTGGACTGCCTGTTGACCCAAAAGGGAAACCTGATGATCTACAACAAGGTCACAGGCAAGCTCGAGATTCGCGTGGTCTGGGGCAACATTCCGACCGAGGTTCGAGACGAGATCAACAACGGTTTGGTCGAAACCAAATCCTTCGAGCTTGGAGAAGGGGTCGCTGGCGAGTGCGCGAAACTGCGAAAGCCTATTCGAGTTAACGATCGCACCCGCATTCCGCAGGTCGGACAACATACGGTCTACTGCATGGCCAGCGTGCCAATCCTCTACGGAAACGAACTCGAAGGAGTGATCAACATGACCAATAAAGTCACCCTCGATGAAAACGGAAACAAGGTCCTCGATCCGTTGGGACGGTTTACGGATGAGGATATCGCGCTGTTGATGGGATTGGCCGACCAGGCTGCTGTAAACCTGAACAAGACTCGGTTGTACAGCCAATCGATCACCGATCGAATGACCGGCCTGTACAACAGCCGTTACTTCGAACAAATGCTGTACGAATTCTTCACTCGTGCGACGTCTACCAATACGCCATTGTCGATCGCTATTTTGGACATCGATCACTTCAAAAAACTCAATGACCAATATGGACATGCCGCTGGCGACGCGATGCTTCAACAAGTAGGTCGTTTGATCATGGAAGTAATCCGCAATGAACCTGACGTCATGGCTTTCCGGTATGGCGGTGAGGAATTCTGCGTCTTGTTCCCCAACACGGTCCCCGAGATGGCGATGCAAGTAATGGAGCGACTTCGAACCAAGATCGAACAGACAACCGTCGAGCATCTGGAGTTCACGTTGCGAGCCACCGCATCGATCGGGTTGGCGACCTCGAAGCTCGACGCATCGGAAGCGAAAGATTTGTTTGAACGAGCTGATGAATCCTTGTATGCGTGCAAGCATGGTGGTCGGAATCAAGTCCGACACTATGCAGGTGGAGCAAAAATCCGGTATGCGCCGGAGAAACTCGCAGAGCAAATTGAAAACGCTTATCGCAATCCTTCGCAATAAGCTTTTAACCAGGTTGGCAACTATCTGAGAGATGGCGGAACGGAATGAACAAAGCTTCCATTGCGACACCGCTTGGGCTCAGCGATGATCAGCAGAAACGATTGACCCTGGCCCTCGAGCGGTATTTGGACTGGCTCGAGCAAGGAGAAGATGCAGACATCGAGCAACTGTGCGCCGACTTCCCGGACTTGGCAACTGTGATTAGGAAGCACGTTCCGGAGCACATTCCGGACCAAGTACAATCCATCGCGACTGGGAAGCTCACACACCAGGAGAAGCCTCCGACGATCAAGGCTTCAGCCGACGACCGAAAACGGGTCGAGCCTCCAAAGAAGCTGAGGGATTATGACTTGCTCGAGGAAATCGGTCGCGGCGGTATGGGGATCGTATTCAAAGCGAAACAAATCTCTCTCGATCGAGTCGTCGCACTTAAGATCCTCCCCAATGCCGCTACCTGGGACTGCAAACAGATCGCGCGATTTCAGAACGAAGCTCAAGCGGCCGCGCAGTTGAACCACCCGAACATCGTTTCGGTCCACAGCGTTGGCAACGAAGAGGGGATCTACTTCTACAGTATGCCACTGATCGATGGCATCTCGCTCGAGAAAGCGGTTCGTCGCATCAAGGCAGATCCGGAATTCACGTTCGAGCATGTGGTGCCTACGGATAGCTCGATGGGCCCTGAATCCGCATTTGAGGAAAGCAGAAACTCCTACCAATCCTCACTGGCAAGGAACCTCTTCAACAGGTCCTCTGTTCCATCGGGAATCGGTACGCGAAGGACCAAGGCGAAGAGAGCCAGACTAAAATCTATCCACCGAGCCATCCAAAGCCCCGGATACGTCCGCGCTGTCGTGGAACTCGTGGCGCAGGCAGCCGAAGCCCTCCACTTCGCCCACCAACACGGAATCATCCATCGGGATATCAAGCCATCCAATCTGCTGCTCGATCGTCAGGGTAACTTGTGGATTACCGATTTCGGCCTTGCCATGATGATCGGGCATAGCGGATTGACAGGTCCGGGTGATGTGATGGGGACACTCAAATACATGAGCCCTGAACAAACCTCAGGCAAATCCCACTGGATCGATCAGCGGACCGATGTCTACTCTTTGGGAGTTACATTGTATGAACTGCTGACGCTGCATCCTGTGGTCGATTCCGAAGATCGCTTCGAAATGCTCAAGCAAATACGGGTGAGCAACCCGCCGTCAGCGAGAGGCCGCAATCCAGCCGTTTCTCGAACCCTTGAAAACATCCTCTTCAAAGCTATCTCCAAGTACCCAGAAGAACGCTACGCAACAGCACAGCTTTTTGCAGAAGATCTAGGTCGCTTCTTGTCGGGCGGCCGCTCACTGGCCAAAGGACCGGGGATACTCCAAAATCTCAGTCGCATCGTACGCCGCAATCCTCAGTGGTCCGCAATCGCATCGATCACTCTCTTGGCGGTCACCGTCATCCTGGCTCCAACACTCGCTTGGGCTTTATCCAGAAATTCCGCGTTGAGTTCGCAAATCACTCAAGCCAATCGACAGCTTCAATCGGCCGATCAAACGCTCGAAGTATTGGGAGGTCCCATTCTGCAGCAATTGCAACTGAGGCCAGGAACCGAATCGCTCCAAAAGGAATTTCATCGATCCTATGGAAGCTTTCTAGAATCCTTCAGCGAACATGTCCAAAGGGATACGACCTTTCAATCGCGCGCGGGTAATCTCAAGCTGCGACTCGCCGACCTTCGCGCTGCGGAGCTTTCCGACAAAGCAACCCTGGAAGAATTTCGCGTCGCGAAAGATCATATCGCGCATTGGCTGGCACGAGGAGACTCACTCGCAACAGTCGACGAATTGTACCTCGCGCACCATGATCTCGCGAAAATCCGTTTTCATTTAGGTCTCATCGAACC
>JBILVV010000379.1:0-4884 GCA_044370255.1 Pirellula sp.
GTCGAAACGTCGACCTGAACATTGTACTCTTCAACAACCGAATCTACGGTTTGACCAAGGGACAATACTCCCCCACGAGTGTCGAAGGTCAGATCACCAAGAGTACCCCGATGGGAGTCGTCGATCACCCACTCAATCCGATCAGCGTTGCAGTCGGTGCCGAGGCAACGTTCATCGCCCGTTCGGTCGATAGCAACATCAAGCACCTCGCGGGGGTACTCAAGCGCGCCGCGGCTCATCGCGGTACGAGCTTTGTCGAGGTATACCAGAACTGCAATGTATTCAACGATGGTGCATTTAGTTATGCGCAAGACAAAGCCACACGAGATGACGCTACGATCGAACTCGAGCATGGCAAGCCGATGATCTTTGGTAAGAATCGAGACAAGGGGATTCGCCTCAACGGTTTCACCATGGAAGTGGTCGACCTAGCCGACGGCAAGATCCGGGAAGACGACCTGTTGTTCCACGACGAGAAAGCCGATTCCGCGCTTGTGTATCTGTTGTCTCGAATGCGTCATCCTCAGTTCCCTGAGCCGATCGGGGTTTTCCGAGATGTAGCATCGACTACATTTGAGGAAGCGGTCCGCGGGCAGCTCGACGAAGCGGTCAAACAACGCGGTCGCGGCGACCTACAAAAACTCCTCCACAGCGGCGACACCTGGACCGTCAACGCTTAAACACCCTTGCGTTACCCGTAGCTACCGTCGCCAGACGGTGGCCGATGCCTGCGACTCGTCGCTACCGTCGCCAGACGGTGGCAGCTTCTCCTGCTCGTTTGCATGTTGCTTCAGTCCCACCACTGCTTGGCAGCAGTAGCTACGGTTGGTTGCGACTCGTAGCTACCGTCGCCAGACGGTGGACAAATGCCCTTGCCATCGTTGAACCCCGCAAACACAGGCAAACCATCGATATATCCATGGGTTCTCGAAGATTTGAGAGCCCGAACTCATCTGTTGAAGAATCTAGGTTGATGAGTTGACATAGGTTATACTCAATTCAGGTTTCGTTTCTTGGATGAACGGATGCCTGGAGTGTTCTTCTGAGCACCGATCTGGAGGGAATGATGGCGACAACAGAGTTTCCCAAAAGCTTTCCGTTTCAACCGATTCGACTATCGGTAGGACGGAATGGATGAGCAAGAGTTGCTTGCGGGTTAACGGTTCCGGGGCCGATGCATGCTGGTCGGAAATCTTCTTGTCCACGAGAAGTCGCTTGTAGATCTTTTCGTACTTGCGAATATCGAACGGATAGTCGGTTGGATAGACGATTTGAACGCGAAACGTCATGGAAGCGTTCCTGTGGGCGAAAGCGTATTCCTCGAACGCAGGATTTCGCCTCGAGACTGTTCGGGTACCTACACTATATCGGTTATGTCCTTCCTGGTTGGGAAAACCTGCCGGATCATGGATTTTAGATTTTGATCAATTCCAGTATACAACAGCTCTCGCGCCTCTTCGACCTCATCGATTCCAGCAACCGCAGAGCTTGGATGGAGCGTTGGATTGTTTTTCTGGCCACCGGCGGCTTCCTCTTCCACTTGCTCCTGATTGCTTTGGTTCGGTCCTTTCCTGCATTGAAGGTCGGCGTTTTAAGTCAATTGGAAGGGAATTTCCTGCAGGCGGTCTACTTCCCGTTTAGCTTTATTCTGTTCTACGAAGTGATTCTGCTGGTACTCGCCATCCCGCGATCGCAGACGATTTCCATTGGAAAACAATACGAAATCATCTCTTTGATTGTGATTCGGCGGGTATTCAAGGACATCGGTGAGGTTGACGACCCGGCGAAATGGATCACACAGTTCGACATGGCCTCGATGGTGCTGATTGACATGGTTGCTGCCCTTGTGATGTTTGCGTTGGTGGCACTCTTCCAGCGATTGAGCCAAACCGTTGTTCCATCAAAGCCCGAATCGGACCTCGCGAAGTTTATCGCGCTGAAAAAGGCGGTCGCGATGGTGTTGTTCGTTACGTTGTTTTTTCTTGCGTTCTATAACGTCAGTCAATGGGCTTTTGGGAAATGGGCTCTGGTCTCAGATCAGGTCAGCGAGGGAGCAAACCTGGACTTTTTCTTCTTCCCGGCATTCTTTGGCTTCATGATCTTCACCGACGTATTTCTGCTGATTGCATCGATTCCTTTCTATGATCGATACGAATATGTCATTCGCAACTCAGGGTTTGTCATCTCGACTGTTCTGATTCGTTTTTCCTTTTCGACGCCAAAGCCTTTTGACCTAGCCGTCAGTCTCATCGCTATCGTGTACGGGGTTTGTGTTCTCGGTCTATTTTCCTACTACACGCGGGTCATCAGGCCGGCGCAAGAGAGGCGGCATGTGTAGAACAGCAGTCCTCTGCGGTTCTCGCGCTGCGATTCTCATTTTGTTCACGAACCGCTCTACACTGGCCCCTTCACGAAAAATTTTCTGTTTCTTTATGTGGAAAAACCACTTCGAAACTTGGAGTGGAGGATATGCATCAACCAAAATAACGACTCATCCACCATTCCTCCAACTACATGAGCGGCCGCATGAGACTTCGTTTCCTAGCTATTGTTCTTTTGCTCGATTTGGCTGTCCCCTGCATCGCACATCCTCCTGGTTCGGCGCAGCATGCACCCCCAGGTGACGGCGAACATCAACATGCGAGCGGGTTTGTTTTCCACGATCAGAACGGTAATCGAAAACGGGATGAGGGCGAGCCAGGGCTTGAGGGCATGCGAGTCTCAAACGGTCGCGATATCGTCTTGACCGATCCCCAGGGACGTTACGAAATCGATGTTGATAACGACACCATTGTTTTCGTGATCAAGCCGCGCGGTTGGATGACACCGCTGAACGCTGAAAAGCTACCGCAGTTCTACTACATCCATAAACCGGCCGGATCTCCCAAGCAGCAGTTCCCCGGAGTCGCCCCGACCGGCCCCCTGCCCTCCTCGATCGATTTCCCATTAACTCCCCAGCAAGAGCCGGATCAGTTCCGCGCCCTTCTCTTCGGAGATACCCAGCCGCGGGATAAAAAAGAAGTCGAGTTCATGGCTCATGACATCATTGAACAAGTCGTCGCTGAGAAGGCGCACGGAGCAGCGTTGGGAGTCACGCTCGGCGATATCGTGTTCGATGACTTGAGCGTCTTCAAACCGCACAATCAAGCGATCGCGCTGGTAGGAATCCCGTGGTACAACGTGATCGGCAACCACGATATGAACTTTGATTCACCGGACGACAAACATTCGGACGAAACCTTCGAGAGCATCTACGGTCCCAACTACTACTCGTTCGATCATGGGCCTGTTCACTTCATGGTCTTGGACGATGTCACGTGGGTAGGTGCTACCGAAAAGGAGAAGGCACACTACGTTGGCGGGTTGGGTCCAGCACAAATGGAGTTTATTCGCAACGACTTAGCTCTCGTCCCAGAGAATCAGTTGATCGTCTTGATGATGCATATTCCACTCTTGGCCGTTGAAGACCGCCAAGAGTTGTATCGACTGATCGAGCAGCGGCCATTCGCCCTTTCGATATCGGCCCACACACACTTCGTTCAGCATCATTTCATCGATGGAACCGACGGCTGGCGTGGTCCGCAACCGCATCATCACGTCGTGAATGTAACGGTCTGCGGCAGCTGGTGGCGCGGAGCGTTTGATGAATTAGGGATTCCCCATGCGACCATGAGCGATGGCGGTGCGAATGGCTATTCGATCATCAGTTTCGATGGCGCTCGATATTCCCTCGAGTATCGCGCAGCCCGTCGACCTGCGGACCATCAGATGAGTATCTATCTGCCGGAGGAGATTTACCCCTCGCAGGCCCTCTCGACTCCGATGATCGTCAACGTTTTCTTCGGTAGTAAGAAATCGAAGGTCGAGATGCGGCATTTGCCTTACGGTCAATGGCGGGAAATGGAACGGGTGGATGGTATCGATCCCTATTACGCCGACATGAAGCTTGCCGAACTTGGGCCGACTCCTCCCAACGGCATGACCCTGCCGGGCCCATCGGTTACCGACCATCTGTGGCGAGCGTTCCTACCCCCCGTGTTGGCGCCGGGCACTCACATATTCGAAGTCCGAACCACCGACATGCACGGTAAAGTCTACACCGATCGGGAGTCGATTCGCGTAGTCCCCTACCCTGCCCCGCCCGCTGCAAAGAAGTAGCAAGCGAAAATGCACGCATAGCGCTGCCGGTAATGCTGGTAGCCCTAGCCAAAAAAATTACTAGGGAACTCCGATGGCGTTCCCTTTTTTACGCGCGATCTGCATTTTGAAGCATGGTGGTGATCGCTATATTGATACCACTATGAAATTATCCAACCCAACGATCGCTCCTGCTGCACTGGTGTACCTCGTCTTAGCTGCGACCTGTCTCGCACAGGACATATCCACTCCCTTAAAAAAACCCGGGGCGTTGAATCCGTCTGTGGTGACGATCCAGCCCGGTAACGATGCCCAGCACCGACTGCAATCAGCTCTTATCCTCGCTGTACCGGGAGATGTGATCCAACTCGAGGAAGGAGTTTATCACTTTGATACTGAATTGAACGTGACCTGCTCGCATTTGACAATTCAAGGTGCCGGCAGGGACAAAACAATACTTTCGTTCAAGAACCAGTTAGCCGGAGCCAGCGGCATTCTCGGCACTGGCAGCGGCTTTGTCATTCAAGATCTCGCAGTTGAAGATACTTCGGGAAATGCAATCAAGATTTTAGGCGCTCGCGATGTGACTTTTCGGCGAGTTCGGACTGAGTGGACCGATGGACCGAAACCGACCAACGGCGCGTATGGGCTCTATCCTGTCGAATGCAAGAACGTACTGATCGAAGATTGCATCGCGATCGGAGCCTCGGATGCCGGAATCTACGTAGGGCAATCCCAAGATATCGT
>JBILVV010000034.1:0-21154 GCA_044370255.1 Pirellula sp.
GCTGAGAGGATCCTGAGCCAAAAGCGCATCCAAAACGCTGTCCGAAATCTGGTCAGCCAACTTGTCCGGGTGACCCATCGATACCGATTCGCTAGTGAAGACGTATTTACCTGAAGCCACCGTTTCATCCTCCCGCAAGGGACCATAGTTATAAAGAGAAACCTCGATACGAATCGCTCCACGAACTCAGTCTGGAGGTCGATCCGCCCACGCTCGCAAGCTCTCAGTGTAATCCCATTTGAAAACCGGGAAAGCCGACTTGGGATCTTCCGCATGCTCGGAACCAATGCTACAGCCCTCACGCGGATCTCACACGGATCGGCGAAAACCCTCAATTTCGAACTGGGGAACAGGGCAGACTTTAAGGATCGGGTAGAGTTGCAAGGGTCGACCGGAGAGTCGGGACTTTTGGCGACCCATGCCGACTTCACCGGGTAATTGACGATCTTTGAGGGGCCCATGTCCAATGCACCTGTAGCGGATTCCGAGCCTATCTTCGCTTGCTCTCCGGAATGGGCCGCCTGGTGGACTGCCCCCGCACTGCGTGCCAGGGTATTTGATGGGTTTGAGAAGTGCCTGATTCTGGCCCTCTACTTAAGTTTCTTGAACGCTCTCTCCAAGTCCATGGCGAGCGGTTTGCTGCTCGGGCATGGAGTGGTCATCGGTGACGCGATGTTGCTGGCCACCGAGACGATCATGGTGGTGCTGGTGCTGCTGCGTCGCTCTGCCAAGGAGCTGACCCTCAACCCGCGTGACTGGGCGATTGCGTTGACGGCGACCTGCCTGGCTCTTTTGGCTAGACCGTTTCCCCATCCGCCCCAATGGTTTGACGCATTCGGTGCTTCTCTGACCATTGCGGGGCTCATGATGCAACTCTATGCCAAAATCACCCTCGGTCGACGATTTGGATTGGTCGCCGCGAATCGAGGGATTTGCTCCCAAGGGCCGTACCGATTCGTCCGGCATCCCATTTATTTCGGATATGTGATGCTCCACGTCGGTTTCTTCATCCTGAACCCCAGTCTATGGAACCTCGCGGTGTTTGGAGTCCTCTACGCAATCAAAATCCCGCGCATCTTGATCGAAGAAGATCTCCTTGCCCGCGATCCGGACTATCGGCAATACATGGATAAAGTCCGATATCGACTGCTGCCGGGGGTATTCTAACGAATCGTTGGTCTACTTCAGCCATACATATAACTTCGGCGCATCTATTTGTTAAAGAAGTGGCCATGTCGAATCATTCGAACTTCAGCAATTTTTCAGGTATGTTCCACGGTAACATGAAGTTCGTAATCCTGGCGATCTTTTTTGGAGCCTTGGGTGGCTCAGTAGATGCGGACGATCCGGACACATTGCACGCTACGGTGAATCGTCAGGCGGACGCCTGGAACCGCGGGGATCTGGATGCCTTCATGGAAGCCTATTGGAAGAGCCCCAAGCTGACATTCAGCTCGGGAGGCGAGACCACGCGCGGATGGGAGGAGACGTTGGCCCGGTACCGCAAGCGTTATCCGGATCGCGAGACGATGGGAAAACTGAGATTCTCGGAATTGGAAACACAAATGCTGGGGCCCGATGCAGCATTGACACTCGGCCGATGGAATTTGGATCGCAAAGAGCCCGCACAAGGAAACTTCTCGTTGGTCTGGCGTAAATTGGATGGAGCCTGGAGAATCGTACACGATCATTCATCGTCTTCGAAAACTCCTTAGCTACTCGCGCGATACATGGCCCAGATCACTATTCTTAACGGGACCCTTAGGTTTCGCGGGCCACCACTCCTCGACGAAGCGACGTTGCGGATCGAGACCGGCGACAAAATCGGTCTGCTGGGTCGCAACGGAGCTGGGAAAACGACCTTATTGCGGTTGCTCGCTGGCTTAGAAAGGCTGGAATCGGGTACGGTCGAGCTTGCACCGGGAACCCGGATCGCGTTGGTGCCCCAAGACGTGCCCGAAGGAATCAGCGGTACGCTCGAACAAGTGATCGCGCAAGGGTTCCCGCCGGAATTCGAATCGCCGGAACTGCATTGGAAGAAGGAGCAAATGCTCCAGCGAACGATCGACCAACTGCAACTCGATGCGACCCTCGACTTTCTCAAGTCATCGACTGGCATCCGGCGCCGAGCACTGATCGGACGGGCTCTCGTCAGCGCGCCCGACGTGCTGTTGCTCGATGAACCGACGAACCACCTCGATATCGATTCGATCCTGTGGCTCGAGGGTTTTCTGGCCAGCCTGTCATCGACCCTTCTGTTCGTGACTCACGACCGGTCGTTTTTAACCAAGCTCGCCAAACGCATCGTGGAAGTGGACCGAGGCAAGCTGCTCGATTGGTCCTGCGACTACGAAACCTTTTTAAAAAGAAAAGAACAAGCGTTGTTGGCTCAAGAAAAACAGGATGCTCTGTTCGACAAGAGACTTGCCCAGGAAGAGGTTTGGATTCGCATGGGTATCAAAGCCCGGCGCACTCGCAATGAGGGTCGTGTTCGGCGTTTGGAGGAAATGCGGCGAGTGCGGGCAGGTCGCCAGTCCTCTGCGGGAACGATGAAACTCGCGATCGATTCGGGTGAACGAAGCGGCGTGCTGGTTTGCGACATGCAAAAGGCATCCTTTGGATATGCCGATCGCATGATCATTCCTCCATTGGATTTGACGATTCTTCGAGGTGACAAGATCGGCATCCTCGGTCGCAACGGAGTTGGAAAATCGACTCTTCTCAAAGGCATCCTGGGAGCGATCAATCCCACGCAAGGTACCGTGCGAATGGGAACGAAACTCGAGATCGCCTACTTCGATCAAACCCGGGCGGTGCTCGACATGACCAAGACCGCTGAGGAGAACGTGGGAGTTGGAAGAACGAGTGTTACCGTAGGTGGGCGAACCAAACATGTGATCGGATATCTGCAAGAGTTTTTGTTTACTCCCGAAGAAGCCCGATCGAGGATCGATAAATTCTCGGGTGGTCAGCGCAATCGATTGCTGCTCGCCAAACTCTTCGCGCAGCCAGCGAATCTCCTGGTCCTCGATGAGCCCACGAATGATCTCGACGCGGAGTCTCTCGAATTGCTCGAAGAGAAATTGGTGGATTACGACGGAACGTTGCTCGTAGTCAGTCACGATCGAACCTTTCTGAACCATGTCGTGACCAGCATGTTGGTCTTCGAGGAGACTGGCATTAAAGAATATGTGGGAGGATACGACGACTGGTTACGGCAACGAGGCGATGCAAACAAAGCCGCAAAGAACACCGCGAAATCCGAAATGTCTTCCCAGAAATCCTCGAACGAAGTAGCGTCGATCGTTCCCAAAAAGCTCTCCTTCAAAGAAAAGCAGGAACTCGAAGCGTTGCCCGGAAAAATGGAGAACATCGAAGCAGAACTGGCAACTCTGCATCAACGCATGAGCGAACCGGAGTACTTCAAATCACCCCCAGCGGAGTTGTCCAAGGATCAAAATCGCATGCAGGATTTAGAGCGGGAGCTGGAACAGGCTTATGCGAGGTACGAGGACTTGGAGCTGCGGGCTTCGTGATCCTTATCGCTCAGTGATTGTGCCTCGGTACCGTTCGACAGACATGTCGATATTCGCAGGCGAAGTCCAAGCAGCCACCCGTGTGCAATTGTCCCACGTGACTTCGATACAACTCCTGCCACGGAGTAGCGCTCGGTCGTAACATGCCAGTGGTGGCATCCGAGGCGATATCCTTTTTGGCTGTTTCCACGAATGGCGAACGCGAGTCCCATTCCGCATCCTCTACGAGCGCATCGACGCGCCGAGCACCCAAGTCGATTCGGACGCGATCCCCGGTCCGAAGTTTTCCAAGGCCGCCTCCTGCAAACGCTTCGGGGGATGCATTGAGAATGGATGGGCTCGCCGAGGTTCCGCTTTGACGGCCATCCCCCATGGTCGGCAACTCTCGTATACCCTGCTTGAGCAGCG
Source organism: Pirellula sp. (assembly GCA_044370255.1). GTDB lineage: Bacteria > Planctomycetota > Planctomycetia > Pirellulales > Pirellulaceae > JBKCUI01. The sequence goes on from JBILVV010000034.1 coordinate 3,945, forward strand.
CATCCGGAGGTTGCATATTCACCACTTCGCCACTCCCAGGAAACCCCAACGTTCCGCAGCCGCGAATAACCAACAGCGTATCGGAATCTATCTGAAGCGATGGATCGTTGATTCGGTCGTGATAATCCTCTGGACCATCGAACACAACGGCGCGAGACTCGAAGGTTTGTTCCTGGATGGGTCGATCGAGGTGCCGATTGAGGTATCGTTCGCGAAACGCATCGCTGATGACACTCGTCTTGAGCAACGCAGCATCGAAGAGGTTGCCGCTAAGCACCAGAAAACCTGCCTGAGTCCGAACCGGGTCTCGCATGGATCGAATAATGTTCCCGTCAGGTGACAACGCATCGACGATGTTTTCTTGCACTGTCCTGCCGGTCACCGTCATCGTTTCGCCATCGATCAATCCGGCTCGCAGCAACTCCTTCATGACACTCGGCAAACCGCCAGCTCGCTGAAAGTCTTCCGCGAGATAACGCCCTGCGGGTTGCAGGTTCACCAACAGCGGCACGTCATACCCGCTCGTTTCCCAGTCCTTGATATTCAGTTCGATTCCTGCATGGCGAGCGATCGCCAGCAAGTGGGGTGGGCAATTCGTACTGCCACCGATCGCGGTATTGACGACGATCGCATTGAGCAAAGATTGGCGACTCAAGATCTTCGATGGTCGAAGATCCTCGCGGACCATTTCTACGATCCGTTTACCCGCAGCATGCGCGGCTTGTGCTCGCTCGCGATACGGAGCAGGGATCGCCGCGGTGCCGGTCAGGGCCATTCCCATGGCCTCTGCTAGGCAGTTCATCGACAACGCGGTCCCCATCACGTTGCAATGGCCGAGGCTCGGTGTCGCAGCCGCCAGTAACTGCAGAAAGCCCTCTTCATCGATCTCGCCAGCCCCCAGTCTGCGTCGAGCCTCCCAAATGATCGTGCCACCACCGGTAGGTTCGCCATCGATCACACTGTTGAGCATCGGGCCGCCATTGAATATCAAGGACGGTAGATCGGTGGTTGCGGCTGCCATGAGCGCTGCTGGTGTTGTCTTGTCGCATCCGGTCGTAAAAATAACGCCGTCGATCGGATACCCGAAGAGCACCTCCACCAATCCCAGGTAGGCAAAGTTTCGATCGAGCGCCGCGGTCGGACGCCGCGTGGACTCTTGGAGGGGATGCATCGGAAAAACCATTGGCACTCCCCCCCCATCCCGAATGCCATCGCGCAGTCGATCCACCGTATGAAGGTGCGCGCGATTGCATGGTGCGAGATCGTTGGCCGATTGGGCGATGCCAATGATCGGTCGTCCGGAACGAAGTTCCCCAAGAGTCATTCCATAATTGAAATAACGCTCCAGATAAATCGCAGTCATGCCGGGATTGGATAGGTCGTTGAACCACGCTTCGGATCGCAATCGTTTGGTCATTGTTCCGCTTTCGCAGCTTCCGCTTTGGTATGCTATTCAAAAGATTATTTCGGCAGACTATTCGAGCTCTTCGATCAGAGCCACCACACCCACTCCACCCTGAACATTCAGTAAGCCGATACACCGACCGCTGGAGGTTTCCAGCACCGGCGCGGAATCCAAATCGGCCGAGACGGGGATCCTCGAATCGATCTGCCATCCCTTAGCCGTCGGAGTCAATCTTCCGGCGTCGAGGATCAGCCCCTTCGAAAATTCCGGTGCAGCCACAACGACATCCACGGGTGATTTGGTGACGCTCTTTTTTTCAGGCCTCGAGGGAGGCTGCGATGGAGTCTCTGCGGAGATTGGTTTGAGAGAAACATTTTTTGCAGCGAACGGGACTACCGATTCGAGATTGGCCGTTTGAAGCGGTATCTTGACCATGCGATGGCCATCGCTCAGAAGACTCGATGCGATGGGATCCGATGGCGATTGAGCAGTTCCGACGAACTCGACGTTTGTAGAATCCTTTAATGCACTCTTCGGCACCGCACAGAGATCATCGCGGCACACCAAACTGCCATCATCGAGGATCAAAGCCCAACCCTGCCTTTGGCGGTCAACGGTGAATCCGAACGATTTCTCTTTCCATCGCAACGCCATCCGATGCGATTGATGCGTCTGGAACCGAATGTTGTCCCAGCGAGCACCGTATGGAAGGGATGGTTGCCAATCCAACCAATCATCGAGTGGTTCTTCAACCAGTTCAAATCGAGACCCGGTCGATGCGATACGCCCTTCTGTATTCGGCGTGGCAAACTCGATACCTCCGTAGAGGATTTCGCCGATACTGTCCGCGGCGATACTGATTCCGCGAAGGCCCAGTTCAAAACGCCATCCGCTGCGAACCCAAAATTTCGAATTGCTGCGGACCAACTCATGATACTCCGGATCGATCGCGGTCCGCACAATGACGCTTCGTGAATCGCTTGCCAGTTCAACACTGAGCACATCACCGACTCGGAATCCGCGATGCAGGATCGGTGCGCCGCTGGTCAGTCCGTGCCGTTGTTTACTGTCCAGCACGATCTCGATCGATCCCTCTTTGGGATGGATCGGAGGAGGTGCCTCCAACCCGATGAATCGTCTTGTTTTGGCCCCGTTCCCCTTCCCAGGTTCCATGGCGATGTACTTTGGCCCAATCACGGTTTCCAAACCTTGGATCGAATCGATCGAAACCACCGGTCGAGCGATCCAGAAGCGAGTCCCCTCGGTGACGACCGACTTTGCGTTGGGCGTTAATCGCACGGTTGCCAAGACACCGGGTGGGTTGGCGCGGAGGTCGATCTTCTCCACCCGTCCGATTTCGATCCCTCGAAATCTCAGGGCGTCCGCAGGTTGCAGCCCATGCCCCTGATCAAATTCGATCTCGATCCATTCCCCTTGATTGCGATACGCGCTGAAAAGCAACCAAGCGCTCAAGGCTGCGCATGCGAGAGTCAGCAACCAAACGGCGCTCGGGCGTCTCTTCTTTGCAGGTTCCGTAATCGCAGAGGGTATCGCTGAGTTCATCGGTGAAGATGCTGGTACGGAAGCATTCGAGTCGGCCAGTTTAGGATCGGCCGGTGTAGGATCGGATGAGGCATTCGCCATGGATTTGTGACCGTCGGGAATGACGCGGGTTGTCGATCATGGGACCACGAACGTGTAAATCTCATTCTATGCAGGATTCTCCCATGGAAACATGGGACGACGTCGATGCTGAAACGTCATTGCATGGAGGTCGGCACATGTGGAGCCCGGTGTATTGACCCTCACAAAGGCATCGCACACCTCGCGATAGGCTGCAAGTGGTGCATGGACCCCGCGCGCCACCAAAACCCGAAAAGAACAGGGATCGATCCCGCAACTGCGAAGCTGTTGGAGGCTGAATGGGACCATGCGCCGCGTTGTTAGCATGATGGTCAATGGGGAATCGACCGATCGAACGATCGCCGTTAGGCCTTGATCGAACTCTCGAATCCCCCCGTGTCGCGCTTCCGATTCCGAGAACCGACCAGGATGCATCGATTCCACCGAGACAAGCATCGTGTAGGGATTTCCATGTTTTTGATCGGTATGTCCCCCGATCTCGAGTGATAGATGGCTTCCAACGCCGGACTGGCGGCAACGCTGCACGGCCTCTGGATCGAAGATGCAAAGGAAGCTTGGCCCGATCTTCGAGCGATGCAATGCTTCGAGCAAGACAGTACCATCGGCCGCAGATCCGCCGCCGACATTGTCCCCCATATCGAGAAGGCACGTCCGTCTCTCACCTTGGGCGGCAATCGTATCGATCGCTTGCTGCACACTGATCAGTTGTCCAACCATCGAATCACGCGCTTGCCACAGTGCATCCGCAAGTTCATCGGCGAATCGTTGGGCGGATTCGCAATCATCATCGGTGACGACCAGAGTCGCGCTTCCCATCTTCGGCACATCGGCATAGGGAAAGCCGAGCAGAACGCTGTTGCTTAACACTTGCGGGCTGTTAAGTTGCCGATCCGCTTGCTCGTAAATGGGTCGCCAATGGGGTTCCGAGGTCCCCTGTCGCTCGATATTGATCACCATCGGCGGAAAGGCTGCTGCCATCGTCGGTCGAATTTCTCCAGTCAACGTTCGGACCATCATTCGAGCCGCCTCGATCCCTCGATCCTTTTGATCCAGATGAGGATTGGTTCGATAGGCAACAAAAGCATCGACTGCATCCACCATCTGTTGCGACAAATTCGCATGAGCATCCAGCGTCGCGATGATCGGAATGAAATCGTTCAATGATTCCCGCAACCGACCGAGCCAATACCCATCAGCGTCAAGTTGGTCCTCAGCGACCGCCGCGCCGTGGACTGCCAAGAGGAGACCATCGAGCCTTCCAGCACGCGACATCTCGCTGAGCATGATGTCGAGAAAACGATCGAGCAGTCCCGCTTGCAAGACTCCCGAAGGGGTCGCTCGGAACGCTGCGAGTGGGAAGGCCTCGATCTCCCGAGCCTCCATTGCGGAATCGTGCGAGTTCCTCAGCCCCTCAAAGAATCCACCGATTTCGTGATGACTCTGAGCAAGTTGGTTTGCGACCTCGACACCTGTGAGGAAAAGATCCTCCCGAAAGCGATCGATCGGTGTATTGCCCGAGATAAACGTGTTCGATTCGTGCATCAATGCAGCGATGCCGACTCGCATGCTTTGGATTCCTTAGCTGATCAATCATGGAACCGTACGCAGACGCGTTCGGTGATTCATCTATAATGCCTTTGACCGTAGGGAGTCTATTGTAGGCATTGAAGTGGCTGTAGGGGCATCATAGCATGAACGATTCATCGCATTCGCTTGAGCGACTTCGCAGGAGTTTGTACTCCGCCGTGGTATGCGATGCGCTGGACCAGGTGGGGTTTCGGGACCAGTCTCCTCGCGTTGCGTTTGGTTGTTCAACGTGGAATATTGGGGCGGACCGCAGGGTGTTGGTCGGCCGATGCCGCACCATGTTGTGGGTTGATATGTACGAATCGGACCCGAAACCCTACGAATTGGAACTGCGATGCGTCGACGCATGTCAACCGGACGATGTGATCATCGCGGCAACTGGAGGATCGCTTCGCTCCGGCATATGGGGCGAGTTGCTAACGACCGCTGCCATGAAGCGAGGCTGCGCGGGAGCGATCATCGATGGGGCTGTGCGGGACCTGGACAAGATCGCTGCCATGGGCTTCTCGGTCATCGCTCGCGGTGCATCTCCCTACGACAGCCTGCATCGACAGCGGGTCGTAGGAATCGACGTCCCCGTTAAGCTTGATAATGTCACCATTCAACCAGGAGATCTCGTCTTCGCAGATCGTGATGGAGTGGTGGTCGTTCCGAGGCATGTTGAGGATCAAGTCATCGAGTTGGCGCTGGGCAAAGTGCAGGGTGAGAACCAAGTACGCGATGCGATTCGAAACGGGATGTCTGCCTCCGATGCGTTCAAAAAATATGGAGTTCTTTGAACCGTGGGTTTTGCCCTGTGGTTGTGAATCGCAACGCATGAATCATGCTGCGTAGCGATCGTTCCCTTGCTGGCGACGCAAACGTTTTCTTTCCGCCTTGGAGAGATGGCGATAATCGTTCGAACCGTCGTCGTCATCCTCGCTCTGATTGATGGAATTCGATGATGGCTGGGACGTTGTTGATTTTGCAGAGGTGCTCGGGAACGGTGTGTTTGAAGCAGCGATCGGCTTGGGGCCTCCATCACTTGCTGTCGAAGAATGAGACGTCGGCGATGCACCACGCGCAGGAAGAGCGTTGTCGACCGGTGGCTTGAGTTTCAGTCCATCAAGCCAACCGAAAATCTTCGATGCAAGCCGTTTTGTGCCTTTACTATCTGAGGATGCGGCAGACTCAGCACGCTTGGACTTCTCCACGCTTCGATCCGAGGACTTACTGCTGGATCGGTTCGTGTCAACCGATTGCGCTTTCTCGGTGTCTGCGTTCTCTCGCTTGCGGAATGGGAACCAGGATTTCTTCGGAGTATTGGTGTCTGCGGCGTCCTTGGTTGCGGGTGAGGTCGATGTGCTGGAAACCGATGGTTTCGATGTCGATGGATCCGCTGGTTTCTTCGACCGGCTGAATGAAGGAAGCCAGCGGCGTTTGGTTGTGTTTGCCTCAGTCTTGGTTTCCTGTTTGGAGGCTTGTTTGGCCGGTTCCGGTTTGGGGGCAGGTTTATTGACTGTCTTGGGTGCTGTTGTCGCAGGAGTGGCGCGGCTCTGGGGATCCGTCGTCTTGTTTCCGCCGAGACCAAACCATCCGGATTTCTTCGTCAGCCCTGTATCGATCGGGCCGCCATCGTCTTCCGCGATCGGTTCGCCGACGAGGGACTCATTGGCCTCTGCGCGACTCGGAATAACTCCGAACAATCGCATCGGTCGCTTGGGTTCCTTGGAGGTCGTTGCAGTTTTGGGCGCATCGGACTTGCCTGTCCGAGTGTCCGCCGATTCTTTGTCGGCTGAATTAGCAGATCGACGCCATGGTAACCATGTCTTCTTCGGGATCGTATCGAGAATGCCATCCTCGGCTTCTTCACCATCGTCATCCACATCTTCATCGCCGTCGGTATCTTCGACAGAGGATTTCGATCGCGACCAAGGCATGCGCGGCATCGAAGGCATGCCGATCTTGAAATTCGAAGGTGCTGCGATAGCCCGTTCAACAAAACGCTTTTGCGCTTGAAGATAGCAATAGCGCAAGTACATGCCCGCAGATTGGAATACCAGGAGGACACCTCCGAGCCAACACGCACCAACCGTCAAATCGATCGTGCCGGTGCTCCAGTCCAGTTTCAGTAGTCCGGTCCCCAGCAAAGCTGCACAAGCCCAGGCGACAAGCCCGCCAAACCAAAAAGCCACGGCTGTCGGAGTTCCCTTTAATTCACTCGATAGGCGCAATCCCGTAATCGCGATAAGTGATGCATAACAGGCCAATACCAACGGCCAACCGCCATAACCGATCTCTTTGCGAGTCCAGCCATCGATGGATTGCCCAAACAAATACAGAGCGGATGTTGCAGTATCGAAACTCGAAAACAAGGCAACGCAGGCCAAGACGATCCAAATCCGATACTTGGCTCGATAGTCGTCGAGTTTATGTTGGCGTATGCGATAGATCATCCAGGCCACAATCGCCGTCAGCATCCATAACTGGCACGTCATCCAGTTCGCGATGCTGTGGGGACTCCGGACATCAAACAACTGCAGGATCAAAGTCGTAGAGCGGCCCGTGTCACTGGCTCGCACATGAAAAAGATAGTGGGCCAGCAACAGCAATCCCCACACAGTCCACATCACCGTCAATACCAAGGCGAGTGACCCGGGCCGGATGGGGATGAGTTGGACCATTCGTTGCTGACAGGTCTTGCGAACCGCTTGGCTGTATCCGGGATCGCGATAGCCAGTGTGAAACGTTTCCGCGCGATCCTCCATCGATGCGCGTCGAGACCGTCGCTGCGCTCGGGCGGATTCCACCGCAAAATCCGAGTCGGCAGCAATCGATTCGCGGATCACGCGTCGGCGCCGGTCATTGCGATGGGAACGGGAGAAGGACATTTCGGCTCGAGAGGCTTGGGAAAGCACGTCAGGCGTGGCAATGCGATGAGCCGATCCGCCATCCGTGCGGACCCATTGCAGCCCTCGCCAACCGGATGCTTCGCAAATCCACCCGTTCACGTCAAGGGGAATTGCCAGCAGGTGGATTTTCCGATCCCGTTGAACCATGAATCCGCAGATACTTCAACGTGAGATCCCTTTGCTAGCCAACTTCTCCGTCTTCTTCCCAATGGATATCGTAAACCAACCCGTGGGGCCTTCGAATTATGGTACACAAGAAACAGATTGCCATGTGGCATGCCTTCGTAATGACGATTATCCTGTGTGCTCACATTTCACTGTTCTTCACGAAACGCCAAGTCGGACGAAAGCCCACGGAGCAAAATGCGAATCCGGTTCTCCTGCGAGTGCGGTGCGATTTACGAGGTTCCTGGCAACTATGCCGGGAAAACGTTGAAGTGCAAGGCCTGTGAGCAACCGATCTGTGTTCCACAATCGTCGCAGATCTCTCCAGAAAAGTCGCCATCCAAAGCGCAGGCCGAACAGTCCACCGCGGTATCGTGGGATACAGATATCGATGGTGCTATGGCATCGGTACCATTCCCGCCGATGCGAAAACCGATCGCCTATTCGCCCGAGGCGCAAAGCCTGCGAGCTAAGCACGCCAGAAATGAACAGGGGCAAGGGTTCACAGCCGCGAACCCAGCGCTGCTGCGAGTTAATCTTTGGAAGTACTTTAGGAGTTTCCCGTATCCTTTTATGTTGCGCCTTGGCCTGCTGGCTATGGCTCTCGGGCTCTCAACGATCACATGCATCGGATATCCACTGGTATTGGCTTCTGCATACTTCATGTTTCGACTCGTACAATCGGTTCGTAAGAAATTCGTATCCGGTTGCATTTGTCCTGCAAGAATACTCACGGTCGATCCGCCGGTCATTGCCGTGTACAGCGATCTATCGCTCGGTGTTGGTTCGTGCAAAGTCATTCGCATCATGGAACAACCGCTCCATCGACTTGAGCCCTTCCGAGCGCGTCCGGGCCGGATTTCTGCAGTTTGTTTCTTTCAAGGGATGTGCCCTGGATTTTCCGATCATTGGTTCATGCCCCTGCCGACCATTACGGAATTAGCCTCGAACAAGACGATAGAGTTGAAGCGAGTCTTTGACAGTATCCCCGATTCACTCTGGGAGGAACTGGAGCAAGGGTTGACCCAGTTGCCCGATAATCCAGAGCTTCGAACCTATCGAGTCATACGTAGGGACTTCGAGCCCAAGCTTCAGTTCTCCAGTCCGTTGGAGTTGCAATCGCTCTGTCAAAATTTTCTGCCTCAAGCCGACGGGATGATCGGTTCGGCCGTCACAAACGAAGTATTCAATCATGCAACCCGATACTTGACATACCCAGTAGAGCGATCGAGCGTCATCGCTATTGTGCAGAGCTTCAATGCCGGAGCGATCATTACTGGCAACGCACTGATCTTCTTCTTTCGAGACGATTCGAGAAAACCGATCACGATTCCCTGGGCATCCATCAAAGTCGCCTACACTTCATTGGAACATATGGAGATCCTGACAATCGCCGACGAGCGAATACTGATACCTTGCCAAGCCGCCATGCTCACTATGGTGCAGCTTGAGAAGTTGATCAACCGCGGCGTTGGAGTTGGACCGCAGGACTAGCAGCGATGCCATTGTCTGCTTTGAGTTCAGTAGTACTTGTTCGAGTTCAGAAGTCCGACCGTGAACAGGATGAGACCACCCAGAAAGAGTACAGAAAACGGGCCCCATCGGAATAATGTGACGATCCACGGTGGAACCCGAACCATGCCTTGCTCTGTCATATCGCCAACTTCTGATCGCATGGATTTCCCGGCGGGGGTTGTATCCGTCCATACACTTTCGTCGATTATCGGTTTGTCGCTACCCTGATCACCCTTCGCTGATTTCGATCTATCTTCGCCGTTGCCGCCGAATGGATCGCTGCGATCCCTTTGGTAGCTGCTGTTGTTGTTCGCTTCGCTGTTTGGAAATGTTTTGATGGCGGGGTTTGGATCTTGGGTAGCACGGCGTTCCCGAATGTCGCGCGACGTGAAGACACTCGTCGTTTTCTCGCCGGTCTCGTCCGCGAATTCCGCTTTGAGAGCCACCCCTCGGGGCAAGATCTCCGTAACCTTTGCTTCGAACCAGTTATCGAAGTATCGAATCTCGATCTTGTCACCCACTTTGTAGGGGAGCGGTTCGAACTGCGCGCCCACGGGATCTACGTACGCTAGGATCCCGATACAGAATATCGCTGGAATGAGCAGTTGCCGCAGATTCTCGGTTATCATGGTTCGCAAATACTTACTGGTTGCAAAAAAGTGGATCGTAAATCTCGATGAAATGTTAACAGGGAATGAACGCATGTTGCGATATGTGTACGCTGCATTGTCGGCGGTAGGATTGATATTGCCCATGGTCTGCTTTGGAGTCCATTTTACCAGAGCGGGGGAGCATGCTTGGGGGGAATTCTTTTCTGCCCCCTTCGCAACCTGGGTTATTTCGGGATTCAGTTGGGATCTGATGCTGACCGCCACGGCATGCACCATTTGGATGGCCAGCGAGTCAAAACGACTTGGCATGCGAGGTTTCATCTGGCACTTCTTACTGATCTTTTTGGTTGGGATCTGCTTCGCTTTGCCTACGTTCCTATACCGGCGCGAGAGCCACCTGAAGAACGTGATCCCGGTTTAGGTTAGGGATGTAGAGTTGCCATGCTCCGCCGATATAAAGGACTTTGCGAGGTGCGGAAACTTCGTTGTCCACCGGTTGTGCAGAGCACTGACCAACAAAAGCAAACACGGGTACCGTCAGTCGAACGATCAGGAGACCTGCCAACGAATTCCACTGCTTGGTAACCGCGCTTCGAGCCCTCGCGTAATCGTTGGGTGCAACGTTCAACCGGGCTGCATATTTGATTAAGCCCTCGAGCCCCGTATCCCCCGATTCGATCGGTTCCACTGCCGACCACCAAGGCGAGACTGTCCCACTCGGCGAAACAAGTGGATTGCCCGAGAATTTGTAGAGCATCGTTTGCGGGCTGATCATGCGCTTTCGAATGCGACCACCGATAAACGTTCTCTTCACAGAGTGATCGAGATTGTCGACTGTCAATGTTTGGTTGAGCATGGATTTGCCGGGAAGTGAGGAAGCGAACCGCGATATCAACCGTTGTCGTCCCAGCCTTGCTCAGGTTGCGTGAAAAGATTCCTGATTTTTTTCTGCGTCCGTCCTGCCATTCAGCCATCAAGAGAGTTGCCTTTTTCAGGCACGAGCCAAATCGCAAGGATTCCCAAAGCATAGATGAAGGCGCAAATCGTACCCACTTGTCGATAGTCGCCACCCAGCAGAGCGAATAAGCCACCCGCGAAGAGCACACCAATCGCCGTTGCAAAGCGGCCAGAGTTATACGCCAACCCGCTTCCTGTGGCCCGCACATGCACTGGAAAAATCTCCGGCAAAAAGACAGCCAGCCAACCGAAGAACAACGTTGCGACCAACCCCTGCGCGAAGACCACCGCATGGAAACCAGGCTGCATCGGTGCAGTCCATTGGAACATCGCGATCGTCAAAATGGTCGTGCCGATACTGATCAACAGGTAACACGTTCGCCTGCCGAGATAGCCAACCAATTGGGCTCCGATGAAACTCCCGATTGTAGCCCCCAATGCCCACCAGCCCTGGGTTGCTCCCTTGTAGCCAGGATCCTGAGCGCTCGCAATCTTGTCCGCCCACGGAATCATCCACTTGCTCGCCGACCATGCTCCAATGAGCGGTATCGATGCCAAGCAAATCGCGACGAAAGTAATCGGCAATAGATCGCGGTGGAACAATGCGCCGAGCGACATCGACCGCCGCATGGGTTCTCGATGTCGACTGGCTAACCATGCCGGAGATTCGGGCAACACGGTGAGAACGGCTATTCCCAAGATTGCGGGCACTCCAGCGAGATAGAACAGCCATCGCCATGACTCAGCGCTGACCGGCCAAATGCGCACAATCTGGGACAACAAAAGAATACCGCCGTTGAGACCTGCACTCATCACTCCCATCGCTAGCGGCCGACTGACCGTGGACCAGCTCTCGGCAACCAAAGCCATCGCATTGGGCCATAAACCTCCTACCCCCAAACCGACCAAGAAACGGAGAATCAGCATTTCTTCCTGACGGGTGACCCAGGCTCCCATCGCAGCGAATATCGAATAGAACAGGATACTAACTCCCATCGCGCGGGACCGTCCGATCCGATCTCCGAGATTGCCAAGAACAATCCCTCCAATCGCCGCTCCTAACATCAATGCTGCTGTGAACCAAGCAAACCACTGTCCGCCAAGTTCGGCGGTGTACGATTCACCAATGAGGCTCTTTGAAACACTCAGTGAAGCGATTGGCATCAACCCCAGTTCGATCCCATCAAAGACCAATCCCAAGCCCGCAGCCACTAGGATCGAAGTCCGTGCGATCGGCGATAAGGGGGAGTTGCTCATGGGGCCTTCCGATCTGCCGAGCCATCGACAGCCATGCGGCGCACCACTTCGATGACCGCGCTATTGTCCATTTCGCCAAGTCCCATCGCTTCCCCCTGCTCCAACCATTTTCGATGGACATCGACAAGTTCGGGATGCATGCCGACTTGATGGGCCGCGTTCAAGATCAATCGAATATCCTTAAGATGCTGGGACAATTTGGCTTGAGTGGCATAATCTCGGCCCACCATTTTGTCCCCTTTGGTATCCATTTGTTGGGAATAGGCAGCGCTGCCGCGGAGGACTTCGAGCGCTTGCTGGCCGTCGATTCCCAGTCGCTCAGCGAGAGTCAATCCCTCTGCCAATGCTGCTCGATTCAGGCCGAGGACCAGATTGCTGACCAGCTTCATATTGGCTGCATTGCCACAAGCTCCGACGTAGAAGACCCGTTTGCCGAGTACTGGCCATAGATCGCTGCAGGCATCAAATGGTTTTCGATCGCCGCTGGCAATAACCGTTGCCTGTCCCTCGCGAGTCTGATGGCTTGAACCGGAAATCGGAGCATCCAAATAGGCCGCGCCGAGATCAGCCAAACGCTGTTGCCATTGGCGACTTTGCGATGGTTCCCCCGTGGTCGTGTCGATGATGATATGACCGGGGCGAATACTCGGGAGCCATTTGTTTAGCACCTCTTCAACCACTTCACTCGAATAGAGGCAGAGGATAATTCGCGTGCATTGTTGCAAGGGGTCTTCGGACCAAAGGGCTCCTCGCTCAATCCACTCGGTCGCCTTATCCCGAGTGCGGTTCCAGACAACGAGTGGATAGCGATGGGCGAGAATACGCGGTGCGAGTGCACTTCCCATAAGTCCCAAACCGACCAGGCCGATCGGGTCGCGTTTGGATGGGTCCACGTGCTGCTCCGAAGTGCGAATACGACGACTATCCGATCAAGTCATGGATGACGCGTCCGTGAACATCGGTCAGTCGAAAATCTCTGCCAGCGTAGCGATAGGTCAGTCGCTGGTGATCTAATCCTAACAGATGGAGCATCGTAGCATGTAGGTCGTGAATCGACATCGGGTTTTCAACGGCCTTGAATCCAAACTCGTCGGTCGCACCGTAGATGGTTCCTTTGCGGACGCCCCCACCCGCCATCCATAAGGAAAATCCCCAGTGGTTGTGGTCGCGGCCCTGGGAAGCACCGCCACCGTTTTGGTTCATTTCGACTGACGGAGTGCGTCCGAATTCGCCCGTGCACAGGATTAGAGTTTTATCGAGCAATCCGCGTTGCTTGAGGTCGGTGATCAATGCGCCAAGGCCTTGGTCGCATTCATTCGCAACTTTGCGATGCTCGTCTTTAATATTGGAATGGCTGTCCCACGGTTGCATGTTGCCGTGCCACGTTTGCACGAAACGGACTCCCCGCTCCACCAATCTCCGCGCGATGAGTAGTTGCCGATTCTGCGGGCCTTCGCCATACAATTTGATGATGTGCTCGGGCTCTGTCGACAAATCGAAAGCATCGATCGCTTCCGATTGCATCCGGTAGGCCAACTCGAACGATCGGATGCGTGCCTCGACGTGTGATTCGTCGGCATGTTTCATCGCATGCTGGGCGTTGAGTTGCTGAAGCAACGAGAATTGCTCCGCCTGTTCCTCGGTTGTTATCCGCGAATTTCGGATATTGGAGATCAGTTGGGTCGGATCGGTCTTGGAGGTATCGATAAGGGTTCCTTGATAGGCCCCGGGCAGAAACGCACTTCTCCAATTTCCAGCGCCACCGACCGGTAGTCCGCCGGGACAAAGCGCGACAAAACCTGGAAGGTTTTCGTTCTCGGTCCCCATGCCCCAGGTCAGCCAAGAACCCATACTCGGTCGCACTAACCGCATGTCCCCAGTGTTCATCAGCATCAAGGTCATTTCATGGCTCGGAAGCTCCGCATACATCGAGCGAACCACGGCCAACTCATCGGCGCAGCGTGCCAAGTTCGGGAACAGATCGCTGATCGGTATGCCGCTTTCTCCATGCTGCTGAAAGGTGAATGGCGAAGGCAAAGCAACACCGGTCTTCCGTTCCGTCTGCAGATTATCGAACGGCAGCATCTGTCCCGCCCGTTTGGTCAGTTCCGGTTTGGGATCAAACGTGTCGACTTGGGACATGCCGCCATTGAGAAAGATATGAATCACATGTTCAGCCCGACCTGGGAAATGGGTGCGTGAGGACGCGACCGATGGGTCGGCAGCCCTGCAAAGATTGGCCAGTGCGAGGGTGCCAAACCCCATACCGCATCGTGCAAAAAAATCTCTTCGGTTATTCATCGTTGCACTGCCAGTTTTCGGTTGATGTCAATCGATAAACATGAACTCATTGGAGGCGAGCAATACATGAGCCAATCGGCACCAACGTTGCTGCGGCCAGCCCTCTGCGGGACGCTGGTCCATTCCACCACGTAGAAAAGCGGTCATCTTGTCGATCTCCTCTGCCATGGGATCGCGGCCCCAAAGGCGACGCATCATCCATCCGATGCGACCCTCGTCGCTCTTGTCGGTAGCATGCTCTAGCGATTTGCGGGCCAAGGATTCCGCCCGATCCTGAACAAAGTCAGAATTCAGAGCGTACAGCGTCTGCTGAGGGACCGTCGTATCAGGTCTCTTGGCGGTACATGCATTGGGATTGGCGCCGTCAAAAGTGCTCGAGAAATTCGAAACAATATCGCGATTGATAAACGCGTAAACACTTCTGCGTGGAATCGCGGGCTGTGTGTTGAGATCAAAGGGGCGACCCCGTTGGGAATCGTCCAATTCCATCGATACCATCAACATGGCGTCGCGCATCGCCTCCATGTCCAGCCTGCGAAGTGGCATACGCCACAAAAGACGATTCTCAGGATCGCGAACTCGGTACTCTCGATTTTCCGCGGCAGCTTGGCGGTATACGTCGGTCAACATGATGCGTCGATGCAACTTCTTGATCGACCAACCATCCTGAAGAAAAGTCGTCGCCAAGTAGTCGAGCAACTCCGGATGAGTTGGGGAATTGCCTCGAGTACCGAAATCGTCTGGACTACGTACCAACCCTTCACCGAAATGCCGCTGCCAAACCCAGTTGACAATCACACGCCGCGTTAGCGGATTGTCGGGATCTGTAATACGATGAGCTAACTGCAGTCGCCGATTTTCCTCGGGAAAGGAGATAGACTTCGACTTGGAAGCAATCGAAAGAAATCCAGGCTCCACCATCGGTCCGCGATCGATCGGATTGCCTCGACGGAGCAAGTGAAACGGTCCCGCTTTGTTATCTTCCTTCAAGATCATCGAGCGAGGCGGTGAGCCGGGGGACTCAAGATGCAAACCTTCGATCGCTCCTTCCTTGCCCCGGAAGTTATCTTGGATGGTGCGGTTGAGAAGTCCAGCAGCCATCTCGGGTGGCATTACCGTCGGTGTGCCTTCGTGGTACAGACGATTACGGAGTTGTTGGTAGATGGGGCTGTTGATTTCTGCATGGCGAGGATCTTCGTCGGGAATGATCTTGTCCGGAGATTCTGCTTCGATGGTGGCATCGATAAGCGACTGCATCCACTTTTTGTGTGTCTCCGCAAAGAGTTTTCCATACGCATCGGCGACGGCCAGCAAATCGACGGCATTCGAATCACGGAGAGCCTTCACCACCAGAGGATTCCATTTGGGCGTAGCGGTACCTAAACCATGCGGTTCCGCGAACTTTGCGGGATCGCCGTTTTCCTCCTCCATGCGACGGATAAATTCGCTGAACTTCTCCGCGAACTGAGATTGCTCAAAGCCAGATAACTGAACCCAAGGGCCGAAGACAGGGTTATCTTTCGACATCGCCTGCAGATAATCTCGCCATCGATTTAAGACCAGGGGTCGCACATCATCGGTGCGATAGGACAAAAATGCAGCGGAAAGATCCTGCTCCGGTGTTCCCTTGGCAAGTTCTCGAAGATAGAGACCTACTTGCATTCGCAGACGGGACTGCATCACGGCGACCTGATCTCGTTCTGTATCGTTTGCGGAGTGCTGACGGCGTTGCAGTTCGGTTTGATAGGCACGATAAGCCTCGCTATCGGCAGGCTCGCCGACCGTGGGTAGCTCCTTAGGTGGTCGACTGCTGGCCAGTGCCGCATACAATCCATAGTATTCGGCTGTCGGGATCGGATCGTATTTGTGATCGTGGCAACGAGCGCAAGCAACTGTCAGTCCCATCAGTCCTCGAGTCACCACGTCGATCTGGTCATCGATCAAATCATGGCGGCTTCGATACTGCATGCCTACGGTCAGGAACCCGAGCCCCGCGAGGGAGGAATCGTTTTCCGGCAATCCCAATTGATCGGCCGCAATTTGCTCATGGATGAATCGATCGTACGGCACATCGCGATTGAATGCGTCGATGACATAATCGCGATAGGTGTAGGAAAATGGGAACTTCCTGAATCCGATCGCCGCACCTCCATGAGTATCGGCATACCGAGCGATGTCCAGCCAATAACGTCCCCAGCGCTGACCATAACGAGGGGACTCGAGTAGACGGTCAATCACTTTGGCGTACGCATCGGTTGAATCATCGGATAGAAAAGCGTCGATGTCTTCGCTGGACGGAGGTAGTCCATGGAGATCGTAGGTTGCTCTGCGGATCCATTTTTGCTTATCGATCGGTGGAGATAATTGCATTCCGTGGTGTTCTAGGCTTGCGACGACGAAACGATCGATGTCGGTCGATGCAGGCGTTGCTGTCGGTGGGAGATTGTGAGTTTCGATAGGGCGGAAGGACCAATGCTCTTCATAAGGTGCGCCTTGGTCGATCCATTTGCGAAGTGTGTCAACTTGGCTCGGAGAGAGACGTTTGCCGGTCTCTGGAGGAGGCATACGGAGCGAGTCGTCTTCGCTCGAGATTCTCGCTATCAGTTCGCTTTCTTCGGAGTGATTCGGACGGATCGCATGCCCAACAGCGCCGTCACGGGTATCTAGGCGGAGGTCGCCTTGCAATTGTGCTGCGTCGTGTCCATGGCAGTGCAAGCAGTATTCGGCCAGGATCGGGCGGATCTCGGTGCTGAAGCGAACTTCGTCTGCTTGAATAGCAGGGACGACAGAAAGCACGGCAAAAGAAAGAAGCCATGCATTCGAGAGAGTCGTTGCTCTCATGAATGTCCCTCGAGGTTCCTGCATGTGAGCACTCCT
>JBILVV010000298.1:0-6318 GCA_044370255.1 Pirellula sp.
GGGAGGGCAACTGGGAGACGGTGGACTGGTTTTGCCCTAAGGCGGTCGAGCGGAATGACAACGCATTCTATACCTGCGGGGAACCTGGGGTTAAGCTTGATCAAGAGCAGAAGACGGAGAGGGTTCTGATAATGCAGCCAAGTTTTGAAGTTCAGATACTATTGCAGCGGATTGTTTTGCCTGGCCTGATGGGTTTGGTTGGGGGTTGGGTTCTGTCCCGATGTGAGCGGCGATCGTTGGAATCGGGTTCTTCGGGTGCTGCTGAACATCCTTTGCGCGGAGCGATGAGTGCATCGTCACTGGGCTCGCTCCTCGTTGGGGCGGGGTTGATTGCCTCGGACCTATGGCAGCGGGAATTGATCACCAATCCTGCCATATGGCGGCGTTGGGACGCGAGGGAGCCATGGATGTGGATGGTTTGGATGGTACCTGGTTTGATTTTGTTCATGGGTTTGGTCAAGGGATTGGTCGCAACTCCCAGTCGTTACGCAACGTGGTCCCTTCCTGGTGTTATAGCTTGGGCAACTGGGATTTTTTATGTTTGCCTTCCCCAGGGACCGGGATACGAGAACGACCTCCCTCGAGCGGTTCGATGGATCGCTCTTGGGATTGCGGCGGTTGCAATGAATTGCGCGTCGCTGAATGCGATCGCGCGTGGGCCTGGGGGGCGTTGGGCACCGCTGGTAGTCCTGGTGCAGTTGGTTTGCGTAGCTGGACTAGCACTGCAGTCGTATGCATCGCTTGGCGAATTCATTTTGGCTGCTGTGGGAGCAACCCTCGGGCTCAGCACTGTCTCGCTGTTTCTACCTTCGACAAAAACTTTCGATTACGGATGGCCGCTTGCCCCAGCCATCTTGGGCTTGACGGTGCTTGCTTGCGCGAGCCTTGCCACTTCGACGTTCTACGTATCGGAACCGCCGGCAACTTGGATATTGATGAGCGTCCTTTTGTTACCGACGGCTGCAGGAGCAATCGATCTTTGTTTGGGAGGAAAGCATTGGGGCTGGAGATTCGCCGCAGCGTTCTTTCTCTGGGCTTTGGCACTGTCGGCAGTGGTTGCCGGAGCTCTGCAGAACACGTCGGATTGGTAGCATCGTGCATGCTTGTAGGCGACCTGACATCATGAGGGATCGAATATGACGAGTGTTATAAAATCCAATCGGATGCGGCAGCTAGGGAATCGACAATTCTTGAACATCGAGTCACCTATTGGTCTGCTGGGTTTAGTGGCAGAAGGGGGCCAGATACTCGAGGTGCGATTTGATCCGTCTCTGGATGGCGATTATGCAACCCGAACAAACGTGGGTATTTGCAAATCGCTTCGACAAGCGGAACGGGAGCTTGGGCAATTCTTCGAAGGACAACGGCGGCAGTTTGAGCTTCCCTTGACGATTCGTGGAACCGCATTCCAAAATCGAGTTTGGACTGCACTGTGTGATGTACCTTTTGGTGCCACTTGTTCCTATTCCGATCTGGCTCGGAGGATCGGTTCGCCGAACAGTTCCCGAGCTGTCGGCATGGCTTTGGGTCGCAATCCGTTAGCAATCGTCGTACCATGTCATCGCGTGATCGGTGTCGATGGTTCCTTGGTCGGATTCGCAGGTGGCCTGCCGATAAAGCGCAAATTGCTCGAACACGAATCCCGATTCGCATGAATAACTTGTCGAACAAAATCGAACTTCCGAGACCGAGTCGCAGGAATTGGCTCAACTCGTTGCGACTGCAAGATTGGTTCTCTTTTCGAATCAGCTACTACTACTTGGTCCACCTGATACTGTTGATCGGATTCGGATGGATGGCTATGGGAGTGGTCGGTTTGACGATCGCTTTTTGGGTGGTCTTGCTTTGGTATTCGGCTTGGCAGCGACCGTTTCGTCCCGAGTTCTTCTTCATCGCGGGTTTGGGTTTACTCGCGGCCGCGGGCATGTTGCCTGATAATGCGTGGGACAACGTTTGGTGGTTTCTTGCGTTTTTGGTGGTGGCGGCCAGTCCATTGATCGATTTCATCATTCCGATTTTCCGCACCAGGTAGCCCACCGATGCAAACCGACGCACATGCGACCAACACAACCTCCGCGCCCCTATCTCCTGCAACAACAGCTCCTGCAACAACTCCCCTTCGCATGGAGAGCATCGATATCTATCGTGGGATGGTGATGTTCCTGATGCTCGCCGAGGTGCTGCATCTGAATCAACTGAGTTCGCACAGGGAAGGTTTTCCGGGCTGGGTGCAACGATTATTCGACTGGATCACATTTCACACGTCCCATGTGGAATGGTCTGGTTGCTCGCTCCATGACATGATCCAGCCTAGTTTTTCGTTCTTGGTTGGAACCTCTCTAGCCTTCTCATACTTGAAGCGAATTTCGTCCGGTCAATCTTGGCGTCGCATGTTGTTGCATGCGGTATGGCGAAGCTTTGTCCTGATCTCTCTCGGGATTTTTCTGCGCAGTCTCGGCCGCTCGCAAACGAACTTTACGTTCGACGATACGCTGACCCAGATCGGTCTAGGCTACCTGTTTCTTTTTCTGTGCGCGCCGTTATCGCCGCAATGGTTGCTTGTGGTTTGCAGTGCGATTCTGATCGGTTATTGGGGGGCGTTCGTCGCTTACCCTTTGCCGGGTGAAGATTTTCCCTACGAACAGGTAGGTGTTCCGGTGTCTTGGCCGGAGAATTACACAGATTTCCGTGCGCATTGGAACAAGAACAGCAACCTCGCATGGAAGTTCGATACCTGGTGGATGAACCTGTTTCCTCGCGAGAAGCCCTTTCTTTACTCTGCAGGTGGATACTGCACCTTGAGTTTCATTCCGACCCTGGGAACGATGCTTTTCGGATTGATCGCTGGCAAGTGGTTGCAATCCCCTGTTCGATCCTCAGTCAAGCTTGTATGCATGTTCGCTCTCGGAGCGATCCTGATGCTTGTGGCTTGGATTTTGGATCGTCAGGGACTCTGTCCGATCGTCAAAAGGATTTGGACCCCGAGTTGGACGCTGTGGAGTGGAGGTCTCTGTTTCTTTTGGCTTGGGGCCCTTCATGCGATTTGCGATGTGGGGCAGTGGTATCGATGGGGCACCTTTTGGAAGGTAATCGGTGCCAACTCGATCGTTGCTTATGTCATGAGTTGGACGCTCGAGGAGCCTATCAAGATGGCGGTAGAGCGTCACTTCGGTTGGTTGCTGGACATTGCCGCAAGAGATACCGCGCAGCCCTTACTGCTCGGTGCCATCGTTTTGGTCATCTTTTGGATCATTCTCAAGTGGCTGGACCGGCAGAAGATCTACGTGCGCATCTAGAGAACGTACAAGAACGAGTGGAATTGCTGCCTAAGTCGTTCCACCATTGAAAGGTCGTCAAATTACTGCGATGGTCCCGAACCCTGGGATTCTTGAACCCCTGATTCTTGAACTGCTGCGGGTTGGTTGCTCCCCGTAAAGGCTGGCAATCTAGGTTTCGGGGTCGACTGCTGAATCGCTCGATGCACGAGAGTTTGGTAAGCTCCGGGTGACGTCGTGGGAGCGATGTGCGTGATCTGAATCGGCGGCTTTTCACCCTCAGGAATCAAGTCGGCCAAGACGGTTTGAACGCTCTTGACTCGGGTTTCCGTCTCGGCCTGAGTCATTCCGATTTGAACGTAGATCATTCGCTGGCTGGCTGGGGACGATGCCACGAGGGTCGTCACTTTCAGCCGACCTGCTTCCGTCAATTCGTTGTTAACAAACAGGATGGAACCGACGGTATTGTTGTCGCGCCATCCGTTTCGCTTCATGACTTCAAAGGGAGCCACAACCGAGTAAGCGTCCTGGCCTCGAAACGGCTGCGGCCACGAGTTGTTTCTGGCTATCTCCACATGCGTCTTATGGAACATAGGGCCATCGGCCTGGACAGAGCCCAGATTGCCCCCGAGTACAATCGCAAACGCAACCAACTGGATCGAACGACGCATCGAGACATTCCCTTGTATGAGCAGCTTCGATCCCACCCTGGATCGACTCTTACTTGTCCTTTATCGTCCCCTTGAGGGCAATCGTGTGATTTCTTGGTGTTTGGGCCTCAAACTCCGCAGACTTCGGACATCTTCCAACCCTCGTTTGCCAGCAATCGCTCGGGTAGCCGTTAAATTCCCCCGGGTTTACTTAATTCCCGCACGTGGATTACCCGATCTAAAAGGAAGACTTTGTCGCCGAGCCGCAGACATGGTTTCAGCGCTCGTGCTTTTTTTGGGGGAGCACTCATGGATCGAATGCAATTTCGTTTTTTCAAACTTCGCGGTTGTTGGATTGCGGCTTGTGCTGCACTCGCTTGGGGAGGAATCCTGGGAGGAGATGTCGTTCTCGGCCAACTCCGAACGGGTCGCAACGGGTCGCGGGAATTTTACAATGAAGCTCGATCCACCAAACCTACTCGGCGTATCGGAACGGGTATCCAAGATGATGATGGAGTAGTCCAAGCGGGTTGTCGATCATGCGTTCAGGGTCATGAAGGGGAGGTTGTTGCGGATCATGCCGGGCACGCCGATGAATCCGAAGTTATTGTCGACCGCGACTTGCAAGCGGAAGAGATGGGATCTTGTGGTGCATGCGGAGGAGTGGACGGCACATGCGGTTGCGATGGGATTCCCCATATCAATATCCGATTGGCGTTTCCCTTTGCACGCGCGTTCGAAAACCTATCGATAAGAATGGAAGCGGCAACCTTCTGGCGGGATGACGCGGCGATTCCCGCGTTGGTTCGGACAGGGGCAACGAATATTCCTGGTTCGATCGATCTGTTCGGTGGTACCGTTGGCATGGATGACACCACGCAAGGGTATCGCGGAGAAGTCGCCTGGAGATTTGAGAAGGACGCTTGCACAAGCGTGCAAGTACGATTCTTCGATGCGGGTGCACAGTCTCTGACCTTCAACAGCGTCGGTCAGGCGATTCCGGCTATCGAACGTCCCTACCTCCAGACACCCGTACCTCCCGGCACTCCAAATTCGATCGTTGTCCGCAGTGGAGCGCCGCTAGTCGCCGGAGAGGCCCTGGCTAATGCGACCAGTGACGTTTTCGGCGGGGATATCCTTCTCAGGCAAATCGCCTATCGAAGTCCCTACAGTAAACTCGACATCCTCCTCGGATACCAGACCGCCTCGCTCACCGAGAGCGTTTTCGTGAATTCCATTTCGGATCCTCTCAATGACGGAATCAATGTTCTCACTCTGAGAGATCGCTTCGATACGAGCAATCGCTTTCACGGCGGGGTTATCGGTTTTTCGGGTATCGCCTACGCTCCGCGCTGGAGCCTATCGAGCACGGTCAAATTGGGGATGGGAACTATGAACCGATATGTTGGGATCGATGGTTATCAAGACATCGGCGGTGTTGAGAACGTGCAAGGTGGATTGCATGCTCGGGCAACCAACGAGGGTACGTACCAGTTCAATACCTTCGTCGTATCGCCTGAGATCAACCTAACGCTCGGATTTCGGCTGACCCGTCGGCTCGAAGCAACGGTCGGTTATGATTACCTTCTCCTTCCAAAGGTCGCCCGTGTTGCCGACCAATTCGATCCGCAATTGGCTTCGAATGTCGCTGGTACGGTGACGGGGGGAGCTCGCCCCGCCTTTTTGCTCAAGGAGAGCGACTTTGGGATTCACAGCCTGAGCTACGGTTTGCAGTATCGGTACTAATCGAGGATCTCGAAAAAACCGAGGCGAAACTGCAAAATGCGGATGATCGCTTTGCAGTGATGATGGGCTAGCTTTCGCAATCTACGGAAAAGTAATTTCCTACCACCTTGGGAAAGATGGATGTGGTTGGGGTTGGATTCGTTTATAATGAAGGTTCTGTGAAACCGACCGAGGGGATCGTAGGAAACGGCTTTCGGGCCCTTCAACTCATTGCCTCGTTGGTCTCGAAGATACTTTTTCATTTTTGCTTTCTTCTTTTTCCTCAGTTGGAGCCTAAACAATGGCAGGCGTCACGAAAGCACCTCGTACGAAGAAGGCCGCCAAGGAAGTCGACCCAGCAGCCCCTCCCGCAACCGAAGCGAAACCTAAGCGGACGCGCAAAGCAGCGGCCGAGCCCCGAATCAAGCTGTATTGGGGCGTCTTCAACCAACACCTCAAGCGGGTAGCGGTCTTTGAATATCAGGACGTTAAAAAAGCTGAAAAGCACGCGAAAGAGCTCAGCAAGGACGGCAACGACCACTTCCTACAAAAGATCAAAGAGGTCGTCGGTTAAGTCTCCGGCGTTCGATTCTTTACAGGCAGGAAACATTCGAGCCGCAGGACCTACCCTGCGGCTTTTTCTTTGACTCCCGACGCTATGTGGTACC
>JBILVV010000035.1:0-21124 GCA_044370255.1 Pirellula sp.
TAGGGGCCTGTTAGCTAGTCACCGGTCTGATCGGTCTGATCGGTCTGATCGCTTACGCCGCTGGGATAATCCAGAAATCTTGCGCAGTTTTCCCGGTTGGACACTTAGTATTTGCGCAGGCAGCGGCCGCTCAGTTATTGGGCAATCTTTTTCACACCCCCTCTTGTGGGGTGCTGCGCAGAAATTGGGCGATGCTATCAAATAGCCCTAAAGTATTGATATCAATGGGTTTGCGGTGACGGTATTGACTGCATTCGCAAGATGGGGCGTTCTTCTAGATGAGGCGGCAGCGGAGGTCGCAGAGTTCCTCCCGCTGGCCAGCCAGGGCTGGAAGGGCAAGGAGGTTCGAGGCCAAGGGTCGGGTTTCGAGCTAACTGGCTTGGCGACCTGAAACCTACCCAACGGGATCGTTGGGCAAACAAGGAAGGCGAATCGATATGGATCTTGATTATCGCGATGTTGTTTCCACGACAACTTCCTCCTCTGGGAACGGGGAGATGACAGCGAAGAAAAGCTCCGAGGCAGGCGAAAAGCTGGCTGCGGAAATGAAAATCTTCGAACAGGTGGCCCTCGAAGTGAGCGCCCGACGAAATCCGGATGCGTCGCATGACGAACGCTGCAGCCAAATCGTCCGCGAAGCGTCCGAGTTGTTCGGCGTTGCCCCGACTTGGACCGCTTTCTACCGAGCTACCCTCGGTGTCGATGGCTGCATTCGGCAGTTGTTCCCAACTGCGGACGAAATGTGCGCATACGAGTGCAGCGATGCGCATGAGAAGGTTCTCGAAATGCTGACCGTTCTCCGGTCTCGCGATGTGCCCGAATGCGACCCCTGCGAGCAACAACGGATGATCACCGTTCGGATCCCAAAAAGCCTGCATGATAGCATTTGTCTCGAGGCAAACGATCTGAAGGTGAGCGTCAACAAGCTATGCGTCACACGGATGCTGCAGCGGGTGGATCGTCAATTGATCCCGACCTCATCCCAAAAACGACGCGGGAGACGGCCAGGGGCGGAATATGCCAAGACCGGTTCCGCTCAGACGCAATCGTGCGACCCAATGGGTGAGTCTCCGGATTGCTGAACCAATGGTCGGCAGGTGATCGCATTGATATACTTTCTCGCGAGCGGGAGGTTGGGCAATCGCTGGGGCGGCGGGTGACCGCATAGCGTCAGAGGAAAGTCCGGGCTCCGCAGGGCGAGATGGTCGATAACGTCGACCGGCCGAAAGGTTAGGGAAAGTGCAACAGAAAGTAGACCGCTGGGTCGTTCATTCGGCCCAGTAAGGGTGAAACGGTGGGGTAAGAGCCCACCAGGGCGAGGGGTGACTCTCGTCGCTCGGCAAACCCCATCTGGAGCAAGATCCAGCAGAACGAGTCTGGGAAACCAGACGCGCCGCGGCTCGCGGTGCCTTCGTTCGGGTAGATCGCTTGAGGTCGCGAGCAATCGCGATCCTAGAGGAATGATTGCCTGCTTGCGCGGGGCCCAAGGTCTCGAGCAAGTAACAGAACCCGGCTTATAGACTTCCCGCTCCTTTTTTCGAAACGGACCGAACACCCCTTACACCTTGAGCTGATTCTTCATGGCTGGAGCGTCCGATGGCGATAGTCAGAATCAGTTCGTTCTGGCTGCCTTCGCCGAAATTTCGTTCGGACTGCTTGCAATCGTCCTAGGCTGGATGTTTGGACCGGATCCCCATGAGGGTATTCCATCGCTGTCCGACTCGTTCCTGTTATTGGAAGGGATTGTGCTGGGGACGTGTCTCGGGGCGGTGCTAGCCGCTTGCGTTTTCGCTCTCGCGCGGTTGCCTTTTCGAGGGTTGCGCGACCTTCAGGAGATGATGGAGTCGCGATTGCGGGACTTTCTCATTCGTTTGACCCCTGTGGAACTCGTCGTATTATCGTTGGCTGCCGGGTTTGGTGAGGAATTTCTTTTCCGAGGGTGGGTGCAGCAGGGATTGTTCTCGTTGCTGGGTGCCGACAAGAGCATGGTTTGGGGTGTGGTTGGACTGTTGGTCGCATCGATTCTCTTTGGTCTTGCTCATCCGATCAGTCCCCTGTACGTGCTTCTTGCGACCCTGATGGGGCTCATTTTTGGAGGTCTTTATTGGGTGACTGGAAATTTGCTTGCCGCGATCGTCGCCCATGCGGTTTACGATGCGGTTATCCTATTGAAGTGGAACCGTGATACGAGGAATGCCTCCTTGCTTAGGAATGATGGATGAGCCTGAAAGGTTTGGTGCGAGACCCTGCATGGCTGTTTGATCTGGGGTTCACCGTGAAGCGGTGGTCTCGGGCAGTCGACCGACAATCCCCGCAGTCTTGGGACTTGGGGCCTGCGCATCGATTGCCGAGTTTCAAGGAGTTGAGTGAACCGGGCGATACCAGCCAAACTTGGATGGCGTGGACCGACAGCGAAATACTGCTACAGGTTCGACTGCCTCACACGGCTCCGATGTGGACACCGGATCTAAACGTGTCGTTTGACTTTCTGATTGACACCCGACGCAGTCTCGGGATCCATCGCGCAAATGGCTATTGCCATTTGTACCAGTTTCGGACGCGGCAACCCTATTTTGCACCTTTTGAAAACAAGGTTATCGAGGCGAGGCCTTCGCTGATTACGAGAGCCAAAGCGATTCCCAGTTATGCGCAGGCCAATCAAGTTCGAGGTTGGATTACTTGCGCACCCGGATTTTTGGATCTAAAGGTTGTGATCCCTTACGTTTCACTTGCCGGTTGCGATCCAGTTGAGTTCCCGGAATGGGGAGTGACATGGGTGGCGAGCGACAACCGCAAGCGTTTCAGTTTTGCGCGGGATTCTCTCTACACTCCATTGGATGACCCGAGCCTTTGGTGTTGCGCTCGTTTGGTGGAATCTGCGGATGCTTGAACTGACTTTGAAGGGAAAGCTCGAGTATCGAGTCGATGGCTCGCCTTTGGTGCCCGAGAGGCTAGCCATGGTTCCGCTAGCGGACTTGCTATCTCTGCCATTGAATACGGCCAGCTCGTCGCGAGTACGTCTCGAGGAACTGTTTTGGGTTCAGTTGCCTGCAGGCCCGTCGGACATGGTGGTCATCCGCGGCGATTGCAGCCGGTTGGATGAATTAGGTCGTGGGATGTCCAGTGGCACATTGATGATCGATGGTTCTGCCGGAGACCGAGTCGGATCGGGGATGCGCGGAGGTACGGTATTGGTCGCAGGCGATGCCGGCGATGAGGTTTGCTCAGGGATGCGTGGGGGTGTCGTAGCTATTGCAGGGCGTTGTGGTGACCGATTGGCGATGCCTTTACCGGGTGAGCGCAGCGGCATGCGAGGCGGGGACATCGTGATTGCGGGAAGCGTTGGGGTGCGCGCTTGCCAGCGGATGCGTCGGGGGACGGTTTGCATCGCTGGCGATGTTGGGGAGTATCTAGCGCCTCATATGATCGCAGGGACGATTCTGATCCTCGGCAACACGGATGCGCATTGGGGATTGGGGATGCGACGAGGCAGTTTACTGTTTGCAAATGAGCCCATTGGGGAGACAGCGGCAGCATTGTCTCCTCGCAGAAACTTGGAATTGAGTTTCTTGCCATTGATTTGGAATCATCTGCGTTCGGTCCAGCATCATTTGGTCTCGCTTGGCGAACCTCTTCAGAAGGCGATGTGGCGGGCGGTGCCTTTACCGAGTACTAGGTGGGTGGATCGCCGCATCGGAGACACTTCAACTGGAGGTTGTGGGGAAGTTCTCGTGCTGCAACGTCTCAGTTCCATCGCCCTACCCTCTGAGCGATCCTCGATGGAAAACGGTTCGGCTGTACCATGAGCGAAATAAACGATAAGCGGCGTCTTGGAGTGTTTGGGGGTTCCTTCGATCCCATTCATCATGGTCATCTCATCATGGCGGAATCATTCCGTGAATCGATGAAGCTGGAGTCCGTGATCTTTCTGCCGGCATATGTATCGCCCTTCAAAACCGAAAAGGCTCCAACGAGCGATAAGCATCGATTGGAAATGCTTCGGCTTGCAATCTGTGGGAATGGTTGTTTTCGCTTGGATGATCGCGAGATTCGACGTGGCGGAGTGAGCTATACGGTGGATTCGCTTCGGGCTATGCACGAGGAATCGCCGAACGCGGAGCTCTATATGCTGATCGGATCCGATTCGCTGATCGGTTTTGATCGTTGGCGAGAACCCGGTGCCGTACTTTCACTGGCAAACATCGTGATCGCACGACGGGGTGGATTTGGGAACATCGCTTGGGATGATCTCGCCAAAGTGGCGAGTCCTGATCAGTTGCGTTCCATTCAAGGTCGCGTTTTGGATGTCCCTCTGATTGAAATGGCTTCTCGCGATATACGCTTACGTGTCAAAGAAGGTCGTTCGATCCGTTACATGGTGCCTGCCGCTGTAGAGGCCTACATCCACGAGCATCACTTGTGGTTGTAGTCGCGTTTCCTGGAGGCAAGCGGGGATGATTCCTTGAGAGCTCAAGCGGCGCAGGATAGTCCGAAGGTTTGAGCGACAGCCTCGTTGGTTACTTGGCCGCGATGGATATTCAATGCATCGCGGATCGGTTTCGAATCGTTGATTGCGCGATCGACTCCCGACTGAGCGATTTGCACGATCCAGGGAAGAGTGACGTTGCACAATGCGAAGGTGCTGGTTCGTCCCACCGCGCCGGGCATGTTCGTTACGGCGTAGTGAAGAACATCGTCGATCATGTAGGTCGGTTGCTTGTGGGTCGTCGGACGGCTGGTTTCCACACAACCTCCCTGGTCGATAGCCACGTCGATGATAACGCTACCGGGTTTCATCAGTCGCAGGTCATCGCGTCGCACCAAGTATGGTGCTTTTGCCCCCGGTATCAAAACGGCCCCGATCACAAGATCTGCCAATCGCAGTTGCTCCCGAATCGTGTAGCGATCGCTGAATAGAACGTTCACGTTGGGTGGCATGACATCATCGAGGTATCGCATGCGATCGAGGTTGACATCCAGGATAGCAACGTCGGCTTTGAAGCCAGCGGCAATGCGAGCGGCATTGGTGCCGACGATCCCACCGCCGAGGATCGTGATGTGGGCTGGTGCTACTCCGGGGACACCGCCTAGTAGGATACCGCGACCCATCTGAGGTCGCTCCAAATACTTTGCGCCTTCCTGAATGCTCATGCGTCCGGCAACTTCGCTCATCGGGGTCAACAAAGGGAGTCGTCCCTGGGAGTCACGCAATGTTTCGTACGCTAGACAAGACGCGCCGCTCGCTATCATGGCTTCGGTAAGCGTGCGATCCGCAGCGAAATGAAAATAGGTAAAGATCGCCTGACCTTTGCGAATGGAAGGGAATTCCGAGGCTTGAGGTTCTTTGACTTTGACAACCAAATCGGCGTTGCCAAAGATGTCCTCGCCACTAGCTACTAGTTCCGCACCCGCTTGGAGGTACGCATGGTCAGCAATACCTGAG
The DNA here is from genome assembly GCA_044370255.1 of Pirellula sp. Taxonomy (GTDB): domain Bacteria; phylum Planctomycetota; class Planctomycetia; order Pirellulales; family Pirellulaceae; genus JBKCUI01. Next base: position 5,444 of record JBILVV010000035.1, read on the forward strand.
CCTAAACCAGCCCCCGCTTGGACCAAGACTTTGTGCCCTCTCTGGACGAGTTCCTCCACTCCGACGGGAAGGATAGCGACTCGGTACTCGTCCTCTTTGATCTCTTTTGGGATTCCTACGATCACGACTAGGTCTCGCTTAGTGTTCAGGTTACCATCATTTGTGGTTTTTAAGTGTAGCCTTTAGGCATCCCTCTCGCTACCTACCCACACTTTACTCGCATGGCAATCGGTTCCCCTTCTCCTGACTCGCAAGCGTCCGATCGACGTGATCCGAAAGGTTCCGAGTTGCTCGAGCCACCGGTAAAGGCCTGGGACATCATTCGCCAACTTGGCCCTGGGCTCATCATTGCCGCGTCGATTGTTGGGAGCGGAGAATTAATCGCGACGACTCTGACTGGGGCGAAGTCTGGATTGTCGCTTTTGTGGCTCATTCTTTTAGGTTGTGTCGTCAAAGTCTTCGCACAGATTGAGATTGGGCGGTTCACAGTCTCGACCGGCATACCACCCTTGTCGGCGATGAGCCTGATACCGGGGCCTAGGATTCCAAGAAGGGGCAACTGGTTGGTGTGGTATTGGTTCTTTATGTGGTTTTGCAGCATCGGGCAACTTGGAGGAATTGTTGGTGGGGTGGGCCAAGTCCTATCGCTCGTTCAACCATTGACGCAGCAGGGAGTCGACTATCAGCGGATCGGTGCCATGGAGGCCAAACTGAAACTTGATCGGGTTGTGGCTCAGGCTTCGAGCAAAGAATCAGCGGGATCGATGTCTGCTGACGACGAGTCCCCACAGGATGCATTGGAAGAGGCCAAGCAACAATACATCACTCGTTACGCGTCCGCGAAAAACGGAGCCAGCAAAACTCTGCCGCGACCGATCGACGATCGACTTTGGGCGATTCCGATCGCACTGATCACTTCTGTGATGTTGATCTATGGCAGTTACGGACTGATACAGTCTGCGGCAACGGCCATGGTGGCGATTTTTACATTCATCACGATGGCGGTGGTGTGCGGAATGCAATTGAAACCTGAGTGGGCGATACCGACAAGCGATTGGGTTGCGGGACTGAGCTTTGGGTTGCCTGAAGGAGAGCGAGCCAAGTCCATTGCGATGGCATTGGCTACGGTTGGGATCATTGGCGTCGGTGCGGCCGAATTGATTCAGTACCCTTATTGGTGTTTGGAGAAAGGCTACGCCAGGTTCACCGGACCGAACGATGGTACCGACGGCTGGATAGCGCGTGCGAACGGTTGGTTGCGTGTGATGTTGGCGGACATCTGGGTGTCGATGGTTATTTATACCGTAGCAACCCTGGGTTTCTTTGCGCTCGGTGCTGGCATCCTGCATCGCTCGGGGATTATTCCGGAAAGCTCCAACCTGATTCAAACGTTGTCGGTGATGTATGAACCCTTCCTCGGGGCGTGGGCCCCTCCGGTGTATTTGGTGGGTGCCTTCGTTGTCTTGTATTCAACATTCTTTGTCGCGAACGCCAGTCATGCTCGGACCTTTACCGATGGTCTATCCGTAATGAATTTCATTCCTCCGGATGCAACTACACAAAGACGCAGTGTGCATATCCTGAGCGGTCTTTTCCCGATGCTGTGCTTGCTTGTGTATTGGGTTTTACCCGAACCAGCGTGGTTGGTTTTGCTCAGTGGTTCAGCGCAGGCAGTCATGTTGCCGATGTTGGGCTTTGCGGCACTTTATTTCCGATATGCGATGTCCGTACCGCAACTGAGAAGCGGTCGCTGGTTCGATCTCGGTTTGTGGGGGAGCGTGATGTTACTCTTTGCAATAGGAGTATCCAACTTGGTATTCGAGTTCCTCAAGTTCACGGGCAAGTGACAGCAGTCACATCCCTGTCAATCAGCGGCCGTTGCCCCGTGGTTGCAAAGGGTTGAAGTCGCGAGGGCTTGGCAGTGCGGAGCCAGGTGCGTTGGGCGTTCCCTGTTTCGATTGCGGCCCGGGAACTCCTGGCGTTTGCGTATCAACGGGGCGTTGGAATTGAGGAGGTACGGCTCCCTCGATCCGTCGAATTTGGGCATCCAACTGACCTGTCTTGAGCCTCATGGTAGCGGAGCTTACTTGGAATTCATCAGCCTCCCCTTGCTGACCCGCAATCGGAATACGGCGTATCGATGCGGCACGTCGCGACGAACCTTCGATGCGAACCAGATCCTCGAGCGCTGCATAGCCGATGCGATTGCCATCGATCACGACATCACCCGAGTCGGTCCGGCTGGCTAATTGAGCGTTGCCAAGTGCGTCGATTTCCCAGGCAGCTTGTTTCGGTCCCATTCGATTCTGGTTGTAACTCAGCCCAGAAGAGTCGAACAGGTTCAACTGGTCGCATAGGAGTCGCGACTGATTGGGACCAAGTGTTTCAGCGTATTTGACATCGACGGCTCCATTCCAGTCTTTGATCGGCCCGAGTAGCGAATCGATCTTGTCATAGAACGAGACCATACGCTGTTGCATGTAACCCTCGACTCGCCCGAGAAAGGACAGATGCAGACACTGCAGCGAAGGGGGCCCGACAGGTAGAGGGCCAGGTGCTTTAGGAGGTCCAAATGAGGTCGCTGTGGAAGCCATCGGGTTGGCTTGTCCGACGCGACGACTCAGCAATTGACCGGGTCCAAGTCCAATCCAAGTTTGAGTCGACAGATTGAATTCGAGATGCGGCACTAGCAAGTTTTCCGCTGATTGTCTGTCACTGTGAAGATTGGTTTGCACCGCCTTGATATCGACATCGCCGTCAAGGGTTGCGATACGAAGTTCGGGCTTGGGTGTGACGGCGGGAAGAGATTTGGCCTCGTTTCGTGGTCCTTGATATCGAAGAGGCACTTGATTTGCCATCTCCAGTGTCAACGTCGAACTGCTTGCCAACACATGCCATAGAGTGTCGGGGGCTGTTTGCATGCGACAATCGAGAGTTACACCTCCTCCGAATCGGGCGATCTTGCCATCAAAAGTCATGTACTCGCCCCATTGCAAGCGGGGTGGAGATCGCCATGTGATCGATGACAAGCCAATACCATTTTGAGCACTATTGGTGTCCGATCGCAGGAGTCCTAGGCCCGAATTATTGGTTGGATTGGGGGACGGATCTGGCAGTGGTGAGATCGCTTCGGTGGGAATCACTAACTCACCGGGATGGTCGATCCAAAACAACTGGTCGGATTGTGATAGTTGAAGCTCATCGGAAATGATCCAGCCACTCCCGACGGCTACTTTCGCAGGTTGGCCCACAAGATGAATACTTGTCCAGTCGTTGGACTCGCTCTTTAGAACGAGGCGTTCGCCTGTGACATTCAATGGCATCATCAAATCCTCCGCAACCGGTTCTCGCGTCAGTCTGAATTGCCCTTCAATGGTCAGTGATTCGATGTTGCTTTCTTGGCCCGAACGGAGGATTTGGGCCTCAAGCATTCGTCCCTGGACATTGAGTGGCGTGACCTTCTTGGTGGATGTGGGGAGCGAAACCATGCCCTGTGGTACAGCATTGGGGCGAGGCCAATTTGTTTGCGAAGCGCCACCAGTTGTAGCAGGGGCGATGGACCGTGTGGATGCCGCTTCATCAGCCAAGATCGAAGGAGAAGCAAGTCCGTTATTCGCATTGGTACCAATCGAATTCGGTGGAACACTCGCCGCGGGCGGCTGAATTTGCGGAGTGCTTCTCGGGTAGCGGAAACGTATGGCCATCTCGTCGACCTGCGCGTGCAATTCTGTTGAGTTCACCATGACATCGCCGCGAGCATGGATGACGTCGGGAACAAAGTCTGGGCATTTGCCTTCCGGGTATTGCGGTGCCAACTGCTGCGCCAACTCATCCACCACCGGCATGACCCACATGGTCAGATTTTCCGCGATAAAACGTCCCCGTTGCGAGCTACTGATATTCGCACCACCTTCGATTTGAATCACATCCCGTTCTTCGTGCGGGCGAATGACCAACCGCTTGCTCCAACGAAGAGCCCACGAGTCGTCTGGAGAGTCCATCTGCGCGATGCCGATCCCCTCGGCGATCATCCAGCCTAACCGCTTGATGCCTGTCGGCCCCTTTGTTTGGATGAGATCGGGATTTTGCAACTGTACCTGGGGCGATGATACTTGGAGCGATTCACGTCTCAGATGAACCCGTGACGAATTTCGAGGTGCCGTTCCCGGAAGGGCGTTGCTCAGCGTGACCATGCCATGGACGAAGTCCATCAAAAGGTATTGGCCTTGAGCCTCCGCCTGCATACCAGGAGCCTTCATTTGAACCCAGTTCGACTGATCCGAGTAATCGCGCCCAGGCGCTCCAACGGCTTCGAGCCGATCGATTTTCCATTTGCCATCGGATGCGGAAGGATCGAGATCCTTGTTTTCATTTGGACCTGGTACGCCGAGAGTCAGCTTGAGTTCGTGGCAGTCAAAAGTGTCGACGGGCAAACCCTCTACCCGATGCTCCATATGCACGCCATTTTTGAGCGTGGCAAGTAATTGATGAAATTGAAATCCGAACGTTCCTCCGCATCGGAGACTAGCTGATGCAGGTCGTTGACGGCTGTTGTCGTTTTGTTGACTTGGCCAAAGCCCCCCGGCCGGGAGCGACATATCGACACGGTCTACGTAGAACAGTTCTAGGTAATCCAATCCTGGGAAGGGCGATGGATCAGGAGGGGCCGAAGCGGGTTGCTCGGACAAAAGGTCTCGATCCATATAGATAGATAGGTAACGTCCTTCGATATATGAGTTGCCGATCCGCATCTTGATCGCTTCGGTGGTCCAAACTTGTCGCCGGTCGATACGCATATCTTTGGTCTCAATCAGCAATTCACCTGCGTTGCTCGACGCATCGGCGGGCGCATAGATCTTGATCTCCCCGAGCAATTGCCCACTGACGATTGGAGGCGGATTCCCGGATGCCCAATCGAAAGGTTTCTTGAATTGAATCTCCGCTCCCTTTGGGTTTTCGATGAAGATAGCGCGTTGGCTGCCATCGGCGGATCGCTGCGGCACCACAATGGTCAAGGGCTTAAATCGCCAGCGAGTATCGCTGATCTGCTCTCTTGTTTGGTACAGCAGGATGCATTCATCCCGCTCGATCACCAGTGGGTTGTTTCGTTGCCATGCCGCCGCTAAGAAATAAGGCTCCCACCATTTCGAGCCGAAGGATATCGGCTGCTGATTTTCGACAAATCGCTCAGAGCCATCGCTCCGGAGAGGTTCCAAGTAAGGGACGGCAAGGAACTGGTAGGTCGCAAATGCGACCATCAATGGCAGAAAAACCTGAAGATAGTAGCGAAGGAGTTTCATGCGAGACGACTTGGGACAAAATCCTCCCAGAGGCTTTTCGCCTTCAGAAGTCGCTCGATCAATTCACGAACTGCGCCGCGACCGCCGGGGGCTTGGGTGACCCATTTCGCGGCCTGTTTCACTTCAGGTGCGCCGTCGGCAACCGTCACGCTCAGTCCGACGTCGTACATGACAGCCAAATCGGGGAGGTCATCCCCGATGTAGCAAACTTCCCGAGGTTCCACCCTCGCTTGGGCGATCATCTCTTTGGCTGCGCTCCCTTTTTCGGAGTACCCTTGTCGAACCATTTGGATACCCAACTCCGCAGCACGCAACTTCACCACCTGCGAATTACGGGCTGTCAGTAAACCGAATTCAAACCCAGCCTTGAGCCAGAGTTTGATCGCATATCCATCGCGCACGTAGAACGATTTGCTTTCAACGCCAGCGTTATCGATAACGATTGAGCCGTCGGTCAAAACGCCATCGACATCGGACAGAATAAGTCGGATCGGTTTCGCTATATCCGCATCGCGTGGTGCCACGTTAGTTCTCCATGTTGATTGAATCCGTCTTGATTGAATCCAAGCATCCCGATTACTTCAGAGGGCCGAAGATTCGGAGTGTTGTTGGTCCATCAAGCCATTCATCGTCGCCACCGATCTTGCTATCTGCAGACGTTATCTCCCCAGCCTTCCGTCGATCGGTGGGTTCCGATTCGCCCGCAGTCTGACTTTCTAATCCGAGGAGGTCGGTGATATCAAGCATGCCAACGGGACGATCCTGAGCGTCGATTACAGGGAGTTCGCTGATCTTTCGACGAGTCATCAGCTCGATAGCGTCGATGAGTTTTGCCCCAGAGCAAATGGCGGAAAATTTTGTTGTCATTCGTGTCGATACCGGCTGATCCAATTCCGCTTCGCAGCGTTGCTCTAGAATTCTCGCTAGATCGCTGTCTGTGAAAATACCTTGCAAATGATGTTCAGTGTCGATGAGCATCACGGCCCCGGATCGCCGTCCAGGACGCGAGGCCTCGACAAGCGTTTGACGAATCGAGGCGTCGACTCGACCGATGCGACATTCCGATAGCGGTCGCATCAGGTCATCGACGAACGCTAATTTTCGTCCGAGTGCGCCTCCGGGGTGCAGTCCCGCGAAATCTTGAATCTGAAACCCTTTGACCTCGCTGACCACCAATGCCAGAGCATCACCTAGAGCCAGCATCGCAAGGGTGCTCGTGGTCGGTGCGAGATTGTGACGACAAGCTTCGCGAAGCGGTGGAATCATCAGACTGATATCCGCGGCCTGGGCAAGCACGCTGTTGGCGCCACTGGTGATCGCGATCAATCCTGCAGCGCGCCGAGTTAAGTGAGGGAGCAAGTCGACGATTTCCTGGGATGATCCACTGTTGGACAGGATGAGCAGCAAGTCGCTCGCGCTCACAGATCCAAGGTCGCCATGAATCGCTTCCGATGGGTGCAGAAAATGCGAAGGAGTGCCCGTCGATGCGAAAGTTGCCGAAAGTTTCCTGCCGATCAAACCTGCCTTGCCAATTCCGCAAACAATAAGCGAACCAGGATTTTTCGCGATCCGATCGACAGCCATTGCAAATTCATCGTCAATGCACTCGATCATCTGTTGCAACGCGAGAGTGCCATGCTCGATGATCGAACGGGCTCGTTCCACGCGAGCGGCATTCTCCAATTGAGTTGCCTTCAGCTTCCTTGCCGGTGTACCCATCCCCAGTCGCCAATCCTTGCGAGTCTCATGGAACTCGGGAACCTATCCCGATGACTATGTGAAACGCTGCAAGAATAGCAAGTCCCCCTCTGTGGAACAACGCCGAACGCGATGCAGTCAAAAGCCTTATCCTGACATCAATGCAAACAGCATTCAAAATAGACAGTGCCCAAAATAGACAGTGCCTGACACCGAATACTTTGGGGTAGGGTTTGCTAGCATAAAGTCGTTACAATAGTTGCCAGGCATTCCATGCTCTGACGTTTGTCGGCAGTGTCAAGGGTGGATTCAAGTACCAAACATTTAGGGAAAGTGTTACGGATTATCCTGTGAATAACTCAAACCATTCGGCACTTGCTAGCGCGGCGGAGACGCATTCCAAATCGTCAGGACAGCATACCGAAGGTGAGATGACGCTTGGGGAGCCAAGTTCACCGCACGCGAAGAATTCGCGATCCAGTTTGTCAATAATAGCGTTGGCTTCTGTCTCGATGGCGCTTGGTGCTGCTACCATGTTTGCGTTGCAACCGATGATCGGCAAACTGCTGGCACCATGGTTGGGAAGCGTTCCCGCCGTCTGGACGACCTGTATGCTTTTTTTTCAGATCATTCTTCTCGGTGGGTATATCTACGTTCATTGGCTCACGCAACGCTTCTCCCTGCGGACTCAGTTGCTTATCCATGGGGCTTTGGTGGTACTTTCTCTATTTGCCCTTCCGCTTCGATTGCCGCAGTTCATGACAGGCAATATCCCCGAAGCCGGATTTCACTCTCTTTGGATTTTTATCACCCTCTCACTCGCCGTCGGAGTTCCAGCTTTTGTGCTCTCTGCGACTGCTCCTTTGGTTCAGGCCTGGTTTGGAAACACCACACACAAGCTAGCATCTAATCCGTATCCACTCTATGTCGCCAGCAATGCTGGGAGTCTTTTCGGATTGCTTAGTTATCCATTCCTTGTCGAGCCGAATTTGACTCTTACTGCACAGCGCATGTTGTGGAGTGTGTCTTGGTTGATCTATGTGTTTATGCTTGGGATTGTAGCCGTACAATGTTTGCTGCATCGCCGAGAGGCAATCAACACACCGATGCCGCCACTCCCCGAATCCGATTCGACGACGGAGACAAGTAAGCTCGATTTCTATGGTGATATTTCGCAGAAACTGAAGTGGCTAGCCCTCAGCTTTGTGCCATCCAGTTTGCTTCTTGGGGTCACGAGTCACATTACGACTGATATAGCGGCAATGCCGATGCTGTGGACAATACCCTTAGCAGTTTACCTACTGAGTTGGACGTTCAGTTTTGCGGACTACGCTCCGTGGCTTCATCGTTGCGTACAGTGGGTGGCACCATTTGCCGTGATTGTTGCGGCGTTTGTCTGGTCTGCTGATTTTCTCGAGCACATTCGATTATTGCTTACAGTGCACCTGACGGCGTTGTTGACCATTTGCTGGTCTCTTCATCGCCAACTTTATGAGTCCAGGCCAGAACCGGCAAGATTGACCACTTTTTACATAGCGATCGCTCTAGGAGGTGCTCTTGGTGGTTTCTTCAATGCTTTGGTAGCCCCTTTGGTTTTCAACGGTTTCGCTGAATATCCATTGGCCCTAGTGGGGGCGTTGTTCTTCCTGCCCGGCGTGAAGATTAGTGCGTTTTCGAGTGGGAAATCCAACATGCTGCTCGGTTTTTGGCAACATGCAGTGCTCGTGATGTTTGTTGTGATTGGTGTCGCTACGCTTTCGAAATATGCATACCAGTCCACTCGCTGGGGTGAGTGGCGGTTTGAAGGGTTGTCGGCTCGCATTGGCTGGACGAAGGAGCAACTCGAGAAATGGGCTGAGTTTGCTTTGCCTCTGACCCCCGCTCTTCTGCTGATAGGTCGCCCTAGATTTCAAGCTTTGGCGATAGGTACCGCATTAATCGTGGCGGTTTGGTTCAACCATTCGTCAAACGTTATTCTTCGGGAAAGATCCTTCTTTGGTGTTTTGACTATCAGGCAGTACAACCATAGCGGCTTGGTTCGTTCCCTTGTCCACGGGGGGATCCTGCATGGTGAGCAATGGTTATCGAGCGAAAGCGATCGATTCGAGGCGCGTAGCTACTACCACAAGGATGGTCCTCTGGGTGACGTCATGGATATCATGTCCAGAAGGCTTGACGCGTTTAGTACGGCCGCAATCGGGCTTGGGACCGGATCGGTAGCTTCCTATGGGCAACCCCGCCGACCAATTACTTTTTTTGAAATTGATTCGGCGGTTGAAGCGATCGCTAGAGATAAGAATTATTTCACCTATTTGTCTGATTGCTTCGAGCGAGGTGGCTCCATCGACGTGCGGATCGGAGATGCCCGCGTCACGATGGCGAAAAGCGAAGAGCTTTTCGATTTAATCGTTGTGGATGCGTTCTCTTCGGACTCTATCCCTTTACACTTACTTACCAAAGAGGCGATCGATGGCTGGTTTCATCACCTGCAACCTCACGGAGTGATAGCGTTTCATATCTCCAATCGATATATCAACCTCAGTCCAATTCTAGGAAATGCAGCCGAGGGACTCGGGGTTTCTGCGTTCGAACGCGAAGACACGCATGGTGACAAAGCCGTTGGACGCAGCGGATCGAATTGGATTGTTTTGACTTCGGATCCAAGAATGGCGAGAGCGTTCGCATCCCACCCCGACTGGGGCGAAGTGCCCACTCGCCCGGACATCCCTGTTTGGACCGACGATTTCGCAAGCGTCCTGCCGGTTATTCGATTCTGAGCCAAATCACTGTGTATTCGGTCTTTGTCAGGGGTCGATGTTGCAATCGATCATCTCGGGGTCGTCGTCGTTGGTATCCTCTATGTAGGGGCTATCGAGCATTTGGATGTAGCTGTCGTAACGACGGGGATCAAGCCGTCCATCGGCGACTGCATCCTTCACTGCGCAATCATTTTCATGATGATGGGAACAGTTCGGATATCGGCAATGGGATGCGAACGGTCGTATATCGCGGAACAGTCCGGTCAATTCCTCTGCAACGACATCCCATAATTGAAATTGCCGCACACCAGGAGTATCAACCAACGCTCCACCTTCGGGAAGGTCAAACCATTCCGATGTAGTTGTCGTGTGTTTCCCTTTTTGATTCTCAGCGCTCACCGCTTGGACCCGTTGGTTCAAACCTGGAGATATCGCGTTCAAGATTGAGGATTTGCCGACGCCGCTTTGACCGATCACAACACTGACGCAACCCCGCGTCATTCGTTTGAGATGTTCGATCCCCCAACCTGTTGCTGCGCTGACCATCCAGACGCTGTAACCCATTTGCGCATAGTTCCCGATCAGTGACTGCAATGAGCCGGGATCGATCAAGTCGCATTTGTTGATACAGATCGATGCAGCGATCCGATTCTGTTCAGCCGTTGCGAGAACTCGGTCAATCAAATTCGGCTTGATCGTCGGTTCGGCAGCGCTGGTGACTATCAGCAACTGATCGATATTGGCGGCCAGGACATGGCGCCGCTGTTTGCTCGTGCGGCTGAGTTCTGAGCGTCGTGGTTCGACCTTTAGGATCCAACCTTGGTCTTGACCATGCGGTTCGATTTCGACGCGATCGCCGGTGACGACGATGTGACGTTGTTGGGTGGAAACACTTTTCAAGACTCGGCGGACGGCACATCTCAGGATTCGACCGTCATCGGTCTTTGCGATCGATTCCAAGCCGTGAACGCGAATGACGGTGCCTTTGAGGGATCCGTCCGATGTTTCCAGATCGATGTTCTGAAGGAGATTCGCGTCTCCGTCACCTAATTTACCGCGGACGGTTCGGCGACGGGTCAAGTCTCCTTTGCCGCTGACCCGTTGCGATCCAACTGTATCGATTTCCTCACGCGCTTCGCCGTAATCGCGAGTCAGATCGCCGCGACGAGGTTGGCCTTGGTGTCCTTTGCGAAACTCGACTCGATGCTTGTTGGGCTTCTTTGCGGACATAAGCGTTATCGGGCTACAAGAGGTTCGCCCGCCTCGCCCGATGAGGTGTGTTTCCTAGACTCGTGCACGCTCGGACCGATGAGTTCGGTGATTTCCGCTTCGTCCAACTCTTCGCGTTGCATCAATGCTTCCTTGAGTTTCTCCAGTTCCTCTCTGCGAAGATGCAGCGTATCGAGAGCGCGGCGATCGGCAGCGCGAAGCGTGTCGCCGATCTCCGCATCGATGATCTCTTGGGTTCGTTCGCTGAATAGTCGCTGCTGATGAATCTCGCGGCCAAGAAACGGGTCGCTGTCGGAAAGCTTGTAGGAAACGGGGCCTAGTTTTGAACTCATGCCCCAATGGGAAATCATTCGTCGGGCGAGCGAAGTGGCGCGTTCCAGGTCGTTCTCTGCACCGACCGACGTTTCATCGTAAACGATGCGTTCGGCGGCTCGACCTGCGAGCAACACGACCAATTGATCGTGGATCTCACCCTCCGACATGTTCATGCGATCTTCCGCAGGGAGGATTTGGGTCGAGCCAAGGGATTGGCCCCGCGGAACGATCGTTACCTTGTGAACTCGTTGGGCTCCAGGCAGGAACCATGCGGCCAGAGTATGTCCCGCTTCGTGATATGCGGTCTTTTCTTTTTCGGCCGGCAGCATGACTTCCTCACGCTTGGCACCCATCAAGACCTTGTCGCGAGCGTAGTCAAAATCCTCCATCGAAACACGCGTTTTGTCGTGCCTGGCCGCCCATAAAGCTGCCTCGTTTACAATATTGCGGATATCGGCACCGGTAAGCCCCACAGTTGCTTCGGCCATACGGTGCAAGTCTACATCGTTGTCCAAGGGGACTTCGCGAACGTGTACTTTGAAAATCTCTTCGCGGCCCTTGAGTGTAGGGCGGCCTACGGTGATGTGGCGATCGAAACGTCCGGGACGGAGCAAAGCAGGGTCCAAGACATCCGGACGATTGGTGGCTGCCATCACGATGATGGATTCGTTCGGGGCAAAACCATCCATCTCACTCAAAATTTGATTGAGTGTCTGTTCTCGTTCGTCGTGTCCTCCACCGAGCCCGGCACCGCGCTGCCGTCCTACGGCATCGATTTCGTCGATGAAGATGATCCCGCGTCCCTGCTCCTTCACGGTTGCGAACAAATCGCGAACACGCGAGGCACCCACCCCCACGAACATCTGGATGAACTCGCTACCGTTGACCGAGTAAAAGGCAACTCCTGCCTCTCCCGCTACCGCTCTAGCAAGCAGTGTTTTTCCGGTGCCTGGGGGACCATTGAGAAGAACACCCTTGGGGACGCGGCCGCCGAGCTTTTGAAACTTCTCGGGTGCCTTCAAAAACTCAACAATCTCTTTCAAGTCTGCTTTGACTCCTTCGAGTCCGGCCACATCGTCAAACGTCACACGCTGGTCGCTTGCTTCAAACCTCTTCGCCGTCGAACGAGTGAACGAATTCAGGAATCCGCCTCCCATCATGTTCTCGCGACTCCTTCGCATGAACAAATAGATTGCCAATCCCAGCAATCCCAAGGAAGCGAACGAGAGGATCAAGTAAAGAGTGCTGGCACCCGTGTTGGATACCACATCGTAAACGAATGGTTCGGCAGCCGATTCCCCCTCGGTTTTCTCTTTTGACTTGAGGCGAATGGATTCGAGTTTCTCGAACAGCTCTCGCTTGACTTCCCCTTCGGCAGGAATCGCAGTCTCAAAACGACGGAGAAGCTTCTCTCTCGTACCATCGGCAAGTGTCTTGGGTGGAATGGGCTTGTCGAATGCGTCGTAGGTAATCGGCGCTTCGGGTGGAACGGTAAAAGTACCTTCAACCGAGCCCGGATAGACGATCACTCGACGAATGTTGTTCCCCTCCAACTGCTCTAGAAAGAAGCTGTAGTCAATCCGAGACGCCTGGGGTGCGTTGCGCATAAAAAGCAACGCGAATAGAGTAGCCAAGATGAGCAGGATCCACCAAACGCTCGTGGGTCGCCGGGGCGATGGGGTGTTCTGGCTCGTTCCTTTGGGTTCTTGCGGTTTTTGGTTCATTTTCTCACTGACCGAAGATCGGGCGGTTGTCAGCCTACCCGGATCGTGCAATTGGTTTTTCCTGCAACATCTGAATTGTAGCTTATCCTGGGTCCGCTCGGCAGTGCTCGCGCGTTCTCGTTCAGTGCAACGAAGACGGGCTTGGCTTGTAGGCCGGTTTTTGCTACTCCGATGGAGATTCGCGGTTCCGATTGCTACGTTCACCCATACGATGAGGAAACCGCTGAAATTCCAGGTGAAGGAAACCATCAAAAATGCCTGTTGAAATCACCGATCCGACGACCGATGCACAACCGTTCGCCCGTACAGAACAATTATTCGCACTGATGGAAGCCAAGCATTCAGTGCTGGCTGACTTGCGAACACTGGCGATGACGCAAAGCGAAGCCATCGACAAACAGGATATCTCCGAATTGTTGAATTTGCTCGCTAGAAAGCAGGTTCTGATGGATCGGCTGATGACCTTGCAGCAGCGCATGGTGACTTTTCAAGGAGAAGATCCCGAACTGCGAATCTGGTCGAGCCAGGACAGGCGGAGAGCATGCCAAGAAATAAAGCGCACATGCGACCAATGGATTCAAGAAATCCTAGTGATGGAGCAACGAGCCGCTGAAGAGATGACCGCTCAGCGCGATGCAGTCGCCGGGCAATTGCTTCAAGTTTCCGATTCGATGCGTTTGTCGCGTGCCTATGGATTCGAGGGAATCGCGAGCGATGATGCCGAGGGTGGGTTTTCCCTGGATGGTTGATTGGAATCGCAACCCCCTAGAAGCCTGAAAACAAAGGAGCTCGCTGAATGTTCACACCCGGAATTACGCAATCGCTTGAGGAAACGATCGCATTTGCTGAGCGAAGGCACGCGATCCTCGCGGGTAATCTCGCCAATATGGACACTCCCGGTTACAAGACCCGGGATCTATCGGTTCCGGAGTTTCAGGCCAGTCTCAAACAACTGTTGGCGGCAGACAAGATGCGAGGGGTCGCTCCATCACCCGGTGATGGATCGCTCGATGGGGTATCCGGAGCAAAAGGGCCCCGAATTGCTCATGAGCAAGCCGTGCGTGAAGTTCGCGATGCCTCGACGCAAGTCGTTTATCACGATGGCAGTGACGACAATCTCGAAACACAGATTGCTGAAATCGCCAAGAACCAGTCGATGCACTCCACCGCAGTCGCATTGCTCAAGTCTCAATATCGGACCATGCAAATGGCAATCGCTGGCAATGTGGCCGTGTAGTAAGCCGCTCCACGTGTGGCGAGGGAATATTGCCGGGAAATCTATGCCGATATCGATGCCGGCAGTTGTGCTCGGCGCCCCCTCAGATGTGATAATTCAAATCGAACATCGACTCGTCGACCGAGCCATTGCGGATTTTCAGTTTGGGTTTCTCAAGGACGACCGTTGAATGCGGATTCACCGAGGAAGTAACCCAGACGCTCGAACCGATCACGCTGTGATGTCCGATCACGGTTTGGCCACCAAGAATCGTCGCGTTGGCATAGATCACCACATGATCTTCGATGGTGGGATGACGCTTGGTTCCACGTACGAGGTCCCCATTCGCATCGGTAGCGAAGCTGAGTGCCCCCAGCGTGACTCCTTGGTAGATCTTGACATGATCTCCGATCTCGCAGGTTTCTCCGATCACCACACCTGTGCCGTGATCGATGAAAAAGTACTCGCCGATGCGAGCTCCGGGATGAATGTCGATCCCCGTCTGTTTGTGGGCCCATTCGCTCATCATGCGAGGGATGAATGGGACCTTCAGGCGATACAATTCATGGGCGATCCGATAGATAGTGACCGCCTCCAAACCTGGAAAACAGAAGACAATTTCATCCCGGTTGGTCACGCTCGGATCTCCCGCGTATGCCGCGTCGACATCTTTGGCGAGCACTCCCCTCAGTTTCGGAATGCATTCGAGCAAGGCGATTGCGACTTGCTGGCCCCGAGCTTCGTAATCCACCGCCTCCCGGCAACCCTCGAGCTGCACGCTGTTGGATCGGTCGGCATGGATCAAAGCTCGGGTGATTTGCGTCGTAAGCCGATCGTGCAGTGCATCGATCAAGTTCCCGACATGGTAAGTGACGTTGCCAGCGTGCAGTCCCTCTCTGCGCCGAAAGCCCGGATAGAGAATATCCTTCAAATCCTCGAGAATTTGGACGACCACTTCGTACTTGGGTAGCGGGCAGTGCCCCAAATGATTGATCCGATCCGACGCATGGTAGGTCTTGACGATCTCGTCGGTGAGTCGAGGAAGTTGTTCTTTGAGCCGAGAATCCGAGGCCATTGCGTGTCTCCGACACCGAATGTAGGAACCGATTCCGTCAAATCGACGCGTTCGAAGTGCTGCGACTGAATTTTTCATTGTAGCTGATAAATTCTTCGCGTCTTTCCCAGTTTGCCAGCTCTCGCCACTTCCTCTGGCGATGCAGCCTAGAGTTTCGCTATCCCTATCCGGGTAACGGAGTTGCGACCGACGAGATGCACTGCTCCAAGGAATTTTTTCAATGACTTTTCCGCGATATTTGATGTTCTTGCTCGGAGGGTTGTTCTGGACCCTCGCGGTTCCTCATGCCTGTGCACAATCCGAGTTGAAGGTCCGCGATTTGTGCCGTCTCAAGGGGCAGGAAGAAAACGTGCTCCAGGGGGTC
>JBILVV010000299.1:0-6316 GCA_044370255.1 Pirellula sp.
CACCCTGGCATGCGGATCCCAATCATGGTTCATTCAAAAACACGCGATCGATGAAGCATGAAGAGATCGAGTTGGTTCGAACCTGGGTGCGCGCCGGGGCACCAATGGGACGCATTGAAGATGCTCCGACTCCTCCCGCCATCGCATCGGGTTGGCGATTGCAGCGCGATCCCGATTTGATCGTCGACATGCGAAAGACTCCGTATTCGATACCCGCAACGGGCACCGTGGAGTACCAATACTTCGTGGTCGATCCGAAGTTAACGGAAGATCGTTGGGTCTCCGCAGCCCAGGTGATTCCCGGCGATGCAGCCGTTGTGCATCATGCGATCGTCTTCATTCGGCCACCGGATGATGTCGATTTTCAAGGGATCGGATGGTTGACTGCCTATGTTCCCGGCCAGATGGCCACTCGTTTTCCAGAGGGTTATGCCCGTCGCCTTCCCGCTGGCTCGAAACTGGTCTTTCAAATGCACTACACTCCCAACGGCCGCGAGACTCAGGATCTGTCTAAAATCGGCATGACCTTCGTCGATGAAAAGAAGGTGACTCATGAAGTCTTCACTCTCGCGGGATTGGACCAGGATTTTGAGATCCCGCCCGGAGTTTCCGACCATCGCGTGGAGGGACGGTTGAATCGTCTTCCTACGAACGGGGAGTTGCTAGCCGTGTCGCCCCACATGCATCTTCGGGGCAAATCGTTCGAGCTTCGTTCGCGGGATACCTCTGGCGAGACGGTTCTCCTTCGTGTCCCCAGATACGATTTCAATTGGCAGCATACTTACGAATTCTCCGACCGGATCCCTTTGGGCAAGTTCGATGGACTCGACTTCACCGTCTCATTCGATAACTCCGCCGGCAATCCGTTCAATCCCGATCCGGAAGAGTACGTGATGTGGGGCGATCAAACGTGGGAGGAGATGGCGGTAGCCTTCTTCGAGGTTGCTCGGCCACGCACGGTCCAGGAGTCGGAAAGATCGAGCGACACCAACTCGTCAACGGCTTCACAATCCTCCGAACCATCCGCCAAGGCCGTGGCCTATGCCGACGAGTTCATTCGATCGATGGACCGAGACGGGGACGGCAAGGTGTCTCGAGAAGAAGCTACCTCGGTAGTTCGCGATTTTTCCTTTCCGAGACTGGATCGGGACCAGGATCGTTACATCACGCGCGAGGAATTGATTCAAGCAGTGGGTGAACGTCGTGGCCGATAAACTCCATGCGGACGACGATCGCCGCCAACTGACATTCTCCGCCCGTCTATTTTCCAAGGTCATCGATTATCCGAAGACCTGTTTGATCGCCATCATCGCGATCTCGGCAATTGCGATCGGCGGGTATCTCGATCCGGCCTGGCCATCTCGATGGATGGCATGGCTCAAGGGTACCCCTGCGGAAGTCGCTGAGGAACCAGGCGTGTCACAGTCCAATGGGCCGCAGCGATCCTTGCAACCGAGACGGCGAGGACGCATCTCCGGCGGTCGGTCGGATGCGGTGTTGGTCGTGAAGTCGCCGAGTATCTTTACACCCGATGGAGCAGCCGCCTTTCGGCAAGTCGTAGAAAGCCTTCGACAATTGGATGTTGTCGCCGCTGCGCGATCGCTCGACGAAGCGCCGCCGCTCAATATCTTTGGCCTTGCCGAACCGATCCTGCCGCGCGGGCATGCAACGGCTCAACGATTCGAGGCTTCAAAACAAAAGGCGATCAACCATCCGTTGGTCGTCGGGCAAATGCTCTCTCCCGATGCGAATACTGCGCTCATCGAAGTCCAATACGATTGGGTCTTTGTTCGTCAAGACAATGACTGCGTCGCACCACTTCTCGCAGCAGCCAAACAAGCGGCAAGTCAGTTCCCCGATGTTCCGATGGAGTTCCATGTCACAGGAGCGGTACCCTTTCGATTGATGGTCAGCCGCAACAATCGCCAAAACGAAGTTCGCTATCAGGTTATTGCGTACACCATGATCCTCGGGATGGCAGCGATTCTGTTTCGAGGATTGTCCGTGGTCTTGGTGGTTGCGGCGGCGCCCGTGACCGGGGTCTTTTGGACCTTGGGATTGCTTCGCTATTTCGATTGGCAAGACAACCCCTTCTCGTTCGTCATCCTTCCGGTCTTGCTGAGTCTGGTCGGCTTCACCGACGGGGTGCACATGATGATCCACATTCGAAAGAGTATGCGCGATGGGATGGAGCCGCGAGTAGCATGTAGGCATACGCTCGAGTTAGTAGGTCTGGCATGCTTCTTGACCTCGCTGACCACCGCCATCGGAATGGGGTCTCTCGGCTGGGCGAGCCATGAGATCGTGCGCGAGTTCGGCTGGTCGTGTGTGATCGGTGTTGTGCTGACATGGATATCGGTAATGCTGGTCATTCCTTTGGTTTGTACGACGGGTTGGAGTCGACGTTTCGCACGCGGAGCGCAACAGGACTTCCTGGACCGCAACCTGGATCGGGTGGGACCCGTGGTCAGTGCGATCATGCGTCGCGATCGATGGGTTTCGTACTTCGCTATCCTGCTCACACTCGGGTTAGGTTGGTTCGCTGCATCCCTGAAACCAGATGATCGCAAGTCGAGCTCGCTACCCACGGGGAGCGATATTCAGCAATCGATGGCCCACCTGGATCGCACGATGGGTGGCCTTGAAGTTTGCAATATCCAAGTCCAATGGGATCCGAACCAATGGACCGAAGAGCAAATCGTTCCCGTCCTCAGCGAAGTCGAGGGCGTATTGAAAACCGAGCCTCTCATCGGCCATCCGCTGTCCCTCGCGCGATTGCTTGACGCGCTCCCTGGCGAGGGTTCGGCGGTCGATAAGTTATCGATGGCGCAACTGCTGCCACCCCCGCTCAAGCAAGCGATCTACACACCGGATAAGGGTCAGGCGAAGGTCACCTTTCGTTGCCAAGACCTCGGAACCGCCACCTACAAGTCGACGTTCGAACGGATCGAAAAATCACTCGAAGGAATCGAGTCGAATCATCCCGGCCTCACGTTGGAGATGCAGGGTGATGCGATCTGGAGATGGCAGAATTTGTTCAAGGTCGTATCCGACCTGACCTCAAGCCTGGGCAGCGCTGCCGTAGTCATCTTCGGAGTCATGGCCATCGCCTATCGATCGTTGCGATTGGGCTTGATCGCCGTCATTCCGAATTTGCTGCCGCTGCTCACTGCTGCGGCATATATGGTGTTCACGAACCAACCCCTAGAGATTGTCAGCGTCTGCTGCTTCACAATCTGCCTTGGAATCGCGGTCGATGATACGATCCACTTCCTCTCTCGTTACACCGAGGAACTCAAGTCAGGCAAAGACCATCGCCAAGTGATCGAGGATTCATTCCAAGGAGTCGGTGTTGGTATGATCATGACAACGGTCGTCTTGGTAGCCGGTTTTTCGTCGGTTTTATTCAGCGATACCAAAGATCACCGCGTATTCGCTTCGCTCGGCATCATCACTCTCGTCGTAGCCCTCCTTTGCGATCTCTTTTTGTTGCCGGCGCTGCTATCTTATTTCTATAAGTCATCGCCCATTGCAAAACCATCGACCTGAACGTGCAGAGCGTGTTGAGATGCCATCCACCGAGGAAATTCTCCAGAAAGCTTGGGACATCCACCAAAAAGGGAACACATCAAAAGCCTTTGAGGTGTATCGCGACGTAGCCAATCGAGAACCCTACAACGCGGTCGCGTGGTGTTATCTCGGGATTGCATTGCATGATTTGAAGCAATATGCCAATGCGGTGATGGCGTATGAGCAGGCTCTTAAGTTGCAGCCTCATTTCCCAATCGCTTTGAACAACATGGGAAATACGCTTCGCTATCTCGGGCGTATCGACGAATCGGACGCTGCGTTTCAAAAGGCGATCGATCAGCAGCCTGGGTACTTCAATGCCTATCGCAATCGCGGCACACTGCACGCATGGACTGGACGGATCGATCTCGCGCTCAAGTACTACTACCAGGCGATGAAACTGCAGCCGGAGGATGCTGAGCTCCATCGAAACCTGGGGGTCATCCATCTGCTGCAGGGTAATTTCGAAGAGGGATGGCGCGAATATCGATATCGATGGCAGTGCCGCGAAGCGATACAGCATCGGTACCCGCAACCCAAGTGGACGGGCCAAGACCTCAAGGGAAAAACGATTCTCCTCTACAGCGAGCAAGGTTTAGGGGATACGATCCACTTCGTCCGCTTTGCCAAAGTTCTCAAGGATCGAGGAGCCCGTACGATCCTGAACATGCAGCCGCAGCTATTGGCACTCCTTCAAGGGTGCCCGGGTATCGATAGCATCGTCCCCAATACTTGGACGGTGAGCGAACCCTTCGATTACCACTGCTCACTCCTCGATGTGGCCGATGTCCTTGGCATCCGCGCAGACAACATTCCGGCCGATGTTCCCTACATCCGCATCCCAGAAAATCTAGTTTCCTACTGGCGAGCGCAACTCAATCGTATTCTACCTCCCTCTCGTCTGCGAGTCGGTTTGGTATGGCAAGGGAATGCGGATCATCAGGCCGATATGTTTCGATCCTTTCCCCTGCATGAACTTGAACCCCTGTGCGATGTGGAGGGGATCCAATTGATCAGTCTGCAATTCGGCAAGGGAAGCGAGCAATTGCAATCCTGGAAAGGGAGCCAACCTGTCTATGCACTTCCCGAAAATCTCGACCAGTCCAGCGGTGCCTTCATGGATACGTCTGCAATACTGCACCACTTGGATTGGGTTGTCACCAGCGATACATCGCTCGCGCATTTGGCAGGAGCACTGGCTCGGCCTACGATGGTAATGCTTGGCTATACTCCCGATTGGCGCTGGTTGCTCGATCGCGAGGATAGCCCTTGGTATCCCACACTGCGATTGTTTCGTCAGCCTCGCGTCGGAGATTGGCACTCGGTTGCACTCCAGGTACGACAAGCCCTCGAACAAGCCAACCGAACTCCTGCATGAACCCTCCAACCATCGATTCCATCGCAACCAACAGCGAACCCGAGGAATATGTTCATGGCATCCGGCCGCTGAAGATAGGTCGCGTCAGTATCGGGTTCCCTGTGGTTCAGGCGGCTCTGAGCGGCTACAGCGATTGGCCCATGCGCATCATCGCGCGTCGTCACGGTGCATCCTATTCATTGTGCGAGGTGATGCTCGATCAGTTTCTGGTCAGTCTCAAGGACCGGAAAAAGACCCAACACTTCCTGTACAACACCCCCGAAGAGCAACCGGTCGCCGGGCAATTGATGGGCGCGGAACCAGAACAGTTCGCGCTCGGTGCCCAGAAGCTGGTCGAAGCAGGGTTCGCAGTCATCGATATCAACTTTGGCTGTCCCGTCCGCAAAGTGCTCGGAAGATGCCGAGGAGGATTTCATCTCAGCCAACCCAGTGTCGCTCTCGAAATCGTTCGAAGAACTCGCGACCGAGTTCCTTCGGATATTCCCGTCACGATCAAGATGCGACGAGGCATCGATGACACTCAGGAGAGCCGCGATCGATTCTATGAAATTCTCGATGGAGCATTCGCGTACGGCATCGATGCCATCACAGTTCATGGTCGAACGGTCGAACAACGGTATGTGGGACCGAGCCGTTGGGAATTCTTGACCCAGGTGAAACAGCACGTTGGCCCCAATCGCATCATTCTCGGCAGCGGCGACTTGTTCAGCGCTGAGGATTGTTTGCGGATGATGCGGCAGACGGGCATCGATGGAGTCACCGTCGCTCGTGGTTGTATCGGAAACCCGTGGATCTTTCGCCAAGCCCGCGCGATCTTCGCAGGCCGTGAACTCCCTCCCCCGCCCAGTGTCCTCGAACAACGCGAAGTCATGCTCGAACATTTCCGACTTGCCGAGCAACTCTACGGCGCCGAGCGAGCCGGTGTCCCCATGCGCAAGTTCGGTATCAAATACTCTGCATCCCATCCCCTGGGGCTACAGGTTCGAGACGAGTTTGTGCGTGTAAAGGATTTCCAAGGCTGGCTCGCTGTGCTCGATCGCTGGTATGCCGAAGACGCCCCAGGTGTCTATCCGAGCCGCAGTCTCTACGAGCAGGAGCAAGAGTGCGGATGACTCCCGCGCCGCATCGCATTTCCTTGGTCCGGGGATGGACATACTCGCCGGGTAGGTGGGAGCGAATCTTCCACGCCCCGACCCTTCCCGCGAGTGTGACCCATGTGCGATTGGTCATCACTCCATCGCCTGCCGCAGATTGGCAAATCCAACTCAACGGCCAAGAGTTGGCTTGGAGCCAAGGGGATTCCCGATTAAATTGCGATATAAAGGATCGCTTGCAACCGAGCAATCGCCTAGTGATTCACAGCCATGA
>JBILVV010000300.1:0-6314 GCA_044370255.1 Pirellula sp.
CAGGTACTAAGATGTTTCAATTCCCTGGGTTGGCCACATGCAACTATGAATTCATTGCATGTCAATTCGAGGATCTCGGGATCATCGCCTGTTTGTCGGTTCCCCCAAGCTTTTCGCAGACTTCCACGCTCTTCATCGCCTCTCAATGCCGAGGCATCCCCCGTGCGCCCTTAGTAACTTGACCATCGGAATCTCATCCTCAACCCTTCACCGCCTCTCCCACTGCTGTTAGCAATATCAACTACTGCAAGCAACCTTGGGTTCGTCGCATCCGGCTTGAGTCGGATCCCCGCTTCATTTCTCTATTGCGCTCGTTTGAAACAGTTTAGAAACCCCCTCGTGAATCATTACGCCGACGCTTGTCGCCGAGAATAAACTCGACACCAAACACCCATCGCAAACAACTCGCGAAGGAATCACAGAACCGGTTTCAAACATACTTGTAGTTGCATGCTCACCTCGCTTTCGCAAGGCAACATGCTTCTAGATGCCATCTACCAATCCAACCAAATTGCCAAAGATCAAACCTCAAAATTCGCTTCGCAGCGTTTCGTGAGGGGTTCCCATTCTAGCGACCGCACTCTGGTGTGTCAACAGCCAGAATCGTCTTTCGTGGGTCCCCTTGTGTCGGTTGATCGCGTTTCCGCGAGTCCCGCTCAAGGGTCCGAGAATGATCCAGATTTCTTCTCGGGACGCAAGTCCTTTTTTGAAGATTTCCGATTCGCTTCTCGAAGTGGAGGTGAAGGGACTTGAACCCATGACCCTCTGCTTGCAAAGCAGATGCTCTCCCAACTGAGCTACACCCCCGAACTTTATCACCAACTCGATTTGGATGACCAAACCAGGTTGACGAATCAACTCGATGCGCACGCGTGGATTCGAACCACGGACCTCCACCTTATCAGGGTGGCGCTCTAACCAACTGAGCTACGTGCGCGATTCCTCAATCCCTGAGCCACGTGCGGATCCATGCGCCGCCTTCGCGTCCATTTCTTTCTCTCACAAATGGACGGGCCAGTGTATCGCAAGGTTCCCTCCTGTCAACGGAAAAACCTCGCCACGCACGCACTCCTCCACAGCCCGCCGTTGATCGACTCGCAACCTCCCAACACTTGAGAAAATCCGAAAAAATCCCACCCGTTACAGCGACTTGGCAACCGGTGTCCGGTAGGCAGCCACCGCCGGAATCACCCCCGCGAGCGTTCCGACCAACACCAGACCCGGAATAATGAACGGCTCTAACGACGAGTTGAAACTCAACCAGTCGATTCGCACCCCGGTTGCGGGCATCGTCCAAGGGTTGCTCAACGGCCCGAGCGCATGGCCAACCAACCAACCAACCAACCCACCCGCCAACGCCAACATCAAGGATTCCATGAGGATAATGATGGTGATGTGGTCTCGGGAAGCTCCCAAGGCCCGCATGATGGCAATGTCTTTCTTCCGCTCATTCATGCTGTTGTAGATGCTGACCAGAATGCTGATTGCACTGACGATGCAAACCAAACTAGTCAGCGCCAACAGCGCCCACCGCAGTGGCCGCACAAACACTCCCAGCAACCCTTCGATCTGCGCGATCGGCGAAACAGCTTGCGCGAACTTGGTCTTGTTGACCTGCTTCTCCAAACCGATCGCCGCGAAGCCGCTGGGCTTGAGCAAGATCGCAGTCACTTCCCGTTTCTCGATCGGCAAGCGGACCTTGGACAGTTTGGAAGACCGCTCTGGCGCTGTGGCTGTTCCCGCCTTCTCCAACCCCGAATCTTCATCCCGATCGGGAGCGACATGCCCCTCAAGCAGATAGAACCCCTCGATGTTGACGAACGCTCCGCGATCGTTTGGGCTGCCGGTCCGATTCAAGATGCCGACCACCGCAAATCCCTGCGCGTGCGTATCGCCACTCTCCGCTCCGTGCGACGCAAAGATTTCGCTTCCAATTTTTAGATTCAACGACTCCGCGACCTCCGCTCCCACCACTGCTTCAAAGAAACCGTGCTCTTCGGAGTAGTCCTGGAAATTACGCCCCGACGAGAACGTATAAGGCAAATCGTTTGCATCTCCGTGCTTGAGCAATTCGAAATAGTCAGGAGTCGTGGCCACACATCGGAACCGATCGACATAATCCCCCATGCACAATGGGATCGCGAATCCACCCTTCATCAGAAACGAATAAAGGCCGCTGCGCTCTGGGTCCTTGAGATCTCCCCCAATCCGTTCACGCTCCCTCTGACGACCATCACCAGGCAAGTACTCCATGTAGTACGAGTAGGGGATGTTTTCGACCGGTTTACTCAAGAAAAACACGGTGTTGAAGACCAACTGCAATGGACTTCCCTTGGCCCCGATGATGAGGTTGTAACCGACATTGCTGGTCCGCTCGAGGGACTTTTCAATCACTCCAGAAATCGTCAAGACAAGGACCACCAACGCAACTCCGAGCGCCATCGAGGTGGCGGTCAACATCGAAGCCAGCGGACGATAAAAAACATTCCTCAGCGCGATCGCAAACAGATTCATACCGCATCCTCCACAACAGGTTGTTGCGCTGCGCGATTCAACTCCCCAAGTTGCTCAACTCGCGTGAATCGACTCGCCACATCGTCGCTATGAGTGACCAGCAGCAAGGCGACGTTCTCCGTGCGACAGGTTGATTGAATGAGCTCGATGATCCGCGATTGATTCGCTGGATCGACGTTGGCGGTTGGCTCATCGGCAAGCAATAACTTCGGTCGATTCGCGAGCGCCCGCGCCACCGAAACTCGCTGCTGTTGACCGACCGACAATTGGCTCGGAAGGTAGTGCATTCGGTTCTCCAATCCGACCCTTGCGAGCAACTCCTTCGCACGCGCCACTTCGACCGCACGACCCGCAAAAGTCATGGCCAAACGAACATTTTCCAGAGCCGTGAAGGCGGGCAATAAGTTGAACGTCTGGAATACATACCCCATCTTCGCGGCGCGGATCCGATCTCGCCGGGATTCCGAAAACCCGATCAATTCCACCCCCTCCAAACGAACGGAGCCGCCATCGGCCTCCACCAAGCCCGAGATGATGTGAAGCAGCGTTGTCTTGCCTCCGCCACTCTCGCCCCGAAGGACCACTTGCTCGCCTTGAGCAAGCTCAAACTTCGGGATATCAAGGATCGGAATCCGCCGGCCACTCGGTTCCGGATAGGATTTCTTGAGATTCGCGATTTCTAAAAGCATGCTCAACGTCTTCCTTTCTGCTTCATGACGCGATCGATCTCGCGACGGGCATCATTCTTTTTTAAGACCTCGCGTTTGTCGTGCAGTTTGCGCCCTTTGCACAATCCGATGACACACTTAGCAACCCCGCGATCGGTGAAGTAGACACGCAGAGGAATTAGAGTCAGCCCTCGCTCCTTGGCCCGACCGGCGAACTTAGTTAACTCGCGACGATGGAGCAGCAACTTCCTGACTCGCTTGGTCGGATGATTCCAAAACGTTGCCTGACGGTACTCGTCGATCTCGCAGTCCACCAACCAAAGCTCCCCGTCCTTGATCCTAGCATAAGCCTCCTCGATACTGCACCGACCGTTGCGCAAGCTCTTGACCTCGCTCCCATGCAACACCATCCCGCACTCGATCGAATCGAGTATCTCATAGTTGTGGCGGGCACGCCGGTTTTCTGCGACCGATTTGAAGGTGGGGGTCGC
Source organism: Pirellula sp. (assembly GCA_044370255.1). Taxonomy (GTDB): domain Bacteria; phylum Planctomycetota; class Planctomycetia; order Pirellulales; family Pirellulaceae; genus JBKCUI01. The sequence continues at coordinate 3,674 of JBILVV010000300.1, forward strand.
CGCTGGCTTGGCTTCCCCTTTGCTCTTTCCAGCCCCACTCCCTTTTCCAGCGGTGCTGCTCTTGCCCGCTGGCTTCGAGGGTTGCGTGTTTTGCGGTTTCTTTTTGTTCACAGTGAAGCTTGGTTGGGGATCGGTACTAAAGGATCGGTGCTTGGAGCTATTCGGAAGGGTGGATCGCGCTGGTTGGAAACTCAAAAACCGAAAAAGTCTGGTTGGTTTCACCGGGAGGTGGATACAGAATCGGCAGCAAAGGGGGTCCTTGGTTGGGAACCCGCTGATCGAGTAACACGTAGCGCAAGCCATATTTTTTCTGCAGTTCCCATAATCTTTCCGTTGTCCAGGGGAGCTGAATTTTCTCGGCATTTAATGGATACGCATCATCGAGCCGCGCGGCCCATTCGGAAACCGCTGCGGAATTCTGAGGCATGTCCTTGGTGCACGCCAGTTCCGCCCTATGGCTATGCCACTTGAACGACTGCTGATTGCGCGGGGTCAGCCATACACCCTCCCGATCGGTGTTCTTCTGAATCCAAGTGCAGACCGCAATCCAGTCCCGGTAATGCTGACGCTGGGTCTCCTCATCGTCCCATTTCGATAGAAACCTGGCTTTATCTCCAAACGGTATCCAAGACTTCGAATTTTCCAAATATCGACTCGCGATCAGCAACCCGCCGATCCCGACAAGCCATGCCGCTGCGATCCATGACAGAATCCGCCGATCCAAGCCCTCGCGCGAATCCGATCCCCAACCCAGGAAACCATACGCCATCGCCGTCACCGGAACAGCAACACCAAGCGGCCAAGCCACATCATTCCAGCGAAACCAGTAATATTTGAGGATCTTTGAAGAGAGTGTTCGATCGAACGAGCCAATTCCAAAATCGATCAACGCTCCGACGACCGCGATCCCGAAAGCTAACCAAGCATTGGCGACCAACCATCGCACTCCGAATGGCCATCGATGGAACGGTTGCCGCAGGGCGAACCAATGCACCAGACAACCGATCGCTAGCAAGGTGCCAAACGATTGCCACCGAAACTCGGCAAACATACTCGGTGCCAAATGATGGCCGAGTCGTCCATACACCTGAATAACTGCCGCTTTGCCGACCGTGTCCGAAGGAACGCCCCAATCCATAGCCAAGGCTGGAATCACACCGATACACCCCAGCAGAGATGCAACGAGCAGGGGCCGAAGATTCGTCGAAAACCATCGTTGCGTTCTTCCAAGCCCAGTTTCGCTCAGCGCATAGCTGATCAAAACGCAACACCCAATGACCCAAACCCCCGTCACGATGTGCATCGCACTTGCAAGTCCTAACAACGGCCATGCAAACCACGGCTGTCTTCGAAAGAAACAACCCAGTGCGCCGAAGATGCAAGCATACGCAGCGACCTTCGCCTCGGCTCCCCCCACAACCCACTCGCCAGCCCAATGCCCCCAATGCATTCCTGCCAACCAAGCCGCGCCACAAAGTGTCGCAACCAACGGAACCTCGCTTCCGCCTTTTGTGGAAAACGTGTTCGTAGATCGGCCCCCCATCGCTTCGGATGCGAAGATCGATCGAATCATCCAAGTCCAACCCAACGCCAACAAACCCCACAGGACAAACCTGGAAACCCATACTGCAAGGGGCAAGGAACAGCATTGGGTCAACGATCCAAAGGTCGCGTAGAACAGCCAGTGGGCATTTCCAGATTCCAAAAACAAATCCCCTGCACCGAAACTGGGATCCCAGAAATGTGCGGATTTCGTCCAGTAATGAGGCTCATTCACCCCCGGTACCAGTTCACCCGCGTACAAGAAGAAAACCGCGAGCACGCCGATGCAATCGGCTCCGAAACCTCGTAGCCAATTTGAGGATCCGAACCTTTTCGAACCCGAATCAACCGCGGACATGGAATCCCTCTCGCGACCATACGAGGTCGTTTCGCAACCATGTGAAGAGCCGAGCCTTAAGAAATAGGGATTGGGAAAACATTATGGGATCACAAAGAATTTTTGAAAAAAATCTGATGGACCGTCTTTGGTTTTTCTTGACTGCCCAGGGGTTGGGTTTAGAGTTAAATGATGAAAAGGCCAATGTAGGCTGTTGAGATTTCAAGACTTACATCGTCGACGAAGCCAATCAGAGACACAAGCGGTACTGAGAATCAAGCGGTTAGGAGATCGGATAGATCACCGAAGGATTGGAGGAAAGGAAGTCATGCTAGTATTATCTCGCAAGAAGAACGAGAGCATCGTCATCAACAACGAGATCACCATCGTGGTGGTTGAGATTCGTGGTGACAAGGTCCGGTTAGGGGTCGAGGCGCCTCGCGAGGTTCCCGTCCATCGGCGGGAAGTCTACGACGCGATTCAGCGTAGCGCCGAGGGGAATGACCCTCAAGCGACCCGAGAAGAGACCAAGTAAGTTTTGCTCGGTTTGGATCTTTCGAGGCCCCGGCAACTGCTGTGGGCCTTCTTTTTTACAGACTTGACACAATGTCTGAGTCCCTTACACTTTCGCGTCCAACACAGTGACTGGCCCCGTCGTCTAGAGGCCTAGGACATCGCCCTTTCACGGCGGTAACACGGGTTCGACTCCCGTCGGGGTCACTCTTTCTCAAAACCCAGCGTTGTCGCTGGGTTTTTTTGTTG
>JBILVV010000301.1:0-6281 GCA_044370255.1 Pirellula sp.
AATGTTCCGTCGTGAATGTTCCGTCTTGATCGATTAAAGATGCGCGTGTTGAAGCCTGCTACAACGGAAAATAGTCCAGGAGGATTCGATGGATCACTCGCATCACGATGCACCCAGCGGAATCGTCAGCGGGAAACTTGGACGAAGAGACTGGCTCAAGGGGGCCTCCTCCATAGCTGCAGGCTTGACGATCCCTTCGTTCCTCGGGTCGACTCGACTCCATGCGAACGGTGGCTCTGCTCGCTCGGATGTCAACTGCATCTTCATTTGGACTGTTGGAGGCACCAGCCATCACGACACTTTCGATCCCAAGCCTCTCGCCTCCGACGGCGTGCGTGGGCCATTGAGCGTCATCGAGACAGCCATTCCCGGTGTCCACTTCACGGAATTGTGCCCGCGAATGGCCAAGGAAGTGAAACGGTTCTCGCTGATGCGAAGCTGGAACCCAAAGAATGCCGGACACGGCGTGGCGGACCATTGGTGTATGTCGGGCCGAAACATCAACCCATCTTTGGTTTATCCTTGCGTCGGTTCGGTGGTTGCTCATCAGCAAGGCTTCAAGTCTGCATTGCCCCCGTTCATTCAACTGGGCAATCACGTCGACCGATCGTTTCAGGGTGGTTTACCCGGCGTGTTGGGGTTGGAGCACGCTGCGTTCGAGATCCATGCGGAAGCCAATGTCGATCGTTTCTCTGTCCGCGATATCACACCTCCGTTGAATATGGAACTGACGCGGATTGATCGTCGCCGCGAACTCCTTGCAAAAATCGACCGCATGCAGCGTGCCGCCGAATCGCAACCTGCGGCCTTTGATGCCTTGGATGAGCATTACAAGACCGCCTTCAAAATGATCACCGCTCCCGAAACCAAACAAGCATTCGATATCGGCAGCGAAACAGAAGCACTCCGAAACGATTACGGTAGGTCATCGTTCGGTCAGCGACTCCTGCTAGCTCGTCGACTGATTCAGGCAGGCGTCCGATTCGTTACCGTCAGCGACCCGGGATGGGACCATCACCAAGACTGCTTCAACGGCCTCAAGCAACACCGAATGCCACAGGTAGATCAGGCGCTGCCGGCCCTGCTGATCGACCTCGAACAGCAAGGCATGCTCGACTCTACACTCGTTGTTTGGATGACCGATTTCGGCCGCACCCCAAAGATCAACCCCGCCATCGGACGAGACCACTGGGCCAGTTCCGGCTTTGCCATCATGGCCGGTGCAGGTGTTCCCGGCGGAATGATCCTCGGAGAAACCGATGCTGATGGAGGCCAACCCAAATCGAACGAATACTTCACGGAGAACATCGTCGCCACGATGTACCACAAACTCGGCCTCCCTCTCGATCTGACAGTCACTGCAAGCGATGGTCGTCCGATACGCTTGCTCGAAGGGGAACCAGTCAAGGAATGGATTTAGTTTCTTCTGGAGATGTTGTCGTGGCCTCATCGCGGATTGCCCCCTCGTACTCGTACTCGTACTCGTACTCGTACTCGGAAAAAATCCGACGAGTACGAGTACCGCTGGCGCAGAGTACGAGTGCGGGTACGAAAAGTGCGAATCGGTTCCTGCGAAGGGAGCGTTGCGGCAGTCCGCTCCGCTTCATCGCGTTCTTCACCCTGGCGATGATGGCGAGCGCTGCGTTTGGAGGGGAACTGACGATCGAGCCATCGCAGGTGACCTTGCACGGTAACTTTTCCCAGTCGCAACTTCTCGTCCGCGAGACCGACAGCACGGGGATCTATTCGGAACGATCGGTAGATCACACCTCCCGCGCGGCTTTTCAGTCATTGACTCCCGAGATTGTGCAGGTCTCACCTTCCGGTTGCTTGACCGCTGTCAACAACGGCAACGGCAAGGTTTCGGTTTCGATCGATGGCAAGGTTCTGGAGGTCGCTGTCGATGTGCAGGGAGTGAGCGCGGAACCGACCATCGACTTCCATCGCGACCTGCTGCCGCTCATCACGCGAGCCGGTTGCAACGCAGGATCCTGTCATGCCAGCCAATACGGCAAAGGAGGCTTGGTCCTGTCGGTCATGGCCTTCGATCCAGCCGTCGACTATCAGAGCCTCGCCGTGGGAGCTCGAGGTCGACGTATCAATACAAATAACCCAGCCGAAAGTTTGATCCTCAAGAAAGCAACCGGTGCTGTAGCGCATGGTGGAGGCGTTCGCTTTGCCGCCGACTCCAACGATTATCAAGTCCTCGCTCGCTGGATCGCGTTGGGCGCACCCAAGCCAAACCCATCTCCCAAGAAGATCTCGCGACTAGAGATCCACCCTTCAAAACGTGTCGCGACGCTCGGGCAATCGCAACAGCTTCGCGCCGTCGCGACCTACGAAGATGGTGAAGTGCGCGATGTGACGGCTTGGACACGGTTCGATGCCATGGACGAAGGGGTGGTGAAAGTCTCCAGCTCGGGTCTCGCGCAGACAGTCGGCAAAGGGCAAGGGGCGGTGATGGCTCGCTTTGCCGATCAAGCCGAGATCGCGACCTTTGTGATCCCGTTTGCCGATTCGGTCAATCTCGAAGCATGGGTATCCTTGCAACCTTTGGACGATATCGCGAAAGCGAAGTTTCAGGAATTGAACCTCATGCCATCCGGGCTGTGCGACGACGCAACGTTTCTTCGAAGAGCTCATCTGGATGCCATCGGCTCTCTACCAACTGCCGAAGCGTCCCGGGAATTCCTTGCCTCGACCGATCCTCGTAAACGAGAGATTCTGATCGACCGATTGCTCGGCCTGACCGGTGACCCCAAGCTCGACACGTACAACGATCAATTCGCCGCCTATTGGAGCCTGAAGTGGTCCGACTTGATCCGAAACAACAGCGCTGTTCTTGGCGAGAGCGGCATGTGGGCCTTGCACAATTGGATGCGTGAATCCTTTCGGACCAATAAACCGATGGGGCAGTTCGTCAGCGAGTTGATCACCGCCAAGGGCTCGATTTTCTCCAATGGGCCAGCCAACTATTTCCGGATCGCCAATAACCCATCGGACCTTGCTGAATCGACCGCTCAACTGTTCCTCGGCAAGCGATTGCAGTGCGCCAAGTGCCATCACCACCCCTACGAGCGATTGAGCCAAGCCGATTACTACGGTTTCGCAGCCTTCTTCTCGCGCGTCGCGAGCAAGAACAGTGCGGAGTTTGGAATCTTCGGCGGCGAAACGGTCGTGATGGTGACCTCCGGCGGAGAAGTATCGCACCCTAAAACAGGTGCGGTCATGAAGCCGACTCCCTTGGAAGGAGAACCCACAGACCATGCCACCGATCGACGCATCGCTCTGGCCGAGTGGTTGACCCGCAAAGACAACGCTGCATTTGCTCGTAACATCGTCAATCGATACGTCGCTTATCTCTTAGGGCGTGGACTGGTCGAACCGATCGACGATCTGCGATCCACCAATCCACCCTCGAATCCTGAACTCATGGAACATCTCGTAGTTCAGTTTCGCGATTCCGGTTTCGATGTGCGGCACTTGATGCGATCGATCATGCGGTCGCGATTGTATCAACTCGAGTCGCAGCCCAATGCTCTGAATGCCGACGATACGCGATTCTACAGCCACTATCGAGTCAAACGAATCGCGGCCGAACCGTTGCTTGATTGTATCGATGATGCGACGATGGTTCGCACCAAACATCCCAATCTTCCGATGGGGAAACGAGCGGTTGAACTGCCCGATGCCGCCACGACCAACACCAACCCGTTCTTGGTTACGTTCGGCAAGACCAAGCGGTCGAGTGTTTGCGAATGCGAACGTCCTGCGGATGAGAACCTCGCCCAAGCATTGCATACCCTCAACGGCGAAATCGTTTCGGCCAAGATTGCCGATGGCCAAGGGCGAGTGGCTGGACTGATCGCTTCTGGCAAGCCCCTCGAGACGTGTATCGAAGAACTTTACTTAGCAACCCTTTCGCGTTTACCGACTCCGGAGGAACTCGCTGAAAGCCGCACCTTCCTTGCCGTGAGTCCAACTCCTGCAGAAGGCTATCAGGACCTACTTTGGGCCCTCATCAACTCCAAGCAATTCCTCTTCATACGATGACAACTTCGGCGCACCTACTTGTTAAGAACCTGGTCGGTTTTGCCGCACTTCTTTGCGTTTGCCCAATGGCCATCGCGCAGACGAATAATTCGTATCCGATGTTGATGAGCATCAAGCCGGCGGCGACGGTAGTGGGGCAGACGACCGAACATGAACTGAGCGCCCGCTATAACCTGGCCGGAGGAAATGGAATAATCATCTCGGGGACGGGAGTCCGGGGGGAAGTAGTTCCGCTCGAGACCGAGAAACCGGAGGACAAGGATCGAAACGATATCACCAGCTCGAAGTGCAAACTGCGAATTAGCTGCGATGCCGATGCGATTCCCGGTATTAGAGACTTTCGGGTTTGGACACCGCACGGCGTTAGCACGGTCGGTCAGATCGTCGTTGGCCGCGAAGTCCTCGTGAGCGAAGTGCCCGATAATGACACGTTGGATAAGGCTCAAAACGCGACGCTTCCCGCGATGATCTGTGGAACGATCGAAAAAGGTGAGGATATTGACCTGTACAAGTTGCGGATCGAACAACCTGGGGCATGGACCTTTCACATGACGAGCCAGCGATTGCAGAATCGTTTGCACGACATGCAGATCCGGGTCGATCCGATGATCACACTCAAGTCGGCGATCGGTACCACGATTGCATCGAGCGACAACACCTTCGCAGGGGATCCCTTGATGCACGTGAAGATCGATACTCCGGGGGAATACATTCTGGAAGTTCGAGATGCTCGTTACCAAGGGAACGTGGATTGGACGTATGCCATCGAGTGTTCGGCCCGTCCGTTTGCAATAGTATCAAGACCGCTCGCGATCGCATCGGGCGGAACCGCTCCCGTCCAGATTGTTGGCTTGGGAATGCCGGCAGATGCGATGGCAACCGTGACCTTGCCCGCCAGCGATCGAACTCGCATGGAGCGATTCGCGCCGGTTATTGCTGGTGTTCCTCTAAACTCCAGCCAAGTCATGTCTACTCCCGATCCTATTGTCCATGAAACGAGCGGTGACCCGTCCGCGACAGAGACGCCAATACCTTCGTTTACGGTTCCATCGATGCTCTGTGGGAGTATCGAAGAGCCCGAGCAAGTTGATCGTTTTCGATTTGAGGCAAAGGCTCAACAGCGATTCACCTTTGAAGTCTTCGCCCGCCGTTTGGGTTCGAATCTCGATGCGAAACTTCGCATTCTCAATGGCGATGGCAATCCATTGTCGGAAGCGGACGATTCAACATTCGAGAGAGTCCTCTCTTCCGATGCGAGCTTAGAGAACTGGACGTCTCCGGCCGATGGAATCTACACTGTCGAAGTTCGCGATCTGCATGGACGAGGTGGAAAGGACTTTCCCTATGCATTGCATGTGACTCAGGCCAAGCCTTATTTCTTGTTGGAGGCCGATACCGATAAGACACCGTTGGCGGTCGGAGGAGCGAGCGTCATCTACGTTCGAGCGCAACGGCGGAATGGCTTTGCAGGAGAGATAAAACTGGCGGTGGAAGGGCTGCCTCCCGGTGTGCGAGCCGAAGCAGGCCGAATACTTCCTTCGCGACCCGATGGAGCTATTTGGTTGACTGCTGCAGCGGACGCTCCTCATGGCATGGCCAATATCCATATTCTCGGATCATCAGAACACGCGGAAGCCGACGGGTCGAAGACACCGCTACAGTCGCGAGCATCCTGTTTGCAGGAGGTATACATGCCCGGGGGAGGCCGCGGCCACTACCCAGTCGACCAGCACACGGTCTCGGTCGCAAAACCGATGGACATCCGCAGCATCAAGCTGAGCGCCAATCACATCGAGCTCAAGCCTGGTTCATCGCAGCGGATCGATATCGAAGTCGAACGAGCTCCCGATTACAAAGGGAACGTCACCCTGGATGCGATGTTGCAGCATTTGGAGCAACCCTATGGCAATCCTCTGCCGCCTGGAGTGTCGGTCGATATCGGAGCGAGTAAGACACTGTTGACCGCGGGCGAGTCGGCGGGCTACATCACATTCAAAGCGAACCCGGATGCATCGGTCGTCGAGCGGCATTTGGTGCCGATCACGGTGCATGTTTCGATCAACTTCGTGATGAAGCACACTTTCAGCAGCGAGCCTTTTTTCATCACCGTCAAAGGCCCCTGACGGTAGAGTATTGATCCAACTTTGAAAAAATGTTCGCTGCCGCTGTGCTCGGCTAATGGAAAGGGTAGGTCTTTCCAGAGCGAGTGTTTTTTGCTCGCATTCAGC
>JBILVV010000365.1:0-5137 GCA_044370255.1 Pirellula sp.
GGATCGCATGCCGATCAGATCTTCACGATCGCGATCAACGACGTCGATGAATTCGATGTAGGAGCAGTGGTTGACACCAACGCAACCAGCAACCATGTGAACGAGAATGCAGCGGTCGGAACGCTGGTAGGAATCACTGCTAACGCCTCTGATGCGGACGCTACCAATAACGTGATCAGCTACTCGCTGGCTAACGACGATAGTGGTCGATTCGCGATCGACAGCACGACCGGTGTCGTCACCGTCGCTGGCGCGATCGATCGGGAAGCCGACGGTGCAATCCGATCGATCACGGTCCGAGCGACCTCGACGGATGGATCGTATACCGATCAGGTCTTCGCCATCGCGATCAACGATGTCGATGAGTTCGATGTTACTATCAGTATTGATGCCAACCCCAATCCAAATGCGATATTTGAAAACACGTTTGGAGTGGTACCGGTTGGAATTACTGCATCAGCGATCGATGGCGATGCGACAACCAATGGTGTCACCTACTCGCTGGATGACAGTGCGAGTGGAAGGTTTGCGATTGACTCAGTCACAGGAATTGTTTCACAAACCGGTCCTCTCGATTACGAGTTCTATACATCGCACAGCATTGTCGTTCGTGCAACATCGCAAGATGGAAGCTACAGCACTGCCGCATTCACGATTCAGGTCTTGAACAACAACGAGGCTCCCGTTGCGGTCAATGACTCCATTACTATTCAGGAGAACGATGTTGCGACGATCTCGGTTCTTGCGAATGACTACGACCAGGATCCCAATGATTTAATCTCGATCCGAACAGCTCAAATTTCACAGGGATTTGGTCAGGTGCAGATCGTTGGTGGCAATCTGATCTATCAAGCGGGCACAGCGTATGACTATCTGAGCGTCGGTGAAACCGCCGCAGTAGTCATCGGATATCAGATCGAGGATTCGTTCGGTCTCGTAGCGAATGCTTCCGTAAGTGTCACCATTGAAGGCAATCGCGACCAGTTATATGTTGAAATTGTCAACATTCAAGGAACCGAAGATACAGTATTCACTTGGCCGGTAGCGGTTACCAAGATAGATACCAATGGCGAAACCTGTACCGATGTCGTGGTACGGGGGCTACCGGTCGGAACGATTGTCTCCGATGTGAATGGAGCGACTCGCGTTGCGGATCAAAGCGGAACGGTAAGCGTGTTTGGCATGTCCCTTGGGTCGCTCCGGTATCGAGTACCGTCGAATCTTTCGGGAACGATTCTCGCGAATGTTGACGTGTATACATCTCATGGTCCAGCCTATACCCAGACCTTCCAGCGAGTGATCGAAATCGCTGCGGTTGCAGACATGGGACAGATAACCGGAATAGGTGGCCGAATCAGTGCAGGTCAGACTCTGGCGCTTCCGCTTGGGTATTCGCTGTCCGATACCGATGGCAGCGAAGTTGCTTCGCTGCATGTGCGTGGTATCCCGACGGGGATGAGAATTACCGACGGCGTTCAATCCCATGTGTCAACCAATCCGCTCGATTGGGTCGAATTGACCAACTGGAATATCCCTGGTTTGAAGTTGGACTCGCAGGGTGGTGTCTGGGGAGCTTACAGTTTCACTTATCGCCTAACGACTACAGAGCTGAGCAATGGTTCAGCAGCCAGCGTTGAGACGACGGTGAAAATCGATGTTGATGCCGTTTTGCCACCGGTAGTTGAGCAACAGGTTCAAGCGAGGGTGGAAGTGCTTCGCGTTTCCGAGCCTTCGGATCGTGTAACGGTTGAAAGTGGTGCAACCGAGCCGAACTCGGAACCCACTCAGATGACTTCGCCTGATTCTAGTGCTACTACCTCCGACATTGCACCCCAAAGCGTGGATGTGATGGCAATAGATATCAGCACCGTCGAGTTTTCGCAGGACCTTGAATTAGCTCGCGAGTTTGAATCCTTACAACAGTCGGCACCAAGTTCTTTTGCTCTCGTCGCGAAGTTGGACTCGTCCACTCAGACGTTTGAAGTTCAAGAGGAGCAAGCAGGAAGTGCGACTATGGCGGAAGTGACTCAGATCGCCGCTTCGAGTGTCGATACCGAGTACCGCGACGTGGAAGAGACCAGCGCGGTGATCCAGGAGCAACTACGCGAGCAGTCGGAGATCGATCAGGAGACACAACGGAATGTTTCGATGCAGAGCCGTGTTGTTGCCTTCTGGAACATGCTGCGTGGTGGGGTTCTATCCCAAGACTCCGCCGTTCGCCAAGATGCTCGTGTCGAGACCCGATCCGGCCAACGGGGCGGCAAGCAGGAGTAGCGCTCGGTTCGTCTCACCATCGCACTATCCTTACAAAACGTCGGATGAGAAGAGGTGTTTCCATCCGAGGAACCGCTACAGGTCCTACATCATGATTTTTAGTTAATGACGAGGAGCAATCTGGCTCTTCGCTCGCGCAAAACCGAGCCCCAGTGCAGGTTTGACCTAGGTTTTCTCGGAAAAAGTATCGTCCGTATTTTGAATGGAAGGGGTATCCCTCATGCATTCTTGGGTCAACTACACAGTCTTCGCCTTGCTGGGAACCGGTATTCTCGGGATAGCAGGGGAGTTGCCGTCTGCCTCCACGGAGGAAGATACTGGCCTACCAGGCATCACACGGCCATCGTTGCAAGCCGTTATCTATCCGAATGTTGCTGGCGTTATTCAGGAGTTGCTGGTGGAGGAAGGGGCACTGGTTCGTGCTGGTCAGCCATTGGTTCGCATGCATGATCGAGTGGCCATGGCGACTCTGACAGCGGCCGAAGTTGCGGCGACGCAAATTGGACCGATCGACTTGGCGAGTGCGGAGCTTGCAGCTGCCGAGCAGCATTTGCAACGGCTTCAATCGGTTACCGATCTCCGCGCTGTCGCCGCTCAAGACTTTGAAATTGCACGCGCTGCAGTGGAAAAGGCACGCGCGAATCTCATCACTGCCGAGGGAAATCTTCAGCTTGCTAAGGAGCGACTCGCTATCGAGCAGGAACGAGTCAGGCAGTTGACCTTGACCGCTCCCTTCGATGGCGTTGTCTATCGCATCAAAGCGAATATTGGCGAACGATTGCAGGAGAACCAAAGCATTCTCGAAGTGGTCAATACGAACGTCCTCAAGGTGGAAGTGCATGTTCCAAGTTCCACCCAGTCCAAGCTTCAAGTCGGCAGTATGTACCCGCTGAAGACATCGTTTCGCAATCTGCAAACGATCGAAGCAAAACTGACATCCGTGGCACCGATGATCGATCCGAGCACCAATACGATTCGGTGCATGTTTGAGATTGAAAATCAGGGAGACAACCTTCCAGCCGGGTTCCTCGTAAACTTTGCCAACAACTAAAAGCCCGTCGGAAAACGTCAAAGCAAGGCGTGTTTTATGCAGACCGAACTGAACCCAACAACAAGAACTCCGATCTTCAACGTCCCTGTTGCCGGGGACATAGATTTCCAGCAATGCTCGGAAGCGATCCAATCGATCGCATCGAAAACAAACGACTTTAGAAATCGTTTTTCCAAAGGTATCGAGTCGATCGCAGAGTACTTTGGGGCCCCTTTCGCGATGATCCGTGCGGATGTCGACGGAGAGCGTATCGAACACGAACATTGTTTCGGGGATGTGCCTGCGGAGACATGGCAGCAACTGTGTTCGGTACCGATGCTCGAATGCATGTCGACCCAAGAGAATCAGGCCAGCTTCTTCGTAGAACGAACAACAGGGACGAAGACTGCGGTCATTGCAGTACCCACCAGCCTAGCAACGGGTGGACCGATCGGCGTCGCGTGCGTGGTCGTTTCTGCCGAGGATGCGACGGCTGCCAAGCGAGCTCTCGAGCAGTTTCAAGCATTGGTTTTGGAGTTGACGGCTCAGAACCCCACGCGATTCTCCGCGAGCGAAGAATTGCAAGTGAGCGAGGGGAAAGGGCCCAAAGGTTCGAGCTTCTCGACAACCTTCTGCAGTGGCAGGATTTGGGACAACCCAACGGAACTTGCATTCCACTTTGTCAATGGACTGTGCAACCAGTTGCATTGCATCGATGTGTCGTTTGGAGTTGTTTATAAGAAACAGGTTCAGTTGCTGGCGATCTCGGGCTCTGAGTCGGTATACCGACGCTCACCAGGGTGTATTGCGATCGAACAAGCCATGACCGAAGCACTCGATTCAGGGCATACGATCGTCCTGCAGCAAGATAGTTCTTCGGAGGAAACATCCAAACATTTGAATTGCGCATTGCATCAGGCGCTGCGGCTAGAGAGCGGGAACAGTTCCTGTCTTTCAATGCCTCTGAACCACAACGGGCAGGTCGTCGCGGTTTGCACGTTGCGTCGTGAGGAGAATCGACCCTTTACTCGAGATGAGATTGCGATGCTCGAATCGTGCAACGAGAGAATCGCGGAATACGTGGTGGTGGCGAGTCGGTTGAATCAGTCCTTTGTTTCCCGTTTCGGTGAGCAGTTGGCCAAGACCGCGAAGCATAAAGCATTTTCGGGGACCGGGCGCCGAATCCTGGTTTTGGCGGTTGCCGCGATTTTCATTACCTATCTTGTTCTTCCGTGGCCCCACTCGCTCAGTATTCCATGCACGCTGGTCAGCTCCCAGCAGCGAGTGTACTCTGCCCCATTCTCTGGAAAACTGAAGAAGTCCTATTTCCGAAGCGGGGAATGGGTATCCCAAGGGGCGATATTGTTTGAACTCGATACCGAGGACTTGGTCATCCAGAAGGCGAAATTGGAGTCCGAGTGGAAATCCAGAAATCAAGCGATGATCCGTTTTCTTCAAGCGAGCGACACCGCCAAGGCTGGCGAGGAAAAATCCAACGTCGCCGCGATCAGCAAAGAGTTGGCGATGATCAACTCGAAGCTTGAAAACGCGATCGTCTTCGCGCAGGAAAGTGGCACTGTGATCCAGAGCGAACTGCATCAACGGGAGGGAGAAATGCTCTCCTTGGGTGAACCGTTGCTCAACTTTGCTCCTAGCCGTACCCATCAAGTCGAATTGCGTATACCGGATCACCTGGGTATGGAGTTTCGCGCAGGACAGCAAGGGCGTTTCGCCACCTCGGCTGAACCCGATCAATGGCGAGACATCATTGTCGAACGCGTTGAGATGGCCAGTACAGCGATGAATGGAGAGAACTTCATCAAAGCGATCGCG